>JBHENE010000164.1:0-30848 GCA_046262215.1 Chthoniobacterales bacterium | reverse complement strand
CATTATCAACGACGACTTCTTCGTCGACCCAGTTGCCACCGGCGTTCTTCACGTCGGTCTGGATCGCGGGCCACGAGGTCAGCTTGCGGCCGCGGACGACGCCGGCATCAATGAGGACCCACGCCGCGTGGCAGATCGCCGCGACGGGTTTGCCTTCGGTGAGGAAATGCTTCGCGAACTCGAGCGCTTCGGGCGTGGAGCGCAGCGTGTCAGGATTCATCGTCCCGCCGGGGATCAGAGCGCGTCGAAATCTTCGGGCCGCGCTTTCTTCAGCTCGAGGTCGACGTCGAACTTGTCGCCGAGCTTCTCGTGATTCATCCCCTGAATTTGGCCGCTGTCCGGCGAGACGATTTTAACCTGGGCACCGGCTTCCTCAAGCGCCGCGCGGTTTTGTCATCTCCACTTGTTCGAAAAAATTTGCGACGAGGATCGCCACCTTTTTGCCATCGAGCTGAGCCATAAGTTATCTCCGGTTGAATGAATGACTTCCGCCGCAGCGACACCGTCCACCTGAACAGAACGTTGCGAGACGGGAGCCCGGTCGCACCAGAGTTGAGCAGCTCACGGGGGAGGGCTGTAGCGTGCGCTGTCCTCAGCGCAACGATCTGCGCGTGGCCAGGTCTTGCGTGAAATCCGCTGAGGACAGCGGACGCTACAGCCTTCGCTGCCGAAATCGCATGCCGCCGCCTCGCATGCTCCAGCACCGGGGCTGCGCTAACGTTCGCGCTCGCCGGTCTGTTGTTTGTCGCCAACGATCTGCGCGTGTGCGAGCGCGGCGACGAGCGTGACGCCGCCGATCGTGTTGCCGATCAGAGCCGGAAGGATGAACCCGCCGAGCACATGCGGCCATGAGCGAATGCCGTTGATGCCGAGGTAAAACAGTTCGGTCGCGCCGGCGATGATATGCGGGAAGTGACAGAGGCCCACGATGAAAGTGATGATGACGATGATCCAAATGCGCGCGGTCTCCGCGCCCGGCATCAGCCAGACCATGAGCGCGATCAGCCAGCCGGCGAAGATTCCGCGTAGCACCGTGACGCCGAATGGGTGCGTTCCGGCCTGGCTGGCGAGCGCGTCGAACGCCTGGTGCACATCGGGTTCGAAGGCGGCGGTTTTTGCGATGACCAGCGCGAACACGAAAGCGCCGATCAAGTTCGCAAGCAGCACGATTGTCCAGAGGCGCGCCACTTTGATGAGATCGCCGGCGGTCTGCTTGTGCAGGAGCGGGAGGATCGCAGTCAGCGTATTCTCTGTGAAAAGCTGCTGCCGCCCAAGCACGACAATCAGGAAGCCGACGCTGTAACCGAGCGTTGCGACGAGTGGCCGCCAGTTTGTTTCGGGCAGGTGGTGCTCGAGCATCGCCTGCGTCACAAACGAAAAGCCCATCGAAAGCCCTGCCGCCAGTCCCGACCACGCCAGCGACGAAGCTTTCCGATCAATCTCGTGCCGGCCTTCCTTGCGAATTGCTTCGTAAACAACATGCGCTGATGGCGCGCTTTTCTCCTCGGCTTCTTCGTCGACTTCTTGGTGGCTGCGATCTTCAGGTTCACTCATACGAGGAGGCACGCCTTCATCTCAGGGTAACGCAGGCGCCGCCTCGTTAGGCCGTAAGCTGCTGCGCTCCCGCGCCGGCTCGTCATTGAGGGTGAGCCAAGATGCGCGCCGGCTCGCAGCGGATACTAACCACATCGAGCGATCAGCCGCCCGGTGAAGATGTGTCCCGTGGGCCGCGGCGGAACCAATGCGCGATGACAACGTCGGTGGACGAATGCGCGACGATCGAGCCGATTACGACGATCGCGATGAGATGCGCGAGATAGTGCGCGCGCGGCGGATTCTGCTGGAGAACCATCAGTCCGTAAACAACCGACGCGAATCCTTTCGGCCCGAACCAGCCGGCGACCAGCGTTTCGCGCCACGTAAGGTCGCTTCCGATCACGGCTAGCGCGATTGCGATGGGTCGAATCAGCACCAGCGCGACAAAGCCGAAAACGTAGTCCGCCGCGTGAAGATCGTGGATGACTTCGCCGGAGATGAGCGCGCCGAACACGAGAAGCGCGGCGAGCTTAAGGAGCTCCGTGAGTGGTTCGCTGAACGGATAGAACACCTCGCGAATTTTCGGCAGCATCGTCACCAGAGTGATGCCGGCCGCGAAGGCCGCGAGATATGAATTTGCGTGCGTCAAAGGTGCGACGCTGAAGATGAGCATGCCGACGGCAAAGGCGAAGAGCGTCCGATGCGATTCGTGCACGGCAAAGAACCGGCGTCGCGCGAGACGAACGGCGATGACGGGCACGAGGACGCCGAGCCCGATGCCCGAGGCAACTTCTCCGCCGAGCGGCAGCGCATGCACGCTCCCGGTCGTGAGGAGCGCGAGAAGTCCGACGACGAACGGAAGCGCGAGGCCGTCATTCAATCCGCTCTCGACATTGAGCAGGTGCCGTAAGCGCGCGGGAATTTCTTCGCGGCCGACGATTGCGGCCGCGAAGACGGGATCGGTCGGACTAAGCACAGCGCCGACAAGCAAGGCTTCGGCCCAGGACAGGCCTGCGATATAACGCGCTGCGACCGCCGTCCCGATCAAGGTGAGTGGCAGTCCGATCAGCAGCGCGCGACCCGGCAATCGCCACGCGCGGCGGAGATCGCCCAGGCCAACACGCATTCCGTCGCTGAATAGAATGCTGAAGAGCGCGAGATCAGCGAGCCCGCGCGCCGCCGGGTCTCCTGGCTGGAGCCGGATGAGTTGCAGGCCTCCACTGCCGGTCGCGAAGCCGACAACGAGGAACAGCACCGCCGTGGAAAGGACGCTGCGATACGCCAGCTCAGACACGAGCACCGCCAGCATCAGGGCGGCAGCGAAAATGACCAGCGGGATCACAGTTGCGGGCAATTAAGCCCAGCCGCCAGGCGTACGCGGTTGCACTTTTGCGACGCTACAACGGCGGCTCGCGCGTTGCGGCGTTGGTCTGCTTCAATTCGATCGCCGGCACGCCGACGATCTCGTAAGTGGCGGACGCTATACCGATCTTCGCCGCGTCGAACGCTTCTAAGACCTCGCGGCTGATCGCGTCCTTGATCTTCCGGCTGCCGTGCGTCTCCACCAGAAAACGCACCGTCAGCTCGAGCCAGTTGTCGGTGATGCGGTAGAAAATGCGCGGATCGAGATCGAGCGGTGCGATGAGGTAGCGGTCGTGCAGGCGACGCTGCGTGCGCTCGTCCACTTTGTGGCGCGTGATGACGTGCCGCTTCGTTGCTTCGAGGATGATCTGCTCGGCGCGTTTCCTGTCTGATTGGTAGGTGACCGGGATGTGAATCTCCTCCCAGAGATATGGGAAATCGCGCGTGTAGTTATAGATCGGATCGTCAAACACCTTCGTGTTGCTCACCGTCACAATGCGGCCGGTGAATTGTCGGCTGCGCACCCACGTTGCGGCGCCTTCGCTTTGGGCGGAGGGCGGCTCCCCCATCTCCATGATCGTCGTCTGCAAAAAGCCAAGCGCGATCACGTCGCCACGGACTCCGCCCATCGTGATGCGATCACCGACTGTGAAGGTGTTGCCGCGCAGGATCAGGAAGTAACCGGCAAATGCCGTCACCACGCGCTGCAGCGCAAACGCGAGGCCCGCGGTGACGAGGCCGACCGCAGTCGTCAGGCGCGCCGGATCCTCGAACCAGATCGAGACCAGGCCAATCACCATCAGCGCGGCGGACACGAGGCTGATACCCTGCTGCGTCCAGAAGCGCGCGCGGTATTGCTCGAGATTGCCGCGCACGAACAGCCGCGCGACCGCGCGCAGCAGCCATCGGAGCAGCATGATCGCGACGATAAAAGCGACCGAGAGGAGAAACTTCCGCAGCGTCTCTGCGTTCAGCGCGACGAGGCGGATTCCAAACGCGTCCATGTAGAAAGAAGTCGCTCCGCGGCGGATGTCGCGCTCGTTAGGCTTTGACGATCAAGAACACGAGCAGGCAGACGATGACGAACGTCACCATCGACGCGATCAAGATCATGTTGTTGCGCGATCCGCGCTTCGTCGGGATGAGATCGTCGGCCACGATGTTCGCCTCGATTTTCTTGAGGTGGCGCAACACGTAAATGAACACGCCGATCACTCCGGCAAGCGCGATCGCCGCCACGATGCGAATCGGGCCGAGCGCCGACGGCGCGGCTTGCAGCAAAAGAGCAGGCGCGTTGCGGTTCATCTCAGCTGAATCGCGCGCGACTGAATCTCTGTCCGTGGGGAGTTGTACGGTCCGCAACAACTCACACGACCATTTAATTCGAACGCGAACCCGCCTGCCGGTAGAAATTTTTTGCGGCGCATTCTGGTGCGGCAATCGAACAGCTCTCGATGAAGCGGAGACCGAAGGCGGTGGCGCTGGATGTGATCGGGACGCTGTTCCGCATCCAGCCGCTCGATGGCAAGCTGCAGAAGATCGGGCTCGCGCCTAGCTCGCTGGAGATATGGCTTCCGCGCGTGCTGCGGGATGCATTCGGACTGGAATCGGCCGGCGCCTTCGAGAGCTTCCCGACGATCGCCTCCGGCACACTCGCGGGATTGATGAGCGAGCGGGGACTGGAGCCCGACGACTCCGCGATTGCGCAGGTGATCGAGTCTATCGCGGAGCTGCCGGCTTTCCCTGATGTGGAGCCGGGGCTGCGCGCGATCCGGTCGGCGGAGCTGCGCGTCGCGGTCCTGACGAACGGCACGCAAAGCACCACGAAGAAGATGCTGCAGCACGCCGGGCTGGGAGATCTAATCGACGAGGTCATCTCCGTCGATGACGTGCGTCATTGGAAACCGAACTCCGCTGTGTACCTGCACGCCGCGGGCGTGCTCAAGGTTGCGCCTGACGAGCTGGCGCTGATCGCCGCGCACGACTGGGACATCGACGGTGCAAGCCGCGCTGGCCTAACGACAGGCTACATCGCGCGGAAGCAACCGCGCTGTTCTTCCGCGATGCGGCAGCCAGATGTGAGCGGCGCGGACTTGACGGAAGTCGTCGAGCAGCTGCTCGCGTTGCCTGTCTAAACACCCCTTTAACCATCGGCAGAATCGGTCGCAGAGTATCCGCATATGCAGACGTTCATTCACGAGTGCGGCAGATTCGCGGAGTCCGCGCTCGGTCTCGGGGTTGAGCCGAAGCACCTCACGCTCATCAACATGGTGCTGCGCGGCTTCATCGTCTTCTTTGCCGCGCTGGTGATGGTCCGGACCGGCGACAAACGCTTCTTCGCGCGGAAGTCGGCGTTCGACGTGATCCTCGGGTTCGTCCTCGCGTCAGTTCTGTCGCGCGGCATCAACGGTTCGGCGCCGCTCTTCCAGACGATCGGGGCAGGGTTTGCTCTGGTCTGGCTGCACCGCTTCCTCGCTGCGTGCGCGCGCCGCTGGCATCCTTTCGGTCATCTCATCAAAGGCGGCTCCGACATCGTCATCAAGGATGGACAACTGATGCAGGATGCGATGCGGAAGAATAACCTGACCGAGCGCGACGTTCTCGAGGATCTGCGTCTGAACGGTGCGCTGACAGATCCCGCGGAAGTGGAAGAGGCACGAATCGAACGCAACGGCGATCTCAGCGTGATCAAGAAGCGCAGCTGACCGCGCCCATTCCGTAGACTTAGTCGCGAGGCTTCGCTAGGTCGTGCGTTTCGAGCCGGTGAGCTTCAGTGCGCACCAGACATCCGCGATGATTACGGGCGTGACGGCCATAAACGTCGTCATGATGCCCATCATCTTATACGGATCGCGCATGTAGCCCCAGCCGAGTGTGGCGCCGTCAATCGCATCGCCGATCACGCGCAGCCAAATCCATGGCGTTGGATCTTTCGAGACGAGAATGAGGACGCCAGTCAGCACCTCGCGAACTCCGTACGCGCGCACCAGCCATTCGAAGCGGCTGAGGCCGTTGTTCATTGCGAGCGGGTCTGCCCAGACGAGCTCTATGAGGCCGATCACGATGCTCGCGTAACCGAGGAAGCGCGCCACTTTGTAGGCGGTTGGATTGCGTCCAGCGTGTTGTGATTCGGTCGATGACATAAGCGGTTCCTCCCCTCACACTTCGCGTGCGTGGGAGCGGTTGGCCGCACAAACCATGCGTCCTTCGCCCGTCCTCTGCGCGAACCAATGCTAATGCCAACGATCCTCGCGGCCGCCCTGAACGACACCCCGTTACCGATCGAGGAGACGATCATCTGGTTCGTGCAATGGCTGAAGCTAGGGATCGAGACCATCGGGGCGACGCTCATCGCGATCGGCGTCGTGGTGGCAATCGTGAAGCTCCTCCGGCAGGTCGTTAGCCGTGAAGTCGCGGAGTTCACCGCCATCCGCCTGGTCCTCGCGCGGTATCTCGCGCTTGCGCTCGAGTTCCAGCTCGGCGCCGATATTCTCTCGACCGCGATTGCCCCGAGTTGGCAACAGATTGGCAAGCTCGGCGCGATCGCGGTTATCCGAACGGCGCTGAATTTTTTCCTGTCGAAAGAGATGGAAAGCGAACGCGAGGTGCGGAACAACGAGCGCCGCATCGGCTGAGCGAAGCGGGCGCAAGGCGAGAATGTGACGACCTTCAGCCGTCTCAGCGGCGAAAGAACGGCATGATCACACTCGATGAGGCCAGGCAACTAATCGCAGCCGCCGAGAAGAAGGCGGGAGACATCGGCAACCCGATGAACATCGCCGTCGTCGATCACGGCGGGAATCTTGTGACGTTCGCGCGCATGGACGGCGCGTGGCTTGGCAGCATCGATATTGCGATCAACAAGGCCTTCACGGCGCGCGCGTTTGACATCTCGACGGAAGAGCTCGCGACGATGTCGCAACCCGGGAAGCCGTTCTTCGGCATCCACGCATCGAATGGAGGACGTGTGATGATTTTCGCCGGCGGGATCCCTTTGAAGCGCGACGGCAAAGTTGTCGGCGCGATCGGCGTGAGCGGCGGCCAAGGCGAGCAGGACCAGGCGGTCGCCGAAGCCGGCGCTGGTGCATTCGAATCTTAAAATTTTGTCATCTGTGCAAAAAATACGCGCGGTTTAAAATCGCCCTGCGTAGACGTGAGTAGATGTTGAAATCAGCGGGTTGGTTTCTCGCGGTTCTTCTTTGTTCGTCAGCGCTCGTCGCGCAGGCGCCACCAGCTCCTCTCGCCAATACCTACGGCGCTGAAAACGAGGACGGGCAATGGACGATGCCCGCCAAAAATGTGCAGGCCACGCGCTACAGCGGGCTGGACCAGATCAACACGCAAAACGCGAAGGACCTGAAGGTCGCATGGACGTTCTCAACCGGTGTGAATCGCGGGCACGAAGCCGCGCCGCTCGTGGTCGGCGACACGATGTATGTCGTCACGCCGTTCCCGAACATCCTCTACGCGCTCGATCTCAAAGAGGACGGCAAGCTGAAGTGGAGCTACAAGTCGGAGCCTGCGTCGGCGGCGCAAGGCGTGGCGTGTTGCGACACAGTCAACCGCGGCTGCGTTTTTTCGAACGGCAAACTCTTCTTCAACACGCTCGACGATCACACGATCGCGGTCGACGCCGCGACCGGGAAGGAGCTTTGGAAATCAAAGGTCGGCGAGATCAATCACGGCGAGTCGATGACGATGGCGCCCCTGGTCGTGAAGGACAAAGTCTACGTTGGCAACGCCGGCGGCGAGTTCGGCGTGCGCGGTTGGCTGAAGGCGCTCGATGCGAACAGCGGCAAGCTGCTCTGGACGGCCTGGAGCACCGGGCCCGATTCCGACGTGCTCATCGGGCCGGATTTCAAACCGTTTTACCAGAAGGACCAAGGAAAGGATCTCGGCGTCACCACATGGCCACCGAATCGCTGGCAAATCGGCGGCGGGACGGTGTGGGGTTGGGTTACGTATGATCCCGAGTCGAACTTGATTTTCTACGGGACGGGAAACCCGGGCGTTTGGAATCCCGAGCTGCGGCCCGGCGATAACAAATACAGCTGCGGCATTTTCGCACGCGACGCGGATACGGGGATGGCGCGCTGGTATTACCAGCTGAACCCGCACGACTTGTTCGATCACGACGCAGTGAACGAGAACCTAGTGCTCGATCTACCGATCAACGGCCAGACGCGCAAGGTGCTGCTCGCCGCGCAGCGAAACGGCATGGTTTACGTCTGGGATCGGATGACGGGCGAAGTGCTTTCGGCTGATCCGTTCATCCGCATCACCGCGACGTTCGGCGTCGATCTGAAGACCGGGAAACTGAAGGAAAATCCGGAGAAGGAGCCGAAGACGGGCGTCACCATTCATGACGTCGCGCCCGCATCGCCTGGCGGAAAAGATTGGCAGCCGTGCGCCTGGTCACCGCGGACGAACCTGCTCTACATCCCGCACCAAAACCTCGCGATGGATTACGAGGGGACGGAGGCGAATTACATCGAAGGCACGCCGTACGTCGGCATGAACGTGCGGATGTACGCGAACGGCGGCGAGAACCGCGGCGAGTTTTGCGCGTGGGACCCGTTCCAGAAGAAGAAGGTCTGGGCCATCCAGGAGGACCTGCCGGTGTGGAGTGGCACCGTCGCGACGGCCGGTGACGTCACGTTTTACGGCACGATGGACGGCTGGTTCAAATGCGTAAACGCGAAGACCGGTGACGTGCTGTGGAAGTTTAAATGCGGCTCCGGGATCATCGGCCAGCCGGTCACGTATAAGGGACCGGACGGTAAACAATACGTAGCGATTCTCTCGGGCGTTGGCGGTTGGTCCGGCGCGATTGTCGCAGGCGGACTCGATCCGAAAGATCCGACGGGCGCGCTCGGTTTCGTGAACGCGATGAAGGACCTGCCGGACAAGACAACGAAGGGTGGAATGCTGTATGTCTTTGCGTTGCCGTGATCGAATCCCACGTGCTGTAGCGTCCGCTGTCCTCAGCGGACTTTTCGGCGTTGCGACGCGTTGCGCAGGTGCGCTGAGACAGCGCACGCTACAGCCGCTGCTGGTTTGCTTCATTGTTAGTGCAGCGACCGCCCTCGCGCAGGAGGATTGCTGCATCGGGTTTCAAGAGCCCGCGCCGCAAAACGGAAAACGCATCCTGCGCGTCACTGCGGACCCGAACAACCTCCCGTTTTCGAACGACAAGCGCGAAGGCTTCGAGAACAAAATCGCTGGTTTACTGGCGAAAGAGCTCGACGCGGACCTGCAATATTCCTGGCGCGCGCAACGCCGCGGATTCTTTCGCGAGACGTTAAAGGAAGATCGCGCCGATCTCGTGCTCGGCGTGCCTGCGCATTTCGAGTTGGCGCTGCCGACTTCGCCTTACTACCGCTCGAGCTACGTCTTCGTTTACCGCAAGGATCGGAACCTCGACATCCACTCGTTAGACGACGCCGCGCTGCACAAGCTCAAAATCGGCGTGCAGATGATCGGCAACGACGAAACGAACACGCCGCCCGCGCACGCGCTGGCGCATCGCGGCATCGTCGACAACGTCTTCGGCTACACGCTTTACGGCGACTATCGCGAACCAAATCCGCCTGCGCGGATCATCGACGCGGTCGTGAAAGGCGACATCGATGTTGCCGTAGTGTGGGGACCGCTCGGCGGGTATTTCGCAAAGCACGCGTCCGTGCCGCTCGAAGTGGTGCCGGTCTCGCCGCCGGCTGATCCAAACCTGCCGTTCACCTTCAGCATAGCGATGGGCGTGCGGAAGTCGGACAAGGAATTGCACGATCAGATCGACTTGGTCCTCGAACGCAAGCACGCGGAGATCGACGCGATTCTCGAAGAATACGGCGTGCCGCGCGTCCCCGAGCCGCCGAAGCAAGTCGCCGCGAAATGAAGGACGCGATCACCAGAGAGAGCGCTGTAGCGTCCGCTGTCCTCAGCGGACATTCTTTGCGCGTAGCTACGTCGAAGGTAAGTGCGCTGAGGACAGCGCACGCTACAGCACTGCTCGTCGTTCTGTGCCTAGCGACTAGCTGTAAGCGCGAGGAGCGCGGCTTCCGGGTTCAACCTCCCGCGGCCGAGAAACTGAGCGCAGCCACGATGAGCGATTTGCATCCGGGCGGCGGACCAACGCCGCCGAGCACGAGCAACGGCTACGAAGAAAGCGCCTATGCCGTCAGCGAAGGCCAGAAGCTCTACCTCTCGATGAACTGTGTCGGCTGCCACTTCCACGGCGGCGGGGGCATCGGGCCGCCGTTGATGGATAACCAGTGGATTTACGGCAGCGATCCAACACAGATCTTCGCGACCATCGTCGAAGGTCGGCCGAATGGCATGCCGGCATTCCGCGGCAAGATTCCGGATTATCAGGTGTGGCAGATCGTCGCGTATGTCCGCAGTCTCGGCGGGCTAGCATCGCCCAGCAGCGCGCCCGGCCGCGGCGACGAAATGCAGGGCGGGCATCCGCCGAACTCGAATCCCGCACAAACGCCGCACGACTCGTCGTTGCCGCCATCGGCAGAACGCCCATGACGCCGACGAACCGCTGCCGCCACATCAACGGCTGTAGCGTGCGCTGTCGCCAGCGCATGGGTTTTGGTCGGGCCAGGCCTTGTGTGTTGTCCGCTGAGACAGCGGACGCTACAGCCCTCTTCCGATTATCCGCTGAGGACAGCGGAC
Source organism: Chthoniobacterales bacterium (assembly GCA_046262215.1). GTDB lineage: Bacteria > Verrucomicrobiota > Verrucomicrobiia > Chthoniobacterales > UBA10450 > JACCTI01. The sequence goes on along the minus strand of JBHENE010000164.1, from coordinate 20,270 downwards.
GCGACAGCACATGAGCTTGCTTGCTGCGACCTTCGACATCCAATCCGCGCTGCATCCCGCGGGCGAGCAAGGCGCCAGCATCGCGCGCCTGTGGTGGATCTACTTCTGGGTGCTGACGATGATATTCATCCTCGTTGCGATTTTCCTCTTCCTCGCGATGTTGCCGCGGCGCTCGCGCTTCGTTGGTCAGGAGCCGGCGGGCGTCGTGGAAGAGGATCCGAAAGGGCCGCGCGAGCGCAGCATCGCGACGGTCGTGATCGGTTCTGTCATCGCGAGCATCATCGTTCTTTTCGTGCTGCTGTTCATCGACTTCTTCACCGGCCGCTCGATCTACGCGCTCAATGATCAGAACACGAGCGACGTCGATCCGCTGACGATCAAGGTCACGGGCCATCAATGGTGGTGGCAGGTCGACTACACCAACAAGGCGGAGCCGAGTAAGGCGATGACGACCGCGAACGAGTTGCACGTGCCGGTCGGTCGACCGGTGAAGCTCACGCTTAACTCGAACGACGTAATCCACAGCTTTTGGGTGCCGAACATGCACGGCAAAAAGGATCTCATCCCCGGTCACCCGACCGAGATGTGGTTGAAGGCGACGCAGCCCGGCACTTTCCGCGGACAATGCGCGGAGTTCTGCGGGCTGCAGCACGCGCACATGCGGCTCACGTTTGTCGCCGATACGCCGGAGCAGTTCGACCAATGGATGCAATCGGCGTCGAGCAACGCGCCGGAGCCTACGACCGACGCGCAGCGCCACGGCCGCGACGTGTTCATGTCGAATCAATGCATGATGTGCCACACCATCAACGGCACCAGCGCACGCGCGACGGTCGGCCCTGACCTCACGCACATCGGCAGCCGCCCGATGCTTGCCGCCGGCGCAATCCCGAACACGCGCGGCTATCTCGCCGGTTGGATCGCGAACCCGCAGAACATCAAGCCAGGCGTGCGCATGCCGCCGAACACATTGCCGTCCGACGATCTAAACGCGCTCGTCGATTACTTGGAGAGTTTGAAATGAAGGCGGTCATTTACTCAAAGCCGTCTCCGCAGCGAGAGTGCTGTAGCGTGCGCTGTCCTCAGCGCATCGTTCTGAGCGTTGTTACGCGCCGCGTGAAGTCCGCTGAGACAGCGGACGCTACAGCGCCAGCCGTGACGTCGTCACGTTCGGTCAATGCGCACGATTTCTCCCGCGTATGGCCAGTCTTCTGCGCATTCGACGAGTCGCGCACGCACTGGATTCTGAAACACGTAGTCCCATTTCGCGGAGTAACTCTCGTCACTTCGCAGCAGGTGATCGTGAAATCCAGGTTGCCAAAAGGAAGCGAGCTTCTGCCCCTTCGATCGGACGCGCTGAGCGCCGCACGCGACGAGTGCTTCGTCCAGATGCCGCTTCAGTCCTTTGATCCAGTCGCTGAGCGTGGCTTCGGATCCCGCTCCGAAGCAGACGAACAGATGGACGTGATCGGGCATGATCACGTAACGGCCTACTCGGATACGAAACTCCTCCGCTCGCGTGCAGTATTCCACGAAAGCGTTATGCACCGTCGCGTTCGCAAGGATCGGCTGTCGGCGATGCGTGTTGAACGTGACGAAATAAACTGGCGCCTCGAATCGCTGGAAGATCAGCTCCAGACGCGGCGGCTTGCCCTTCATCTTCCGCTCCACAAGCGATGCTGTAGCGTGCGCTGTCCCCAGCGCACAAGTCTTCACGCTTGGCGGCGTCGAAAGAAGTCCGCTGAGGACAGCGGACGCTACAGCACTCAGCTACCGCGACGCGCGCAAGGAGTCCAATCATGAACGCCGTCGCGCGCACTGCCATTCCGAAGATCAACGCGCCCGACGCGATGTCGCATCATTCAATGGAGCGGCTCTGGTCGCGACCGCCGGGATTCCTCGGCTGGTTGTGCAGCACGAACCACAAGGACATCGGGCTGCGCTACATCGTGACGGCGTTCACGTTCTTCATGCTCGCGGGGATCCTCGCGATGCTGATGCGCATCCAGCTCGCGTTCCCGGAGCTGCATTTCCTTGGGCCGGACGCCTACAACCAGATCTTCACGGTCCACGGCTCAACCATGATGTTCCTCTTCGCTGTGCCGGTGATGGAAGGCATCGGGCTCTACTTCGTGCCGCTGATGGTGGGCACGCGCAACGTCGCCTTCCCGCGCTTGAACGCGTTCGGTTACTTCACGTATCTCGCCGGCGGATTGCTGATGTGGGGCGGGCTTTTGACGAACACTGGCGCGGACACCGGCTGGTTCTCGTACGTGCCGCTGTCAGGCCCGCAATTTTCCCCCGGTCACCGCGTCGACATTTGGGCGGACATGATCACACTCACCGAAATCGCGGCACTCGTCGGCGCAGTCGAGATCATCACCACCGTATTCAAACAGCGCGCGCCCGGCATGTCGCTGAACCGGATCCCACTCTTCGTTTGGGCGCAGGTCGTGACGTCGTTCATGATCATCTTCGCGATGCCGTCGGTCATGATCGCGAGCGGGTTCCTCGCGATGGATCGCCTCGCGCACGTCAACACGCACTTCTTCAACCCAGCGGAAGGCGGCGACGCGCTCCTCTACCAGCACCTCTTCTGGTTCTTCGGCCACCCCGAGGTCTACATCATCTTCATCCCCGCGACGGGGTTCGTCTCGACAATGATCGAGACCTTCTCCGGCCGCCGCATCTTTGGTTACACACCGCTCGTGCTGTCGCTCATCGCCACCGCGTTCATTGGCTTCGGATTGTGGGTGCACCACATGTTTGCCACGCCGCTGCCGAACCTCGGCCGCAGCTTCTTCACCGCGGCGAGCATGATGATCGCGATCCCGAACGGCATCCAAATCTTCTGCTGGATCGCGACGCTTTGGGGCGGCCGGCCGCGCCTGCACACGCCGCTTTGGTTCGTGATGGGCTTCTTTTTCATCTTCATCATGGGCGGCCTAACCGGCGTGATGCTCGCCTCCGTGCCGCTCGACATTCAGGTGCACGACACCTACTTCGTCGTGGCCCATTTCCACTACGTGCTGATCGGCGGCGCGGTCTTCCCTTTCTTCGGCGCGCTCTACTACTGGTTCCCAAAATGGACCGGGCGCATGCTTAACGAGTCGTTAGGCAAGCTGAACTTCTGGACGCTGTTCATCGGCTTCAACATGGCCTTCTTCCCGATGCACATCCTCGGGCTCAAAGGCATGACGCGCCGCATCTACACGTATGTGCCGGAGACGGGCTGGGGGAACCTGAACCTGCTCGCCACGATTGGCGCGGCGATCATCGGCATCAGCGTTCTGGTGTTCCTGATCAACGTGATCGTGAGCCTGAAGAAAGGTGCGATCGCCGACGCGAACCCGTGGCGCGCGCCGTCGCTCGAGTGGTCGATCTCGTCGCCGCCGCCGGCTTACAATTACTACCACCCGCCATCGGTGATCGGTCGCGAGCCGATGTGGCAAAATCCGGAAGAACAGCCGGTCGTGGTCGGCTTGAGCAAAGAGAAGCGCGAGGTGTTGAACACCACGATCATCGACGCGCAGCCTGAGCATAAATACGAGCTCGCGATCGACTCCATCTGGCCGCTCTGCCTCGCAATCGTCGTCGGCGCGACCATGACGTGGTTCATCTTCAGTCCGTGGGCGATTCCCCTCGGCGCGCTCGGTTCGCTCATTGTTCTTTATTTCTGGTTCTGGCGCGGCAACGAGCCGCAGCCGTTCGCCGAAGGAGCCGAAGCGCACCCGGCTCCGCCAAAGAACGCGCCGATCGCGCAGCCCTCAACGTCATGAACGTCCCGCGCGAATGCTTCACGACAGAGGCTGTAGCGTGCGCTGTCCCCAGCGCACTAACGAGCGACCTCGCCACACGAACAGGTCCGCTGAGACAGCGGACGCTACAGCACGGAGTCAGTCAGTCATGAGCACCGCCGCCACGAAGGTCATCGACGTCAGCGACCTCGAGCCGCACGTTTTGGACATGCGCTCCCCGATCTGGTGGGGCAACGCGCTCCTGCTCTGCATCGAGACGACGATGTTCGCGCTGCTGGTCGCGAGCTATTTCTACATCCACATGAATTTCAACGCGTGGCCGCCGCCGCGCTCGACGAATTCCAATTACCAGACGAACCCCGCGCTCGGTTACGCGACGATCAACCTCCTCATCATTGTCGCCAGCGTCATCCCGATGTGGGTTGCCGACCGCGCGTGTCTCCGCCGCGACGTGCAGACGGTGCGCCGGTGCATGTTGAGCGTCGTCGTGATCGGCTTCATCACGATCGCGCTGCGGTTCATGGAATTCGACTCGCTCCAGTTCCGCTGGGACGACAACGCCTACGCCGGCATCGTCTGGACTACGGTCGGCTTGCACCTGCTGCATCTCGTCACCGGCACCGCCGAGAATCTGCTCATGTGCCTGTGGGTCTGGATCAAAGGAATGGACGACAAACACGCCCGCGATATCCGCATCGGCGCGGTTTACTGGTATTGGATCGCCGCCATCTGGATCCCGCTCTACGTGATGATCTACTTCGGCCCGCGATTGATCTGAGCCATGAGCGACCACACCAAACCCGGCGAGGAAAGACGCGACCTCTACGCGTGGGTCGGGATGCTCGGCCCCGCAGTGGTGTGGATCGTAAACTTCGAGATCATCTACGCTGGCGTGCTCTCCGCGTGTGAGGCGAAGAGCAAGATCGTGCTCCTGCTTTGCTGTCTGGTTTGCCTCGCGCTGATCGGCGGCTGCGCGTGGCTATCGATGCGCGAGCACTCATCCGAGACCGATCACGACGCGCGTGGCTTCATGGGACAAATCGGACTGATGACAGCGGCGCTTTTCGCGCTCGTCACGATCGCGCAGACGATCGCGGTGTTCATCATGGATCCATGTTTGATGTGAATCGATGAGCGACGCTGACGCGAGAGTCTGGGGAGCGCGGGCTGCCAGCCCGCTGGTTCCGGCAGCCTGCCGGAACGAACTTGGAAGGCCGTCGGTCGGCGCTTCGCGCACGCGTTCGGCAGGCTGCCGAGCGCCGACAGGCTGGCAGCCTGTGCTCCCCCGAGTTCTGCTCGCGCTGGCAATTTGGGTTGGAACGATCGCCCGTGCATCCGCGCACGAACTCGGCCCAGCGGATTTCAACGAACTGCGCTACTGGTGGGCGTTCGATCCAGGCGTCGTGATCCCGGTCGTCCTTTCCGGATTGCTCTACGCGATCGGCACCGTGCGTTTGCGCCGCGTGAACAAGCACGTCATCGGCGGGCTCGAAATCGCGTGCTTCATCGCCGGCTGGCTAACGCTGGTGATCGCACTCATCTCGCCTTTGCATCCATGGGGCGCGGTTCTGTTCTCCGCGCACATGACGCAACACGAGCTACTCATGCTCGTCGCCGCGCCGCTGCTCGTGCTTGGCCGACCGATGCTCCCATTCCTGTGGGCTTTCTCAAAAACAACTGCACGTCACCTCAGCGCGTGGACGAAAGCGACCTCATGGCAGCGCATCTGGCGCGCGGTCACCGCGCCATTCATCGCGTGGGCGATCCATGCGGTGGTGCTCTGGGGCTGGCACGTGCCGTTCCTGTTCCAGGCCACGCTCGAAAGCGAATGGGTCCACGCATTGCAACACGCCAGCTTCTTCGGCTCTGCGCTGCTCTTCTGGTGGGCGGTGCTCCACGGCCGCGAACGCGCGCTCGGTTATGGCGCGGCGGTGCTCTACATGTTCACGACCGCGCTGCACACGAGCCTGCTAGGCGTGTTGCTCACCTTCACGTCGAAGCTCTGGTATCCGATCTACGCCGGCACCACCGCAACGTGGGGCCTGACGCCGCTCGAAGACCAACAGCTCGGCGGCCTCATTATGTGGATTCCGGCCGGTGTCGTTTACGTTATCGCCGGCCTCGCGCTCTTCGCAGGCTGGCTGCGCGAATCAGAGAATCGCACCCGCCGCCCGGCCGATGCTGTAGCGTCCGCTGTCTCAGCGGACCAGACGAAAGACGTAGCCAAATCAACCGTCGGTGCGCTGAGGACAGCGCACGCTATAGCACAAGCATGAAGCCCTCGCCACTTGCCAAGGCCGCACTGCTCCTCCTCGCCGCGTGCCTCGTCAGCTGTGGTCCGAGCAGCGCCGGGAAAGAGTGGGCGAGCGACGTCACCGGCGGCGGCAATCCGCAGCACGGCAAACAAGCCATTCAGAAATACGGCTGCATCGGTTGCCACACGATCGACGGCATCTCCTCTGAAGCGCTCGTTGGCCCGCCGCTCACCCGCATGGCCGGTCGCAGTTACCTCGCTGGCAACATGCAGAACAACGCCGCGAACCTCGTGCATTTCATCCAACATCCGCGCGAAGTGCATAACGACACCGCGATGCCAGAGATGGGCGTGACCGAGTCCGACGCGCGCGACATCACGGCGTATCTCTACCAGTTCAAGTAGCGAACGCGTCGCTATAGCTTCGGCCCGATCGCGATGCCCCACGGGCCGTCGCCGACTTTCACGCGCGTGATCTCTTTGCGCGCTTTCACATCGATGACCGAGACGTCGTTGCTGGCGCCATTCGCGGTGTAAAGCTTCGATCCATCCGGCGTCAGCGCAGCTCCCCAAACCCGATCGCCGGCGGGGATCGTCGCGATAACGGAGTTGGCGGCGGGGTCGATGACGACGACCGAATTCCCGCGGCCAGTTGTCACGTATAATTCTTTGCCATCCGGCGAGACGATCGCAGTCATTGGCAGCGCACCTTCCGGTAACGCGATCCTTCCTGTGACAGCGCGCTTCGCCGCATCGATCACCGAGACGTAGCCGCCCGACTCGGAGGGCACATACGCCCAAGCGCCGTCCGGCGAAAACGCCACAGATCGAGGGCGGCCGCCGACCTCCACTTTGCCGACGACGTGCTGCTCGGCAGCCGAAATCATGTAGACATCGCCCTTCTCCTCGCACGTCACGTAGACCTCGCCATTCTTCGGGTTGACGCTCACGCCCTCCGGCTCCTCCGACACCTTTACCTTGCCGCGCAATTGACCCGACGTGAGATCGACCATCGACAGGCTCGCCTCGTCTTCGTTCGCGATGAACGCGAGCGTCCCCTCCTGATTGAGCGCGAATTGCTCCGGGTCCGAGCCCGCATGCCACTTCTCCACCATCTTACGCATCGCGACGTCGATCACCCCAATGCCGTCGGCCGCCTTATCTGCCGGTGCGCGTTCCGCATCGACGCCGGGCGCCATTCGCGGCGATCCGCTGAGCGCGACATAGACGCGCTTGCCCTCCGCCGACGAATGGATGCCGCGCGGCCGTTTACCGACCGGAAACGTCGCAACAACTTCGTCCGTGGCGCCATCGATCAAGGTCACGTCCCCGGATCGTTCGTTCGTGACGTAGACGGTGTAATCGGGCGACGCAGCCGTTGCACTGACGGTCCCTGCCACGACCGCGATTGCGGCAATCAGCATCGTCTTCGTCAATATACGGCAGGCTGCGAGCTTGATCATCACCTGGTACGTTCGCTAAGCGCGGGCACGCAGCAAATGCTACGGCGCCGGGAGTTCGATCGTCTGGCCAACACTCATCAGCTTGAGCCTGGACTTGTTGTCAGGCGTTCGAGCGCCGGACGGAAGCTGTCGGCATCTCCGCTTAGCGCAGGAAACGTTGCGAAGTGCATCGGGATCACGATCCTCGGCTCCACCAGCTTCACCGCTTGTGCCGCACGGCGCGGCCCCATCGTGAAATGATCTCCGATGCAGGCGAGCATTACGTCGACTTTGTGGAACGACGGGATCGACGCCATGTCGGCAAAGACGTCGGTATGGCCCGTGTGGTAGATCGCCGGGCCATTGCGGACAGTGATGAGGAAGCCGCCGGGATTGCCGCCGAAATTCGGATCTGTCGCGTCGTCCTTCTCGACCGCGGAACTATGCACTGCCGCGATAAACGCCACCTGCACTTCGCCGTCGAGCAGCGTTAGTTCGCCGCCGAAGTTTCCGCTTGTCGCCATTCCCCATTGCTCTTTCGGATAGTCGAGTTTCCGTACGATCGCGGTGCCGAGATCAAACGTGCAGACGAGCTTCGCCTTCGTGCGCTTCGCGATTTCGGCCGCATCTCCCACATGGTCGTAATGCCCATGCGTGATCAGGATTAGGTCGACTTTGTCGAGTTTCGCGAGGTGCTTCCTTCGCGTTCTTGTTTAACGGATTGGAGATCCACGGATCGACGAGAATGGTCCGTCCGTTCGGAGTGATAATCTTGAACGCCGCGTGTCCGTACCACGTCAGCCGGGTGGGGTCGCTCTCGGCTCGGGCAAGAGCCACGCACGTGACCCAGATCAGGAGCAGGAGCTTCTTCATAGGACGACTTTAAACGGCAGAATGACCGCAACAATTTCAGTTCACCCAGGGCGCAAACGCAATTAGAACCATCGCGACAATGAGCGGACATGATGAGCATCTCGCCGCGAGTGATCCGCGATTCGCTGCGCTGGTCGCGCGTGCCAAGCGTTTCACGCCGCGAACTGACGTGCCGGTGCGGCCATTCGACGCCCTCGCGGAGTCGATCGCGTACCAACAGCTCAGTGGAAAGGCCGCCGCGACGATCTGGGGGCGTGTGCGCGAGCTTTACGGGAAGCGGAAGTGGCTCGATCCGCAGCAAGTGCTCGATACGCCCGATGAGACGTTGCGCGCATGCGGATTGTCCGGCGCGAAGACGGCTGCGCTCAAGGACCTGGCTGCAAAGACACTCGACGGCACCGTTCCGAAAACGGGCACTGCCCTGGCAGCGCTCAGCGACGAAGAGATCATCACCCGGCTGACCGCGGTGCGCGGGATCGGTCGGTGGACGGTCGAAATGCTGTTGCTCTTCAGCCTCGGCCGGCCGGACGTGTGGCCGGTGACGGACCTCGGCGTGCAGAAAGGCTACGCGAAGACCTTCGACAAACGAAAGCTGCCGACACCTAAACAGCTCCAGAAGATCGGCGAGAAATGGAAACCCCATCGGTCCGCCGCGGCGTGGTACTTCTGGCGTGCGCTTGATCTCGCTGCCGAAGGGCCGAACCGCTCCTGAAACGACCACATCGGCGAATGTGCGGCAGGGGATGAACTCCGCCAGCCTTCAGTGTCGACATTATCGTCACTCTGCATAAAATCACCGCCAATGTTCTCCCGCGCCTCCCTAAGTATATCGACGAAGCTCGGGTTCCTCCTGATCAGTCTGACCTTCCTGTGTGGGAACACCTCGAATGTGCGTTCAGCTGCCGCCGAGCCAGCACCGAGGAATCCGCCGGGAGGAAGTCCCGCGCGGTCGACACTCGAGCTCACTCCTGGTGCAGCGGAGCACAGTCAGCCTGGAGAACCCGTGGGTCCGGAGAGCGCTGCTGAATCTTCTGCGACCCCGTTAGCTCGGCCGCAGAGCAGCATCGGCACCTCCGCTACCGCCAGCGCGTCTGCGGGATTAATCATCAACGCGACGTTCGATAACTCCATCACGTCTCAGCCGAACGCAGCAGAGATCAAGTCAACGATCAACCAGGCGATCGCGATTTATCAGAGTCTCTTCAGCGATCCGATTACCGTCTCGATCCTCTTCCGTTACTCCGCGACTAACCCGGACGGCACGTCGATCGCGGGCTCCATCGCCAGGAGTAACTATGTTTATTATCCTATCCGGTGGAATAGCTACATCAGTGCGCTGACCGCAGATGCGAAAACGGTTAACGACTCCACCGCGAATGGTAGCCTGCCCGCAAACGCCCTCTCGACGAATTTCAGGCCGAGCAGCGCCAACGGCCGTGCTCTCGGGCTAAACACGCCACCTGCCATGTATGCCGATGCGAGCGTCAGCGCGGGCGGCCCTTACGATGGCATCGTGACTCTGAACTCGTCGGCCCGCTTCCAGTTCACCCGCCCGCCGGCCGCGGGAAATTACGAGGCCCTTCGCTCACTGCAGCACGAGATCGACGAAGTGCTAGGGCTCGGCTCGTATCTTGGCAACGGAAGCACGGACCTGCGGCCGGAGGATTTGTTCACCTGGGCAGCACCGGGTAACCGGGGCCTCGCCGCTACCGGCGCGCGCTATCTCTCCCTCGACGGCGGCAGGACTAATCTCGTGAGTTTGAACCAGACCGCGCCGCTCGATTATGGCGACTGGCTCAGCGGCCCTTGTCCGCAGAGTGAACCTTTCGTCCAAAATGCCTCCAGCTGCACCGGCCAATATCTGGACGTGACAGGCAACTCTCCGGAAGGCGTTAGTCTCGATGTGATTGGTTATGACCTAGTGTCTACGGCGCAGTTACCGGCGGCGACTCTTAATGTCTCCACCCGCCTGCCGGTTCTCGGCGGAGATAACGTCTCGATCGCAGGATTGATCGTCACTGGAACTGCGCCGAAAAGAGTGCTGCTCCGAGGGATCGGCCCTTCCCTCGCAAACGCGGGAGTGAATGGCGTTCTCGCTAACCCTACGCTCGACTTATTCCAAGGGTCGACCCTTCTCGCAAGCAACGATAACTGGAAGATCAACAGCCAAACCGGGCTATCGCAGGAAGCGGATATTCGCGCGACCACGATCCCGCCGCCGAACGACCTGGAAGCTGCGGTCGTTCAGACATTGCAGCCCGGAGCCTACACCGCCGTGCTGCGCGGGAAAGACGGCGGGACCGGCATTGGCTTGGTGGAAGCCTACGCGCTCGACCAGAGCGCCAACTCGCAACTAGCTAACATCGCGACCCGCGGCTTCGTTGACGTGAACAGCAACGTCATGATCGGGGGGTTCATTCTTGGCCCTGCTAACGCTGGAACGACAAAGGTCGTCATCCGTGCGATCGGCCCCACCTTAGCGAAGAACGGTGTCTCCAACCCGCTACAGGATCCGACCCTGGAGTTACACGACAGCAACGGCGGGATCGTCGCCTCGAACGATGACTGGCAGGAAGACGCCGGTGCCTCCGAGATCAACTCAGATAACCTTGCGCCGGGCGATACCAGGGAAGCTGCGCTTCTGCGCCTGTTACCGCCCGGTAGTTACACCGCGATCGTGGCCGGATTGGGCAGCACCACTGGGGTTGGCTTGGTCGAACTCTACAATCTTTCCACAAACTAGCGCGCGTTACCCGAGACTCGGTTAGCTCCGCCAGTGCTACCATTGGTCGGCAGGTCACTGTTTGGTGCCGCGTTATCGGGGCTTCACGTCCGGAGCAGGATCGCCGTCGTTGCTGGCGCTATCCTGGGTGGCTGCCGAGCACGAAGCCTCTGCCGAGCGTCGCGTAGAAGCCTAGTGTGAGTAACACTGCAGTTGCTCTCCATCCTTCGCCGCGATCCGCCCTCCCTGTCACCGAAATCGGCAATCCCTTCCGGTTGTTCACCCACTGCGCCGGGAGTCAGACCGCGCGTGTTGATGTAGACCTGGGGTAGAGCGACCCCACGCTGGCGGCGTCCCTGGTCAGGCGTCGCAATCATTTGCGCGCGATAATGATGAGGCCGGCGACTATCAGCGCCGCACCTGTGAAGGTGCGCGCCGTAATCTGTTCTTTCAGGATGAAGAACGCGAGCAGGACGGCAACGACTATGCTGCCCTTGTCAAGAATAGCTACGGTAGAAACCTCTCCTTCCTTGATTGCCTTGTAGTAGAGCACCCAGGATATCGTGGTAGTGACGCCAGACAGTCCGAGCCAGAAGAAGTTGGTGCGATTGAGTGCGGAAAACTGACCGCCCGGGACTGTTAAAACTGCGAACACAAGAACGAAGACGAAAACGAAACAGGTCCGGATGGCGAGACCCAGCTCCCCAGAAATGCCCGACAAGCCGAGCTTGGCAATAACTGAGGTAAACCCAGCGAAAACCGTCGAAACGAGAGCGTAGATAATCCAAGTCTTCATTCCAAGATGTGCCACACGCTAGACGAGAACAAGATCAGCTACCGCGCGCGAGAGCGAGCTTTGCTTGGAATGGAGGTATGGAAGTCATGTTGAGCGATATACCGGAGCGGCCAGCGGCTGCTGCGTCGCATGTTAGGCGTTTGGTTTGGGGCCTTCGTAGCTCCGGCTTGGACGGTTGGGTCACATTCTCTACGCAGGCTCCGCTTGGAGCCCACCGCAAGCACAGTAAACACGAAAGCTCGGATGCCCGCGATGCTGCGCACGACCTGCCACTGCCAACATTCCTCGCGCAGCTGCGCCCAGTTCGCTCCGGAGGTCTGGGCGTTCCACGTGATAACGACAGCGTTGATGGGCTGCTTGGCAAACCGCGTAACAAGACCAGAGACAGTTGCTGTCATGTGGCGCCTACGAGAAAAAGATCAGCTGCCCTGGCGAGAGCTAGCTTTGATTGCAAAAGCGATATGGAAATCACGTTGAGCGAGGCACTGGAGCGGCCGGCCGGTTCGCTGGATCGCCTAAGTCGGTTTCTTCGCAGTCACGGTCGGATCAGAATACTCGCGCCGAAACATCCAAGGATCAGTCCACCAATAGTTTCGGAGAGAACGTGCCGGGAGAGCACCAAGCGCGACCAGATCAAGGGCGGCACCAACAGAAGGATCAGTAATCCCGCGCTGAAGTAGACGTGGCTTAAAAGTACGCCGCAAAACGAAGCAAAGGCGACGTGCAGCGAAAGTTTAATCCAGTGGTTTAGAGCAAAGGCCACCAGCATCATGGAGCCAACCACGACGCACCCGCGCACGAAAACTGCGGAGCCCTCCACAACGTGAAAGTAGACGCCCGCCGCGAACAGCACGAGACCAATGGTGGCATAGAGCACGGGACGATCTGCCTTGTCCGACGCATCTACGGTGCGCCACCGACCGTAGGCTCGCGAGCGCCAGATGAGCAGGCCGAGCGGGACGAGAACGAGCACCGTGAAGGCGAACGTCGTCCTCACCGCGTCCTGCGGGCCGCGGCGGGCCTGCACCAGGAATACGAGCAGGGAGAGCAGCGCGAACGGGTGTCCAACGATTGAGATAAAACGTGCCACCGAAGTTCTCATGCTTCGTAGCCTAACGAGACCCAAGATCAGCGGCCTCTGGCGAGAGCGTGCGTCGCTGCTGGTTGAATATGGAGTCGTCGAAACCGCGAACGCGGCGGCGCGGCCAGCGGTTCGCTGCATCGCTCGGTTAGATGGCGGACGTGGCTTCACGATGTGGGTGGAACAAGAATGCTGTGGAGAAGGCGGTGTCGTCGTCGGTGAGGGTTAACAGTGGAATTTCATGAAGAGTGAGGAAACAAAGCAATGTGTGTGATGTCCGCTGGGTCGAATGGAATGTCGGTGCGGCCAGCAACCCTGCACGAGCGCGCGGCAGACGATAACAACGTTGCGCACGATGCGGCCGTCGCGGAGCGTAACATCACGATCTAAAATGAGCCGGTCTCCGACTGACGGGACAGGAACTGAGTCCAATGGTGTGGCAATTGAACGGGTGCTACCATCTAACGAGACACATGATCAGCTACCGCGGCGACAGCCCTGGGTGGCTGAGAGTTGGACGTTCTAACTACTCTCAGCGGGGCGACAAAGCGTGGCGCGGTTAGCTGCACCGCCTGGTCAGATGCTTAAACTAGAGTTGCTGCGGGAGCCGTCGTCTTCTGCGACCAACACAATCGGCGCCCCGCCCGTCGAGATCTCCATGGCGTGGGCAATAGCTGCCTGGCCCTCGGGCGCCGCCATAGCGGCCTGCAGCGACTCGATAGAGTCGAAATACAACTCGGCAACGCGCTGGTAAGGCGCAGCGCCACTGGGCGTGCCGAGCACTCGAGCCGCGACGAACTTCCTCAGGCCGGGAATCTTTCCGTGTACCGTTGGCACATGCTCCCATGACAGCGACGCTCGAACGTCACCGGGTCGGCGGGCATGGGATAAATCACAATCAATTTGGGCATAACGTCATTTCCTACTATTTGGGCGCGGCTAGTTTATTGGCTCACTGCATCTAACGAGAACAAGATCAGCTACCGCTGGCGAGAGCGAGCTTTTGATTGCAATGATGATGCGGAAGTCACGATGCGCGAGGTACCGGAGCGGCCAGCGGTTAGCTGCATCCCCTGGTTAGATGCTTGGACGGTCACTGCGCACTGATAAACTCTTCTGGAGTAACGCCCGCCTGTCGTAGGATGCCGGCGAGAGTGCCAGTCTTGATCTCGCGATGATTCGGAACGACGCAGCCGGACGCGCCGCGTCGCATGATGATGTGGCTGCCGCGCTGCCGAACGACCGCAAAACCAAGACGCTCCAGTGCCCGCACAGCCTCGCTGCCGGAGACGCGGGGCAGCCTAGGCATGAGCCGCAGAGACTTCGAATGTCGTCACCAGCGGCTGCCCGGCGCTCTGCAAAGGGAACTCTTCGAGATAAAGCTCGGTCGCTTCCTGCAGGTTTGCTATGGCCTCCGGCACCGTCTCGCCCTGCGTCGTGGAGCCGGTTTCTGGATTGAGCGCGACGAAACCTCCCTCCTCCGCGGGAATCAGAACGGCGGTGAAAAGCATAATTAGAATGTGCAACCGAATGCCGACAGGTCAACCAAGAGGTCGCACCAACGCGCGGCTCTCAGCATCTAACGAGAACAAGATCAGCGACACCTACCGGGAGCGAGCTTTGATCGCAGCTGGAGTGGTTTAGCCATGAAGTGGGTGGGGCGAAGAGCGGGTAGGTGTTCGCTGCATCGCTGGGTTAGATAGAGACCGTGGTGTTCACGCGAGAGCGGCTGTGCGCCGCTACCCTCGAAGTGTAATCCGACCGAAAAGTTCTTTGCAAGCGCGCTGCCGCAGGCTGGGATGTCGAGTCAGGTGATCTGAAGGCATGGCAAACACGAGCGGCGTCATGCGGGATGCGGCTGGGATCGACTCGCGAAACAGCGCGTCGCCATCTAACGAGACCCAAGATCAGCGACCGCTGGCGAGAGCGCGTGTGGCGGCGGGTTGAGTGTAGAGGTCATCGAAAGCTAGAACACGGCGCGGCCAGCGGTTCGCTGCATCGCCTGGTTAGACGATTCGCTGCGATCAGGTTGCGACTTGCGTGGGGTGAAACCATCAACAACGAGTCTCCACTGCGCGTCAGCCATACCGGGCGGGTTCTGAACGTCGATCATCGTCGGAAACCCATAGGTGGGATCGTAGCGGATTGTATATGGCGCCTTCGAGCGCGCGTTAATTACGCCGTCAGCTCGGCGGAAAACATCCTCAACCGTTGCGACGAGCTCCGTCTTCTCACGAACCAGCCGGCCCGGCCAGTATCCATCTCGCCTCTCGCCCTCGTAGATCGCCTTCTTCACTTTGCCCTTCGCCACGATCACGCGGATTGGACCGTAGTAAGGACCGTACATGCAAAAGCAGGTCTCATCGCGTTGACGGAACTCGTAGTCGGTGATGCCGTGTCGCTGCCATTTCGCGCGATTTGCCTGCAGCTCTTGCAGCTCTACACGCCTTTGGCTGCCTTCAATCGAGGGCGCAATTGCTGCGAGAAGCAGAACGAGCAACGACGCATGTGCTCTCATCGTCTAACGAGACACAAGATCAGCGACCGCGAGCCCACTGCAACGTGCCACGCAGCGAGAGCGTGGATGGCAAACACGCAGAACGTGAATCGCAGCCTTGCTCGCGGTTCGCTGCATCGCCTGGTTAGATGCCGATCGTCCTTTCGGCTTTCGCAACCGCTTGCGTCAGCTTTGTGTCCGAGATTGTTCCGTCGGCATAGGCGGTCAACGCATCCATGACGTCGAGCAACTGCTTTGTTTTCGGACCCCAGCTAGTCATTCTTGCAGTCAGTTGCTCATTCGGAAGAAAGGCGAGATGGAAAATAAACTCATCCGTGTCCAAGTAGATGGCGGGATCTTTGCCGTAGTTTCGCGGATCGTTCAAGACGCGGCGCCATAGCGCCGCGATGCGACGTGCAACAGAATCTGCAATCCGCCTCTCGTACAGCGGCTGTCGCAGGGTGCGACGATCACCCTTCGGCGCCCATCGCTTGGCCGACCCATGCGCGAGGAACTCGCGGAGGTTCGTGGCTGCTCCAATGACGAATGTGTGATAGCCGGAGGCACCGCGCGACAGACCACCAGCCCACTCGGGACCGAAAGGCGCAAGGTCGACCATGCGAAGCACTACGTCCTCGCTCCAAGCTCGCGCCAACACTTTGCGAAGCCCACGCTCGTATTTGATCTCAGACGCCGTCGCGGGCTGTGCCTCACCACGAACTAGGTAATCTCTCTTCGGCTGCGCAGTAGTCGTGCATTGACTCGCCAACAGGAGCCCTAAAGCGGCAGTGGTGACGCGGCTTAGCATCTAACGAGACACAAGATCAGCGACCGCGCCCGAGAGCGAGCGCGGCTGGAAGCTGGACGCAGCAGCTACACCAAAGTCACGCATTGGAGCGGGGCGCGGTTCGCTGCATCGGCAATTACATACCTGACGCATTAAGGGAATTGGATGGCGGCCAAGACGCCTGCCGCGTGGACGGGTGTCCATTTCTCGCCCGTGAGAAAAATGTCACAATTTAGTTGTTCGTTTAGGCTTGCCATCTCCATTTCGCTGTTCCATCTTGGCCCGCGTAATGAGAACGGTCACTGTTGATCTTGACGACGACGACGTGAAATTTTTCACGGACGCGTTGCGTATACGTCGCGCGAATGCCGTGCAGCGGCGCGACGAAGCTGATCGCGAGATTGAAGAGATTGACCGCAAGATCGCGCGCTTGAATGGCGAGGACCAGCTGCATCTTGGGGACGAGCCTCAGTCGTCGCGAGCTGCTAACGACCTCGCCTTCACGGCGACCGGTCGCGTTCAGCGCGGACAGTCAGAGCGGGTTGTAACGGAATTTATGAAGAGCCGTAACGGGACCGGCGCGTCGATTAAAGAAATCACTAAAGCAACCGGCACGAAGTACGGAACGGTGCACCGGATTTTGACAGGAATGGCGACACTCGGTTGGGTTACGCGCACCGATGATGCCCGCTGGCAATGGGGGCTGCCGCAATGAATTTCGCAGAGGGGAAGTATGGGAGAGAAAGGGACGGGTGCTAGAAACACCCGCCCCGTTTAGTCGTGGACCCCGTCTGGCCACGGGTGCCCAAAGATAATCCCTCTGCGGAAACGCGGTCGCCGGACGGCGGGACTCTCATCCCGCTTTCCGGCGGCTTTTTCTGTTGACTACAGCGTTATTGAATGTCGACTTTTTGTCAACAAAAGGTTGCTGCAACCCTATGTGAGAATGGACCAGCCTGAATCAGAAGAACGGAAGCGGAAGGCCGTCGTCTACCACGAAGGCAAAGCGGCCGCAGTGCGCTTTGCATCATCGATGCGCGAAATTCTTTCCGTGTCCAAAAATCAGATCGTAAAGGCCGAAAAGCGGGCGCAACGCAAGCACGCGAAGTAGTCCGCTTCACGCGGTAGCCTTTCCGGTCAGCTCGCGATACGTCAGCCGTCGGTTTGCAACGGTGCTAAGTGCGCGAGTGAACCGCTCGGAATCCGTCCCCTTACGCTCATTGAAGCGATAGGCCTGCTCATCGCAGTAGCGGAATAGATGGAACGGCTCCACGGCCACGTAGGTTCCTTTGAGCGACCGCTTCAACAAACTCCAAAAATTCTCCAACCCGTTGGTGTGCACTTGCCCTTTGGCGTAGCTCTCCAAGTGGTCAATTACTTGCCGATCATAATCTTTCTCTAGATCATCGTACGACATCAATGAATCCGTGCACACCATTGCCCCCTTCGCCACATGCTGACGCACGTTTCCGCATAGCTCAGCCCGGCGATTGCTCGCGACAACCTTTAGAACGACGCGCGAAGTTTTCTTCGTATTGCCGCGCTCCAGGATGCCTTGAACGGGTGTCTTTTTGAGCCCCGCGTGACCAACGCCCGTTCTGCGGTTTTTGTGCATGTAGCGAGCCTTCGCGCCGATGTAGGTCTCATCAGCCTCCACCTTCCCGCGCATCTTTGTTATCGAGCCCTCACGCAGAGCAACGCGAATACGGTGAAGCATAAACCAAGCGGTCTTTTGCGTGACTCCAACCGAGCGCGCAATCTCGCACGAGCTAATGCCGTTCTTGGCGTTAACGATTAGCCAAGTAGCAGTGAGCCATTTGTCGAGCCCTAGCGGACTGTCCTCAAAGATTGTTCCGACCTTGGCCGTAAATTGCTTGTTAGGGCACTTCGGGTTTTTGCAATTCCAGACGCGGCGCGGGAGTACAAGTTTTCCGATTTCCTTAGATCCGCAACGTGGGCACTCAATGCCGTTTGGCCAGCGCATTTGCACCATGAAGGCGTGGCAGTTTTCGGCAGATGCGAAGTATTGAATCGCCTCCATTTGCGTTTTCGGAATCTGAATCTCCGTGCTCATGCCACCGAAATTAGCAGATTCGCGTTATGCGTCAAGTATATAATTGCCGCTGCATCGCCTGGTTAGATGCGTTTTGTGCCTGGAATGAGCATCTGATATCGTCGTGATGAAGCACAGCCAAAAGAAAAGCTGGTGGTGTGAGAACTGAGATAACGGCGCACACACCGGCGACAACCGTATGCACGTGTGGCTGCGATAAGCGGTACTGCTGAAATACGCTGGCTGAGAAAGATATCCCGATAGCAACGGTGATGCAGTAAGTGAGAACAACGAGAGCACGCCGCGCCCACTCGCGCCCCGTGTAGAGCGGAAATGCCAAAAACAGGAATGCGGCTCCACAGATCGAAAAAACGACTTCGGCAAGTGTTTGCGCTCTGAACGATCCGATATCGGAGAGTCGAATGGCCGCGGCGAGCGTAATGGCGCCACCGAACGTGCCGCACGCAACACCAATGAGGCGCGGCCACGGTACTGGAGCACTGGTGCGCGTCAGCATCTAACGAGACACAAGATCAGCGACCGCGCGCATTACGAAGTGTGTTCGCATCGAGTGAGAGCTACGCATAAGGACGGTTCGCGGTTCGCTGCATCGCTTGGTTAGGTCCTTCGCGCTTTTGCGAGCGATGCGGCAGTACGAATCTCAGATGAAAGATGCTCAAACTCGCACTCGGCGACGGAAAGCCGCTTCAGCGTAGACAAGCCCAGATCCTTCTGACTGCGGAGGCGCTCGGCGATGAGAAATGTGGGGACGACGAAGAACCGCCACTGACTGACGTCGAGCGGATCGAGGGTGGCGAGTTCCGTGTGCGCGTGGAGACAAAATACGTAAACGTCTGCTGCCCGCTGCGCCTCCGCAGAAGTAATGTTGGTCTCTGCGTCCCATGAACGAGCCTCGCGAATTGAAAAGCGTGGCTTGTATAACGCTCGTTGTAGCCAACTCTGCACGTAGCCGGAGGCTTTGATTTCAATTCGGGTGCCATCCGGCAACCGAAGATCATAGGCCACCCAACTCAGCCGAACACCAGTGTCGATGTCGAGCGCGCATGCGACGATGTACTCTGCGAGCCAGCCACGAAAGGTGTTTGATACGAGGTCGGAGCCAGCCCAGCGCCAGAAGTCTCCGACGGTGCGGCCAAGCGGACTCTGGCCGGAGCGCAGTGGTTCCGACGGATCACGCGGTGACGCGGCTATGACGCCGAGAACAGTGTTGAGTGGCGGTGCGGTTGGTGCGTCGTTCATGCGAGGGGTGCAGAAGACCTAACGAGACACAAGATCAGCGACCGCTGGCGAGGGCGAGCGTGGCTGCAGGTTGAATGTGGAAGTCATCGAGTGCGGGAACGCGGCGCGGCCAGCGGTTCGCTGCATCGCCTGGTTAGGTCTCATTGGTCTCTTGCGTGCCAAACCGCAACTCACCGCCCATCCAAGCGCTCGCGTCACGCCACGAGACTTTCTTCGCCGCGATCCAAGTCGCGTTATCTCGCGAGGGCGAGCGCGGCGACCAATCGCTCGACTCTGCCCAGTAGTAAATATCATCCACGAGCAGCATCGCTGCATCGTAGATAATCGAGTCGTAATTCGGTGGACTCGGCTGCACATGAAATGTAACGACCTGCTCGAAAAGCATCTCGATAGCCGACGGATCCTGAAACTGCCGCTGGAAGAGAAGCCGAACACGTGTGCCGTCGTGACCTGGACAGTGCATGCGCAGATCGCCCTCTACGTAAGTCTCCGTCCAAATGTGCGCCTCACGTAGACATCCGTCGTGAAAGCCGCCGAAAACGTTGAGGAGCCGCTCGACATCCGCTTCGGAGCATATCGCTGTCCATTCGGACGTGTGCATGAGACCTAACGAGACACAAGATCAGCTGCGGCGGTGAGGGAGCCCGCGGCCCGGAGTGAAGATGTTGTAGCCATCTCAGAAGTTGAACGCAAGGCTTACCGCCGTCAGCTGCATCGCCTGGTTAGATGGTAGACGTTCGCATCGCG
>JBHENE010000163.1:0-7817 GCA_046262215.1 Chthoniobacterales bacterium | reverse complement strand
ACCCAATTCCGCGTCCGCAAAATGCGGAGATCAACGCGAAATATCAGGCTCTCGTGAACGATACGCCTGGTCTGTATTTCGTCGGACGACTGGCGTCGTACAAGTATTACAACATGGACCAGGTCGTCGGTCAGGCATTGACGCTCTACCGCAAAATCACCGGGACGAATGCGCTCGCGAAGCCGGAATCAGCGGGCGCCATCGGCCGCGTCTAGCGCGGGCGCTGCTTACCGCGGCGGGAATTCGAATTCGGCCTTCTTCTTGTCCTTTGCAAGCGTCAGGTAGGCGCTGAAGTTCGAGCCACGCTTCGAGACAAATCCTTCGATCAAGCCTGTCTTTCCGATCTCGACGAGTCGCTCGACTTCCTCTGCTGGGATCTCCTTGCCGCAAAGGTTTCGCTTTAGCTGAAACACAATGCGCGGTGAGCCATCCGCCTGCGGCTTCGCGACCACGAACGAGTCCTCTGTCTGATAGAGATCGCCGTCGTGCACTTTGCTTTCGCTTAGCTTCACTGCTTTCGAGAGGTCGAGCGGCGCCTTCGGTTTTCGCGGCGCGCCACTGCCGTTTTTGGCGCCTTCGCGCGGCTTCCGCGGCGGGAATTCCCAATTGATCTTCGGCCCCTGCCGCAGCAGAAAAGCGTCGAACGGACGGTTCTTCTTCGAGATGAATCCTTCGATTAAATCTGTTTTGCCGCGCTGCACGAGCTGGATCGCCTGCTCGCGCGTCACCGGCTTCTGGCACATCAACCGACCGACCTTGAAGATCTCTTTCCATCCGTCGCCTTCGCGCTCTCGAAGGACATAGCTTGTCGGTGCCTCGCACAATTCCGCACCGGTTGTCGGATCGCTCCAAAATGGCGTGAGCTCGTTCACGTTGACCTTGTTGCCGAAATCGAGTTCGCCCTTCTTCGAGCCGGGGTTCTTCTCGTCGTCGACGATCTTCACCTTGGAAGGAAAGCGGTTACCAGTCTTCGCGGAGACGAAACCATCGAGCGGCCCGATCTCGCCGTTTGCGACGAGCTCACGCACTTCTTCTTCTTCAATCTTTCGCCCGCTCATCACCTTGTAGACCATCAGCGTTCCGTCTTGCGACTTGTAGCCGCGCAACGTCTCGATCATCGGCTTACCATCGGTCGGCGAGGTGATGTCGGTTACCCGTGAGTCGGACTCGTCTTCTTCGAAATTCTTCGTACGATCGACGATGCCTTTCGTGACCTCCACGATTTCCGACATGAACTCGCGGCGCGGAAACTTCCCGTGCTCCATCTGGCGGAGTTTGTATTCCCACTCCCCTGTCATGTCCGGCTTGGTAAGGGCGTCTGCTTTGACCGCAGCTAGGAATTGCAGCAGCGACTCAGCCTTCGTCGTCGGAACAAGCTCGCGCTGATTCCGCTCCATATACTTCTGGTTGATCAACCCATCGATCGTATCCGCGCGCGTCGCAGGCGTGCCGAGGCCGCGCTCTTTCATCGCCTCGGCCATGCTCTCGTCGTCCACAAGTTTGCCGGCACCTTCCATCGCAGAGAGCAGCGTCGCCTCTGTATAGCGCGGAGGCGGTTTGGTGGTTTCGTCGTGCAGCTCCACCGATATCGTTTTCGCCTGAGCGTTGTCTTCCGCGACTAACGCCGGCAGCGCCTTTTCCGTGGAGCTGTCATCGACGGTGGTCCTGCCGTAAACCGCGAGCCAACCGGGTGAAGTCAGCACCTTGCCTTCGGCCTTGAAGCGATGCGTTCCCGCGACGGTACTCGTCCGCGTCGTGACGTCGAATTCCGCTGCCGGATAGAACGCTGCAACGAAACGACGAGCGATCATGTCGTAGACCTTGCTCTCCATCTCATCGAGATTCTTCGGCTCGGTCGTCGTTGGGATGATCGCGAAGTGATCCGAAATCTGCGCGTTGTTGAAGATGCGCTTGTTCGGGCGCACCCAGCCGCGTTCCAGCGCGACGCGGCCGTGTTTGCCGAGATCGCCGGGGAGTTGATCGAGCGTCTGCTGACACGTGGTGATGTAATCTTCGGGCAAGGCGCGCGAATCAGTTCGCGGATAGGTGATCACCTTGTGCCGTTCGTAGAGCGCTTGCGCGATCTGCAGGGTGCGACGCGCGGAAAGACTGAAGCGGTTGTTCGCTTCACGCTGCAGCGTTGTCAGATCATACAGACGCGGAGACGCCTGACTCGACGATTTCTTCTCCTCCGTCACTGCCGCGAGCGGCTGACCCTGGCACGCGGCGACAACCGCATCCGCTACCGCTTTATCCCACAGCCGATCGATTCGGTCGTGCTCGTCGCCTTCAGCCTTCTTGAAGTTCGGTCGCTGGTAGACGCCATCGTAATCGCCTTTCGCGATCGCGAACTTCGCCGTCACGCGCCAGTACAAACGCGGTTTGAAATTTCGAATCTCCAGCTCGCGCGCGAAGACGATTGCGAGCGTCGGAGTCTGCACGCGACCGACAGACGCGACATTCTTACCGCGCGAACCGAAGAGACGTTTCGTCACCGCACGCGTGCCGTTGATGCCGATCAACCAGTCGCTCTCACTGCGCGAGCGTGCGGCATCAGCAAGGCCGGCCATTTGCTCGCCGTCGCGCAGCGTCTTGAAGGCTTCGCGAATACCTTGCGCCGTCATCGTCTGCATCCAGGCGCGCTTCACCGGCAGTTTCGACTTAGTGAGGCGATAGATGTTGTCGAAGATCAGCTCGCCTTCGCGACCGGCGTCGCAAGCGTTGACGACGGCATCGACGTCTTTGCGAGCGAGCAGCTTCTTGATCTGGTCGTACCGGCTCTTCGAATCGGCAATCGGTTTCAGCCCGAATTTCTCCGGGATAATCGGCAGCGTCTCGAGCCGCCAGAATCCATATTTCTTTTTGTCGATATCCTCCGGCATCTCGAGCTCGACGAGATGGCCGACCGCCGACGAGATGACGTATTCGTCGTTCTCATAGTGGTCGCCTTTCTTCGGCACGTTGCCGAGCGCGCGCGCAAGGTCGGCAGCGACGCTTGGCTTCTCAGCGATGATGAGTGATTTTGACATGGTGCGCGAACCTCGCAACGCGAGACCTTAGCGTAGCAGCACGGATCGGGCGAACTTACCCGAGTTTGACGAAATACTTCCCGGGCAACTGCTTCACGAGCCGTTTTAGCTCAAGGCGGAGGAGGGTAGAAGAGACACTCCCACTTGGCAAATCGCATTTCGTCGTGATGTCATCGATCGATGTTTCACTCGCGTCGATGGCGTCGTAGACCCGGCGCTCGTCATCCGTGAGGATCGGCATCTGGCGGGC
Organism: Chthoniobacterales bacterium; assembly: GCA_046262215.1. Classification (GTDB taxonomy): domain Bacteria; phylum Verrucomicrobiota; class Verrucomicrobiia; order Chthoniobacterales; family UBA10450; genus JACCTI01. The sequence continues at coordinate 4,538 of JBHENE010000163.1, read as the reverse complement.
GGCGGCTTCGGGCATAGGCTTCGCGTCTGGGAGCAAGATGTTCAGATCATCGAGAATATCGTTCGCTTCCATCACCAACTTCGCGCCTTGCTGAATCAGGCGGTTGGAGCCGTGCGCGCTCGGCGCATTGATGTGACCCGGCACTGCGTAGACGGAACGGCCCTGCTCCAGCGCCTGCGAGGCGGTGATGAGTGCGCCGCTATTTAGACCAGCCTCAACAACAAGAATGCCCTGGCTCCAGCCGCTGATGATGCGATTCCGCATCGGGAAAGTTTGACGATCCGGCTGAACTTCCATCGAGAACTCTGAAACAACTGCGCCGTTGCCGTCCGCGATCTTCTCGGCGAGCGCTGCGTTCTCCGGCGGATATAGGTTGAGCAATCCGGATCCAATCACGGCCACCGTGCGGCCTTTCGCGGCGATCGCTCCCTGGTGCGCTGCGGTGTCGATGCCTCGAGCGAGCCCGCTGATCACCGTCATACCCGCATAGGCGAGCTGATACGACAGCTTCTTCGCGCACTCGGCGCCGTAATGTGTGGTTCGCCGCGAGCCGACGACACCGATTGCATGTTGATCACGCGACGTCAGCTTACCCCAGACATAGAGAACGATCGGCGGAGCGTGTATTTCGCGCAGCTGCTTCGGGTAAAGTTCCGACTCGACCGTGATGACCTCCGCGCCGAAATCCGTGATGCGCTTCAGCTCTGCGCTGAGATCGACAGCGGTTTCCCAGCCGGCGATCTGCTCTGCGACTTCGTTGCCAATGCCACCATCGACCGCGCGCAACGCTGAGCCGTTAGCGGACAGGATGCGCTCGGGCGTTTCGAACACGTGCAGCAACTTCCGCAGCCGCACCGGCCCGATCGTCGGCAGCATGTTCAGCGCTATGCATGCTTCGGTCGAATTCATGTGTGGAAAGCTGAGCGCAGCGCTTCTGCGTCAGCCGCGTGGAGCCGCGCGCGGCGCGGACTGCTAGAACGGAATTTCGTCGTCGTCCGGCTCGGATGGTCCGGGACGCGGAGGCGGTGTGCTCGAGCGGCTGGGCCGCTGGCTCGACTGTCCGCCGCCGCCACCATAGCCACCGCTGCTGCTCCCGCCCATCGGCTCATCTCCGCCGCCTTCACCGGGCGCGCCGCGGCCACCAAGGAGCTGCATGTTCTCGCCGATGACCTTAAGCTTGCTGCGCTTTTGGCCGGACTGTTTGTCGTCCCACGTATCGAGTTGCAGGCGACCTTCGATGAATACAGGGCGGCCTTTTTTCAAATACTCGCCCGCGATTTCAGCTGTCCGTCCCCAGAACGTGACGTCAACGAAGGTGACCTCTTCGCGCTTCTCGCCGTTATCGAGCGTGTATTGGCGGTTGACCGCGATGCCTAAATCAGCGACGGCGCTACCCTTCGGCGTATAGCGGACCTCCGGGTCGCGCGTGAGATTGCCGAGGAGAATGACTTTGTTGAAGCTGGCCATCCGCCGGTTCTAGCGGAACTATTTCGCGTCGGCGACTTTTTTCGGACGCTGATCGGCTTTCGGCCGGAGGCGCTGGTAGTGCTGACGATACACTTCTGCGTCCAGCTTGAACTTCGAGCGCAGCTTGGTGATCAGCTGCGAGTCGGCGTGGAAGATGAAGTTTACGAAATGACCGCTATCGAGCTCGCCCGCCTGATATGAAAACTGCCGTTTGTCCATCTTCTGCACCTGCTCGATCTCGGCGCCTTCCTTCTGAAACTCCGACTCGATGCGGTCGACCACATCTTTAACGGTGTCTTCTTTGCCCTGCGTATTCAGGACGAGCAATGCTTCGTAACGGTTCTTCATGATTCTGGAAATTTGTTGAAGGTGTTCATCGCGGATTGGACGCCTTTGTCAATCACACATTTGACCGCGTCAGCCGCGCGTTGGACCGCTTTTGTGACGATCGGCAGCTCCTCGTCAAAGAACCGGCCAAGGACGTAATCGACCGCGGCAGCGTGCGGAGCGGGGCCGATTCCGATTCGCAGACGGGGCACTTTGTCGTTACCCGTATGCATAATGATTGACTCGAGACCGTTGTGTCCGCCGGAACTCCCTTCGAGGCGAATGCGGAGCCGGCCGAGCTCCAGCGCCATATCGTCAAAGACGACGAGCGTCTGAGCAGGATCGATCTTGTAGAACTGCGAAACCGCCGCGAACGGCTCGCCGCTGCGGTTCATGTAAGTCATCGGCTTCAGCAGAATGGCGTCAGGCGCCTTGGCCCAATAGGCACCCCATTTCTGCGTACGTTGCCAAGGAAGCCTCCACTCGGCAGCGAGTCGGTCGACGACGGTGAAACCGATGTTGTGGCGCGTGCGTTCGTATTCGGCGCCCGGATTCCCGAGTCCGACGACGAGGCGAATGCCAGCAGTGTCGCCTTCCAAAGCTAATCAAGCTCGCGCCGGCGAGCGCAGACTTACTTCTTGTCCTTGCCGCCAGGAGCTGCCGCTGCGGCAGGATCTTCCTTCTTCTCCTTGATGACTTCCGGTGCAGCGGCGGGTTCTGCGCCAACAGCTGGTTCCTCGGCGACGGTCGGAGCCATCACGGCGAAGGCGGTCAACTCCGGAGAAATGCGGGTCGTCACACCCGACGGAAGCGGCAGGTCACGCACGTGGATGGAGTCACCGATATTCAGCGCCGAGACATCTACGCTGATGGTATCCGGCAGGTCACGCGGCAAACATTCGATCGAAAGCGTGCGCAGGTTCTGCTCGAGCAGGCCGCCAAAATTCTTCACACCGTTCGGCACGCCGGTCGGCTCGAGCGGCACATCCGCTTCGATCACTTCATCCATCGAGACCGCGTGGAAATCTACGTGGAGAATGTCACCACTGAGAGGCGCGTGCTGCACTTCCTGCATCATGGCGAGGCGATTCGCCGCTCCGGCGAACTCGAGTTCGACCAGGATGTTTTCACCGGAGGCATGGCTCAGAATCGCGTTAATGTCCCGGCGTGAGACTTGCAGAGCCTCGGGCTTGTCCTTCGCCCCGTAGATTACCGCAGGCACTGCGCCCGTGGCTTTGAGTTTACGAACTGCGGAACGCCCAACGGCGATGCGGGGCTCAGCTGCGAGTTTAACTTGTTTGGCCATTGTGGATGCTACTTGGTGGTGTTGCTGTCGATCTTGAACAGCGACGAGACGGACTCATCATTGTGGATCCGTTTGATGCCTTCGCCGAGAAGCTCGGAGACGCAAAGCACAGTGGTTTTAAATCCTTCCACCGTGCGGACCGGCGTGCTGTTGGTCGTTATTAATTCCTCGATCTCGGAGTTTTGCAACCGCGGAATGGCGAGATCGACGAGGACAGCGTGCGCGACCCCAGCGTAGATCTTCAAGGCGCCACGCTCTTTCAGCATCCGCGCTGCCGAAGTCAACGTGCCGGCGGTTTCAGTGAGATCGTCGACGAGCAACACATCGCAACCTTCTACTTCGCCGATGACGTAGAGGGCCTCGGTTTCGGTTGGCGTCTTCCGTTGTTTCGCAACGATCGCCAAATTCGCGTCTAACGCTTGGGAATACGCTGAGGCCATCTTCAAGCCGCCTAGATCCGGTGAGACAACGACCGTTTTGTTGGTCAGCCGTGTGCGCATGTACTTAATTAGCACGGGCATCGAATAAAGATGGTCGACCGGGATGTCGAAGAAGCCCTGCACCTGCTGGGCGTGCAGATCCATCGTGAGGACCCGACTAACGCCAGCGGCGTGAAGGAGGTTCGCAACGAGCTTTGCAGTGATGGGCACTCGCGGCTGATCTTTACGGTCCTGGCGCGCATAGCCGAAAAACGGGATCACCGCCGTGATGCGGTCGGCGCTCGCCCGACGCGCGGCATCTACCATGATCAGCAGCTCCATCAGATGCTGGTTCGTCGGCGGCGAAGTCGGCTGAATGATGAAGACGTCGCGGCCGCGGATGTTCTCCTCGATCCGAACGTATGTCTCGCCATCCGGGAACGAACTAATCGTCGCCTGTCCGAGTGGCGCGCCGATCGCGTCGCAGATGCGTTGGGCGAGTTCGCGGTTCGCGGAACCGCTGAAGATTTTCATCTCTGGTTGAAGCGCGAACATAGGGCGGAGAGGCGGCTAAGTTAGGCGTGCCGATGCGCCATTGGCAACGGCTGATTCGGCTGTGGCGACAGTTCGCGCGGCGATCCTGACGCTCCACCGGTAGGCAGCTAATAATGAGAGCAGCCCGTACAAAAGAACGGAGGCGACAGGAACCCTGTCGCCTCCGCCAAACAATTTAAGATTAACCGAAAGGAAACTGCAGTCAGTCTTAGACTGAAGCCTTCGCCATTTGGCGGCGGCGGAGCACCCGGGTCGAGCCGACTGCAACCAAGAGGCCAACGATCGGGAAGAGCGCGCTCATTTCCGGCACCGGAGCGATGTTTTGGACGAGGGCGAACTCTTCAAAGCCACCCTGGCTGCCATCCGGGTTCTGCATCGTGTCGGCCTGGCCGAACAAGGCGTAGAGATAAACGTAGTCAGTCGGTGCCGTGCCGGCGAAATCAGAGGCCGGGACATAGATGTAA
>JBHENE010000162.1:0-8872 GCA_046262215.1 Chthoniobacterales bacterium | reverse complement strand
CGCTGATCCCATCGAAGCGTGTCGACCGGATCTTCCCAGTGATCCCGCCGCTCTGTCTGCTCTCGGCCGCGGCACTAAGTAATGCGTGGTCTAACGAGCAATTACGAAAGAACAGCACGGTTTGGGCAGCCGCGGCTTTAGTTACCGCCGTGGTGTTCGCCACCGGCTATACGGCTCACCGCGTGGTGCGCAGCTACCATTCGGGTAATGCTGCGTTGAGCGAATTCGCTGCGGACGTCAGACAGGAGGCGGGTGCTCGGAATTGGCGCTACGAAGTGGTCGGCGGCAGAGACGAAGGATTGCTGCTTTACCTGAGACGTACGCATTTTCTGAAGCTGCCCGATGCGATCGCGCGATGGAACAGCGGGGCCTTAGATGCAGTAGTGGTGCCAACCGCGCAGGTGCAGGAATTTCTTGCTGAGGTCGCCGGCGCTCGGGTTGAAGCAGTGCCGACCAGGCAGGCGGCGAACGCCCGCCCGCCAGGGTACGCGCTGATCAAACGAGAGCCGTAACGGAAAACGCCCCTCGACTTTCGGCAACACGCGGGAAACTGTTCTGCCTTTGAGCGATCCCGTCACATTTCCACGAGCCGAAATCGAGGCACTCTGGTGCCCGTGGCGCGCGGAGTATTTCGAAAAGGAAGAACGCAACCCGCACTTCCTCAGCGACGCGGCCCAGGCGAATCACGATGCCGCGCACCTCGTGCTGTCACGACGCAAGACGGCGTTCCTGATGATGAACCGCTACCCGTATGCGGTCGGTCATCTCATGGCGGTGCCGTATCGCAAAACAGCTGACATCTCTTCGTTAGGCGAGAATGAGATTGTTGAACTTTGGCAGCTGGCCACGCATGCGCAGAAGCTGCTGCGCGAAACGATGAAAGCACAGGGATTTAACATCGGCCTGAATCTCGGTGAATGCGCGGGAGCCGGTGTGCCGGATCACCTTCATCTACACATTGTCCCGCGGTGGAACGGCGATACGAATTTTATGCCGGTACTCTCCGGCACGCGGATGCTTTCGGAGGGATTGCAGAGCCTCTACGATAAGTTGATCAACGCACAGGAGCAGCTCTCGGCTAACCAACTGAAAAGATGACGAACCCACCACTCCAACCGGCCGAACCGCGCGGCCGCGGATGTTTCGCGAAAGCATGTCTCACGTTCGTTGGCCTGTTCGTGCTGCTGGCGGTCGCGTTTATTGGCGGCGGCTTCTGGGCGTTCCGCCATTTACAGAATACCTATTCGACGACCGAGCCGCTCACGTTCGGGAATGTCGCGAGCGATGGAGCGGTGACGCCCGAAGCGTCTGCTGATGATAACGATGATGTCACGTCCGACGCGCCGCTTCCGCCGAACGCGCAGCCACAGGGAGTCGACGCTCCGCAATCAGTCGAGTCGGTCCGGAGTCGCTGGCGCGCTTTCGAGAAAGGAGCGAAGCGCAACCAGCCTGCTCGGGTCGATCTCACGGCGGACGAGATCAACACGCTGATCGCTGCGAACCGCAAGCTGCGCGGCAAGGCCTTCGTGACGGTCGCGAACAATAGCGGCCGCGTGAAGGTCAGCATACCTCTTGATCAAGTTTACATGATGAAAGGCCGCTACTTTAACGGCGAAGCGACGGTCGAACCGGCGGCGGACGGCGATCCGCGGCACGCGCGAATCTCGAATGTCGTCTTCGCAAATCAGAGCGTGCCCGACTCGATGCTCGATACGCGGCTCTTCGGCATGTCGTCGATCCGCGGCTACATGACCGATTGGCTCGACGACAACAACATCGCGTTCTTCACCATCGAGAACGGACACGTCGTGGCCGCAACGCAAGGGGCTACGACTCGTTAGGCTGCGGAGATCACTGCATGATCTCGCGGACAAACACGTTTAGCTGGCCGTCCGATTGCTTGCGGACTTCGGTGATCTCGTAAGGCCGAGCTTCATCGCGATTTACGACCGCGCCCTGTGCCGGGGGAGCAGCGCCGGCCGGAAACTCTACGATGATGCGGGTAGAGGAAGGAGCGCCGAGACGAAGAACGGACTCCGTCATATTGCTCTTTGGTCGCAGGACAGCTCGATTCGATTCAGCGAAGTTCACGACGAACTGACCTTTTAAATAGACGCGCTCACCCGCGAGTCCGCGTTCAGCTACGTCGGACAAGTCTGACGGCGTGATCAAACGGCCGACGGGCATTTTGCCGGCCGGATAAGTCTTCCAGGTGCCGCCGCCTGCGGTAGAGGCGAGCGCCACGCCCGGTGCGACACGGGCCGGAGTCGGCGTCATTGAAGCAGGCGGAGACGCGGCCGGCGGGGCCACCGCAACCGTAGCGGCGGCAGGCGCAGGTGCGAGAGGTGTAGCGCTTGCGGCGGGCTTCGGCGGAATGCTCGCCGCAGCGACGGCGGGCTGCGCCGCTGGCGCTGAAGCTTTGGCGCTCGCGCTCGGAACGGGCGACGCGCCTTTCTCGTTCTTTGCGAATTTGGTGCCTTTTGCCGGCGGTGCTGACGGGCCCGGCGGTGGCGTTACCGCGGCTTTCGGCGGCTCGATCGCTACCGCTGATTCGACGCGGACGAGCGCGTTGACGGGCGCAGCTGTGGCGGTTGGTGGAGCCAGTCCAGGGATCGCAACCGCCTGCCCGGCGGGCACAGATTTCTCGCGGTAGGATGCGTAGCGAATCTCGGCGTCGTGCCGTTGATCATCCTTAAACAACGGCCAGCCCGCGGCCATGTTCAGATCATATGGTGGTTCCAGGCTGAAGGTGCCACGCCCCTGTGTCACGGTGTAAGTGCCGTAAAGCAACGGCACGGTCGTGAGGAGCACGCGGCCATCGCGCAAACGTTCCGCGTGCAGCACCACGGAAAGATCGTGCGAGCGCTCCAGCTTGATCTCGAGCCCCGTCGCGAGCGTCTCTTTCATCAACGGGACGGCTTGCGGGTCGGACGGATACACGTGTTCCATCAGCAATTCGCCGTAGTCGACGGCATTCGCCAGCGCGACCATGCCCGAGGAAAAGAGATCGTTGGGCCCGAGCACACGCGCCTCCATAATCGTGAAGCGGCCGACGACGTATGGGATGTGACCTTCGACGCCCTGGTAGTTGCGGATGTAATTGCGCGCGAGCTCGGCATTCGCCTTCGCCAACTCCGCCGGGCGCATGTTGCTGTAGCGCTCATGCAGCTTTTGCGGATCGAGAAATTCGCCGGCCGGTGCGGCAGTTAGCTGAAAACGCTTCGGCTGCTCGAGCTTATGAAGCTTCTGCAGGATCCGGTAGCTGTCGGGCCGCTCTGGCTGGTTGAAGATGTAATAACTACCGAGCCACGCAGCGAGCGTGACGCCGAAAAGAAGCAGGATGGCAATCGTCCAGCCGAAGAAATTAACTCGTCGCCGCGGACGACGGCCATACGGGTCGTCGTAGCGGAAAAGCGTGTGATCCATCTAGACGCGCTCAGCGGCGGAATCGATCAAGCGCGCGAGGCCGGTTCGAAGGAGGTGCCGCAGCCGCACGTTCGCGCCGCGTTCGGGTTCACGATCTGAAAGCCGGTGCCGGTGAGTCCGTCACGATAGTCAAGCGTCGCACCACTGAGCAGTTCCGCGCTCTCTGGATCGACCAGGAACGCTACTCCTTCGCGAGCGACGACCGCGTCATCCGCCTTCGGCACGTCGAGTGTCATCTCGTACTGAAGCCCTGAGCAGCCGCCCTTTGCAATTGCCACGCGAAGGCCTTTGCCCTCCGCATTGTCGCTCGTTTCGAGCAGCGAGCGGAGCTGTCCGACGGCAGTGTCGGTAACGGTGATCATCAGTGCGTCGAAATTAGTGCGCGGGTCAGGCAAGTCAAACTAGCGCACCTCACAAAACGGTCATCGCGAGCGCTTTTCTTTCGCATTCGAACTCCGCAAAACTAAGTTCGAAGCCGGATGAGCCGCATTCAACTTCTCCCTGAAATCCTGGCGAGCCAGGTGGCCGCGGGCGAGGTGGTTGAACGTCCGGCGTCCGTCGTGAAGGAGCTGGTGGAGAACAGCCTCGACGCCGGTGCTAGCAAGATCGAAGTCAGCATTCGGCGCGGCGGGATTTCGCTGGTCCGCGTGGTCGACGATGGCTGCGGGATGGATCGCGATGACGCGCTTCTCTGTCTCGAGCGACACGCGACGAGCAAGATCCGTTCGTCGGCCGATCTGGCAGCGATTGGCACGCTGGGCTTTCGCGGCGAGGCATTGCCGAGCATCGCCAGCGTCTCGCGTTTTCGTCTTACGACTCGCGAAACGGGCGCTGTCGTGGGGAGCGAGATCGTCGTCTCCGGCGGGCGCATTGAGACGGTTCGCGACGGCGGCGAAGCACCGGGGACGCAGATCGAGGTGCGGTCGTTGTTCTACAACCTGCCGGCGCGGCGGAAGTTTCTCCGTTCAGAAAACACCGAGAGCCGCAACGTCGAGCATCAGCTTTATCTGCAAGCCACCGGCCACCCGAATGTGGCTTTCGTTTTCGTCCGTGATGAGCGCGTTGTCTTGCAGCTGCCGGCGGTTGGTTCGCTGCGAGATCGGATTCGCGATCTGCATGGCGCGGAGCTGGTCGAAAGATTGCTCGAAGTGCAGGTGAGACCGCGTCGTGACGGAATGGAGATCTCCGGCCTGATCGGGCAAGCCGGCCTGAGCAGGTCGACCCGTGGTCAGCAGCTGGTGTTTGTAAATGGGCGCGCGATCGAGAGCCCGGTGCTGACGGCCGCGCTGCGCGAGGGTTATCACACGGCGCTGATGAGGGGGCAGTTCCCGGTAACGTTTCTGTTCTTGCAGATGGATCCAGCTGCGGTGGATGTGAACGTGCATCCGGCGAAACGTGAAGTTCGGTTTCCTGATCCATCGAGTGTGCGGGAAGCGGTCGTCGCTGCCGTGCAGGCAACACTCGAAAGTGGACGCGAGGCGTGGCAGGAGCAATTCCGTGCTCCGTCGCCAGGCGACACACACACCATCGAACCAAGCACGTGGACGCCGCCGCCTCCGCCGGTGTCCGCGTTCACCGACAGTGAGTCACTCCCGCTCAGATCGACAGCTTCAGACATCGCGCGCCAGCCGTTTGACCAAAGTGCGTCGGCGACGGCGGAGCGCCAACTCGATGACTCGACGGCCGCGGCACCAAGCAACGAGTTCCAAATCATTGGCGTTCTGAACAAACTTTACGTGCTGATGGAGAACGCGAACGGCCTTGTGCTCGTCGACCAACATGCGGCGCACGAACGTGTTTTGTTCGAAGAGCTGCGGCGGCGGATGGAGGAAGAAGGTGTGCCTTCGCAACGCTTGCTTTTGCCGCAAACCTTCGACCTTTCGCCGCGCGACGCCGAGTGGGTGGAACGCAATATGGCGGCGCTGCAGAAGATGGGAATCGGGATTGAGCCGTTCGGCGCGCAAACGTTCAAGATCGACAGCCTTCCGACCTTTCTGCACGCGACGGATGCAGCGGCGTTTGTGCGGGACGTGATCGATGGGCTCCGCACAATGAGCAACAGCAGCTCGGCCCTCCGACTGGGCGAAGATATGATCGCGAAGACGGTTTGCCGACACGCGGTGAAGGCGAACGATCCGTTGCGCTATCTCGAAGTGGAAAGGCTGATTCGCGATCTGCTAGCGTGCGAGCTGCCGTATTGTTGTCCGCACGGTCGCCCGACCATGATCCAGATCTCGTTAGGCGAACTGGAGAAGAAGTTTGGCCGGAAGGTTTAGCGGCGCTTCAGCGCCAGTACTTGGCAAGGAGGGCCTTGATTTCCGGAGTTTGGATGCAGAAATCTTCTTCATGGTGGTGCGGTAGCGCCGCGAACCATTTCCAGAAAAACATCCCGGCGAGGAAGTGGTGTTTTCCGGTCAGCGACAAGGCCGCTTCGATGCAGCGTTGCTGGATTTCCGCTGCATGTTCGCCGCCGTTAGTGAAGCTCCACGGCTCGGCAGCAGCTCGCGCGCATTCGTTGTAACCGATTTCCACGAACACAAACTGCTTCCCGCCATTCCTCGTCGAAAAGCGCTCCAGCTCACCGGCGCGTTTTTCCCAACCGCGGGCGATTTCGGCAGCGCTCGGGTTCGTAGTTTCGGCGAGCGGGAAATACGCGAGCACGCCGAGGTAATCGAGCGCGTCCCAGAATTTCACCGCGTCGTATTCATTCCAGTTCGCGCCATACGTCAGCTTCCCGAAGTAGACCTGTCGGACCGAGGCGATGATGCGCAGCCAGCGCTCGGTAAACTTCTGCGCGTGCGTAAATTCGAGCCCGACGCAGAAGATTGCCGCGTGATGCGCCTCCGCGATGCGCGCCATTGCAACGATCCAAGTTTCGTAGTCGGTGAAGAAGCGATCCCATTCTTCGGGAGTCGCGAAGTTGATCTCGCCGCGCCATTTAAACTTCGAACCCCAGTACGCGATGTGCGGAATCACCATCGCCGACATGCCGCGCTCCTGCGCCCAATCGAGCGGCACAGCGATGTGCCGGTTGTTGTCGATCGTGCGGAAGGTGACGTGGCCGTCATTCGTGATCCGCGCGTAGGGATGAATGGCGAAGCTGTTCGCGCCTAACGACTGCAGTTCATCGAGCGTCTGCGCCATCTCGGGCGTCTGCCACTCTGTGCCCCACGTTTGGCACGAGACTGTAACGCCTTTGAAGAACGACGGCAGCTCAGCGGCGCGCCCGATTGACGCCACCGAAACGAGCAGCGCAAGAACGACCCTCGAGATCACAATGTTCGCGTCGGCACTTCCTCGAATTCCCCGAGCTGACGGTTCTTGCGGCAGCGATCCCACGACATGCATTTGCCGTTCATGGCAATGTACACGCCGGGAGGAAGGAGCTGCGCGAAGGAGAGCGCGCTACCAAGGTTGAAAAGGCCATCGGAGCTGCCGAAAGCATACGGCACCATCGCGCCGGTGAGCACGACGGTCTTGCCGGTCGCCGCGCTCGCGATCGCGGCGGCGGTCATCGTCATCGTGTCGGTCCCATGTGTGATCACGATGCGGTCCTCGGGACTTTGCACGCAGTTCTGCACGATTGCCGCGCGGTCAGAGTCAGTCATTTCGAGACTGTCGATCATCATGACAGTGCGAATCGTCACCTCCACGCGAGAGCGACCCAGCCGCAACATCTCAGCAATGTGGCTGTCCTTGAATAGCAGCGTTCCCGTGAGCTCGTCGTATTCTTTGTCGAACGTGCCGCCGGTGACAAGGATACGGATGGTCATGCGATTTGCGACTCAAGGGCGGGCTGCTCACCGCCTAACTGCCAGGTGCGGGTGAGGAAGAAAAGCCAGAGCGCGACAGCGGGATAGAACTTCGCCGAGATGCCGAGGGTCGCGACGCCCTTCGTCAGCCAGGGCGCTGTGATCGGCAGCCTCCAAGCGATGAGGCAGAGCGCGAGTGCAACGATCCACTTCCATTGGCCATGAACTTCGCCGTTTAGGAGCATCAGGATCAACAGCACAAGCGTCGGCAGGAGATAAACGAAATGATGTTCCCACGAGACCGGCGCGATCAGGAAAATCATCAGGAGGTAAAGCGACATCTGAAAATCAATCTGCCGTGGCGAATGTGGCCGGCGCCAGCAGCGGACCGATGCCCAGAGAGTAGGCAGCGCCACGCCGAGTGAAAGCAAGTAGATCAGTGGCTTCGCCAGCGAGGGTGCAGCGAACAACGGCTCGCTGAATCCGTTCGGCACGAAGGTGCGCGCGACAAACGCGCGGATGTTTTGGTTCCACGGGCCAGGATGTGCGTTGTCACCGGCCGGCATGACCTTCGTGAGCCAATCGCTCCAAATGCCGTGCGGCAGCAGGAAGTATGACGCTGCACAAGCGAGGGCAAAAAAACCGAGCGTGTAGGCCGCTGCTTTCGGCCGCTTTCGCAACACGAGTAGGCCGACAAGCAGCGCCGGGTAGGTCTTGACGACAATGGCGAAGGTGAGGGGAATCGCGACGGCAACTGCGCTGCCGCTCCGGCGAAGCGCGATCCACATCAGCGTGATGCAAACGAGCAGGAGAAGATTCACCTGACCGAGGTGCAGCGTCACGACAGCGGGATCGAAAAGCAGGAGGTAGATCAGCACGAGGGCTGCGGTGAGCTGTGTCGGCGCGCGCGCAAATTCGTCGCGAAACAGCCGCCGGAACAACAGTGCAATCGCGACGAGAAAGCAGAGATGATTCACCACCAGCATCAACGCCTTCGCGGTGTCGTAGCTGAACCAATGCAACGGGAAGAACACGAGCAAGCTCGGTGGCGGATAGATGAACGGCGGCACTGGACGGCCAAGCGCGAGCGCTTGTTCCGCGAAAGCATTCTCGCCATACGGCGAGGCGTGTTGATCGAAGACCGCTTTCGTCGCCGAGTAGAGCGGCGGGAAATCAACGGCCGGTTCGGTCAGGCAGGCGATGCCGTGCGCAAACAGAAATGGCACGTAGGCGAAAATCAGCAGCCAGAGAAGTGCCTTGCTCCCGCGTGCAGCGGCAGGTGATGGCGGCGGCGGGTGATCCATAAGGTACGAGGGAATGTGAGACGCCGCGGGAGGCTAAACGTTCGGCCTTTCTGCGCAAGCGAGGCGCGGAGCGATGTGGGTTTCGCTTGCGCTTGTGCGAGCGAGCGGAAGAATGGCACGCCGATGCCAGCTGAACCGAAGATCGCGCTCGTCACTGGCATCACCGGCCAGGACGGCTCCTACCTGACCGAGTTGCTGCTCGCGAAAGGATACGTGGTGCACGGCGTGGTGCGGCGCACGAGCAATCTGCTCCGCTCGCGCATCGAGCATCTGCGCGCCGATAGCAGCTCCGGCGAGCGGCTGTTCCTTCACTACGGCGATCTCACAGATGGGACGACGCTGCGCCGCATTTTCGCGAAAGTGCAGCCCGGCGAGGTCTACCATCTCGCG
>JBHENE010000161.1:0-10784 GCA_046262215.1 Chthoniobacterales bacterium | reverse complement strand
GAGCTGGAGCGTGGCGCAATCGCGAACCCCGACGAGCAGCGAATGGTCGGACACTATTGGCTGCGTGACGCGGAGCTCGCGCCGGCGGAACTGCGGGCGGACGTGACGGAGACGATTCGCCGGATCAAAGAATTCGCCGCGGCTGTCCACGGCGGCAAGATCGCGACGGCGGCCGACGATCGGTTTCGCCACATCCTGCTCATCGGCATTGGTGGCTCAGCGCTCGGCCCGCAATTCGTGGCTGACGCGCTCGGCACAGCGCACGATCCGATGCAGCTGCACTTCTTCGACAACACCGATCCGGATGGGTTCGATCGCCTCTTCAATCGACTCGGCAGCGAGATCGCGCGCACGTTGGTGCTCGTCGTCTCGAAATCCGGCGGAACGAAAGAAACGCGCAACGGCATGCTGGAAGCGGAAGCACGTTTCGCCGCGGCGGATGTGCCGTTCGCGAAACACGCGGTCGCAGTCACTGGCGTCGGCAGCGAGCTAGACAAATACGCCGAGAGAAATGGCTGGCTCGCCCGTTTTCCGATGTTCGACTGGATCGGCGGTCGCACGTCGGTCATGAGCGCCGTCGGTTTATTACCGGCAGCGCTCGAGGGTTTCGACATTGATGAGTTCCTTGCGGGCGCGAAGGTCATGGACGCGCAGACTCGCAAAGCGGAGCTGGAAAGGAACGCAGCGATGTTGCTCGCGTTAATGTGGTTCCACGCGACCAACGGCCGCGGTGAGAAAGACATGGTGATCCTCCCGTACAAGGACCGCCTGCTGCTCTTCAGTCGCTATCTGCAGCAGTTGGTGATGGAGTCGCTGGGCAAGGAACACGACCTGAGCGGCGCAGTCGTAAACCAGGGAATCGCTGTCTACGGCAACAAAGGCTCAACCGATCCGCACGCGTATGTGCAGCAACTGCGCGATGGCGTGCTGAACTTCTTCATCACCTTCATCGAGGTGCGAAAGGATCGCGACACGCGGCGCTTTGAAGTGGAACCCGGTCTAACGAGTGGCGACTATCTGCAGGGCTTCTTGCGCGGGACGCGAACCGCCTTGTTCGAAAAAGGGCGGGAATCGATCACGATCAGCATCCCGGAGGTGAATGCCTTCACCGTGGGTGCGCTCATCGCGTTGTACGAGCGCGCTGTCGGCTTTTACGGATCGCTGGTCAACGTCAACGCGTATCACCAGCCCGGTGTCGAAGCGGGCAAAAAGGCCGCGACGGATGTTCTGCGGCTGCAGCAGCAGGTCCGCGAAGCGTTGAGACCAAAGCCGAGTCAAATGGCAGAAGAAGTCGCCGTGCTCCTCGAGGCAGATCCGGAGGCTGTCTTTCACGCGTTGCGCCATCTGGCGGCGAACGATCCCGCTCTCGGCACTTCCGATTCTGCCGCGCCGCAGACGCAGAAATTCTTCACCGTCGCCTAGCGCCGGAAACGGCTTCGGCTACTGTTCGCGCATTCGTTCCGCTATGTCTGAAACCGCTCCTCCACCCGCGAACTCCGCGCCGGCAGATATCGAAGTCCCGATGGCCGATGTGGTGCGATTCATCCGTCAGCTCAGCCACGACCTGCGGAATCATCTCAATGCCGCTGAACTGCAGTCGGCTTACCTGAAAGAGATCGTCGAGGACGCTGAAGCGAAGGGAGAAATACAGCGGTTGCGCAGCATGGTCTCAGAGCTTGGCGCGGCTCTTCAAAAACTCACGACACTGATGGCGCCTGTGAAGCTGACGCAGATGCCGTACGAAGCAGGCGCCTTCATTGAGGACCTACAGCAAAAAGTGACGCAGCAATTTCCAGAGGCTGCGAACGCCTTCGAATGGAGCGCCGTCGGGCTCGCCGGAACCTTTGAGATCGATCCTCAGCTGCTGCAGCAGGCGATGCTCGAGCTTTTCGCGAACGCGTTGCTGCACGGACGCGGAACAGGAAACATCCACGTCGCGGCGGAAGTAGCCGGACACGATTTTCGCTTCGCGATGCGCGAACCGAAGGCAACATTTGAAGCGTTGACCGCGAACTGGGGACGTGAGCCTTTCAAGCGCGTGAAGCATGGCCACTACGGTCTCGGTCTTGCGCGGGCGCGCAGCATCATTGAGGCGCACGGCGGGAATCTCACCGCGCGATTCGAGCCTGATGCATCTGCTCTCGTCACTGAGGTTTCGTTACCGATGACGCATGCTTCGTAGCGACAACGCGGACCGTCCGTCTGGCCTTCAATTTGCTGCGTTCTCGATGAAATGAGTGCGCCCAATCGCCGAATCCTGATCATCGACGATGAGCGGCCGATCCTGTTGACGCTCGAAGCGCTACTCGGCCGCCACGGCTACCAGCCTGAGACCGCCGCGACTGCCGCTTACGGTCTTCGCATTCTGAAAACAGGGTTGCCCGCTGTCGTGCTGCTCGATCTGCAGCTGCCGGATGCGGACGGCCTCGAGATGTTGGAGCAGATCAAGCGCGATCATCCCGACACACAGGTAATCATTCTAACGGCCCACGATTCGCTCGCGAATGCGATCGAATCAATCAAGCGCGGCGCGTATCACTTCATCAGCAAACCGTATGCGCCCGAAGAGTTGCTCAGCCTGATCGAGAAAGCGCTCGAGAAGCAGTCATTGCTGCGTGAAACCGAGGAGCTGCGACAGAAAACACAGCAGCTCGAGAAGCGGCTGGAGATTGCGGAAACGAAGCTCGCGCCCGTTTTCAAAAGCAAGGTGATGCAAGAGATCCAGGAGCTGATTAACGCAATGGCGCCGTCGGAAGCGAATGTGCTCATCACCGGCGAAAGCGGCGTCGGCAAGGAAGTGATCGCGAACGTCATTCACTCGCGCAGCCGGCGCGCGGCCAAGCCGATGGTGAAGCTGAACTGCGCTGCCTTTCCGCAGGCGATGATCGAGTCCGAATTGTTCGGTTACGTGAAAGGCGCGTTCACCGGCGCGATGAATGACTTCCCGGGAATGATCGCAGAAGCGAGCGGCAGCACGTTGTTTCTTGACGAGATTTCGGAAATGCCGGCCGATTTGCAGACCCGTTTCCTGCGCGTGCTGCAGGAACGCGAATACCGTTCGCTCGGCAGCACGAAGACGCAGAAAGCCGATTTCCGCGTGGTCGCCGCGACCAACCGGCCCATCTCACAAGCGCTGGCGGACAATCGGCTGCGCGCGGATCTGTATTACCGACTAAACACCTTTCAGATCGAGATCCCGCCGCTGCGCGAACGGAAGGAAGACATCCCGCCACTGGTTAATTCATTCTTAAAAAGATTCGCGCAGCAGCTCGGCAAGGAGGAGCCGCAGATCGCGCCTGAAGCGTTCCAGAAACTGCTCGATTACAGCTGGCCCGGGAACGTGCGCGAGCTGCAAAACACAATGGAATATGCAGTCGTCCTCGCGCGCCAGAATCAGATCAGCGTGAAGGAACTGCCGGCGGAGGTACAGCTGCCGGCTGCGTTGCAGCGAATCGATCGGACGGCGCAGCAGAACGGCGGGGTGCAGAACCTCGACGACCTGGAGCGAAACGCGATCCTGCAAGCACTCGCCCAATGCCACGGCAATAAGAAGAAGGCTGCGCAGGTGCTCGGAATCCAACGGCCGACGCTCTATAATAAGATGAAGCGTTTCGCGATCGAGCTGTAGCGCTGCGGTCGATGCCCGGTCATCTCGAGAAAGTACTGGCTCATGCGGAGCGCGACCTCGCGCCCGCTGGTGCGGTGCAGCCGAGAGCTGTTCTGCCGCTTTATAAAAAATTCCTGCGCATCGAGGAGCATCGTCTTCGCCTGAAGCATCAGGCAGGTGGTGGCGGCCGTGAGATCTGTGCGTTGCGCGTCGATCTCGTCGACGTCCTCCTTCGGCACGTTTTCAATGCGGCCTCTTCGTTCGGGCGCGATCACGGCGAGAGCAGGGCAACGCCGTTAGCGCTCGTCGCGCTGGGCGGTTACGGGCGCGGCGAACTGAATCCGTTCAGCGATGTGGACGTGATGTTTCTCCATCGCGACGACGGGGGCGAAGTCTCTGCTTTCGGCGCGCAGGTGATTGAGCAGGTGCTCTACCTCCTCTGGGACATTGGCTTCAAGGTTGGTCACTCGACGCGTTCAGTGGATCAGGCAACGGAGCAGGCAAACCGGGACATGCTGACAAAAACAGCGATGCTCGAGTCGCGGTTCCTGACCGGCGAGGCTGAGTTGTTTACCACTTTCCGGGAGCGCTTCCGGACAGAATGCGTACTCGGCCACGAGCAGGAATATGTCGAGATGCGCATGCGTGATCAGGCCGCGCGGCATGAGAAATACGGCAACAGTGTTTACATGCAGGAGCCGCATCTGAAGAGCGGTTGCGGCGGACTTCGCGACTATCAAAACCTTCTCTGGACTACGTTCTTCAAACAAGGCGCACTCACGACGAACCATCTCGTCGGGCAGGGCTGGCTCTCGGAAGCGGACGAGCGGCGGATCGACGCCGCCTACGATTTCGTGCTCCGTGTGCGGACTGATCTGCACTACGCAAACGGCCGCGCCCTCGACGTTCTTCATCTGAATTTCCAAGACGAGCTGGCGAAGCGCCTCAGCTACACAAACCGCCGCGGTCAGCTGCGGAGCGAGGCGTTGATGAAGGATTACTACGAGCACACGCGGAATATTTATCGCGTGACTGAGCGCATCACCGAACAGTTTGCCGCCGGTCGTCCGAGGAATAGCGCGCTACCCCCAGCAGACAGTGCCGACGAGCAGGATCTCGGATCGTTCGTTAGCCGACGCGGCCGCCTCTACGCTAAACATGCGGATCTTTTTCGGCGCGAGCCGCAGTCGCTCATGCGCTTGTTCCAGCTCGCGCAGGAGCATCATCTGGAACTCAGTCCGGAGCTGGAGGATTTGATTTCCCGTAGTCCGGAATTGGTCACACGTTCGTTTCGTCACGGACGTGCGGAACGAGAGATGTTCCAGGCGATGCTGTCGCGCAAGGGCGAGGCGGGTCGCGTGTTGCGGATGATGCATCGCGTGGATTTTCTCGGCCGCTGCATCACCGAGTTCGCTCCCCTCACCTGCCTAGTTCAGCACGAGTATTTTCACCGTTACACAGCCGACGAACACACGCTCGTCTGCATCGAAAAGTTGGATGAGCTGACACGCACAGCGGATCCCAAGATGCTGCCATACCGGGAGCTCTTCGAGCGCCTCGAAGATCCTTTCGTTCTGTATCTCGCACTGCTCTTGCACGACACCGGAAAAGCTGTCGGTGCGCGACCCCATTCAGAAGCGAGCGCGCTCTTCGCGCAAACTGCAGCGATGCGATTGCATCTAACGGCCGAGCAACGGAAATCCCTCATCCTGCTGGTCGATCATCACGTCACGATGTCGAACACGGCGCAGCAGCGGAACCTCGACGACCCAGAGACGATCGTGGAGTTCGGCCAGATCATTCGCAATCAGGTAAACCTCGATACGCTGATGCTGCTCACGCTGGCCGACGGAAAAGGTACGAGCGCGGAATCATGGTCCGACTGGAAGGAGTCGCTCGTCTGGCAACTGTACCATCAGACGTCGCGTTATCTGGGAGACCAGGCTGCGTTCTACGAGCAGCAAAAGATCGAGCGCGAATCACTCCACAACGCGGTCGTCGAGTTGCTGCCGTCGGGGTTCTCTGATGAACTCGATGCGCAGTTTGAGTTCATGCCGGACAATTATTTCCGTGCGTTCTCTGTGCGCGAGATAACAGCGCACGCACTTCTCTTCCGGCGCTTTCTCGAGAATCTCTACGAGCGCGGAGAGCCCCCACTCGTCCCGGCGGTGAGCTGGGATCCGACGCCCGCGCAAGGTCACACGGTCGTTTCGTTTTGCACCTGGGATGGGCAGGAGTTGCTCGCGAAAATCGCGGGCTCATTCGCGGTGGTGCCGCTGAACATTCTCAGCGCTGACATCTACACGCGCGGCGATAACGTGGTGCTTGATATCTTTCGCGTCGCTGACTTGGCCGCGCGGGCGGTTACCGACACGTGTGATCGCGCGCTTGTAGAGGAGACGCTGCGTCATGCGTTGACAAACCCAACCTTCGACTTCGCGCCGCTGCTCGGAAAAGCACGGCGCAAAGTCAGCGTAAAGGCGGAAGAGGTTCTCGATTTCCCGACGCAGATCATCACTGATAACAAGACGCATCCGACTTACACGCTGATTCAGATTCAAACGCCGGATCGGCTCGGGCTGCTTTACGATCTGTTGTCGGTGTTTGGTCGCGAAGGCGTATCTATCGCGCTGTCGCGCATCAGCACTGAGAAAGGCGCGGCAACCGACACCTTCTACGTGGTGGATCACGCGACGCGCGGGAAGGTCACGGACGCGGCGCGGATCGCCGCGGTCCAGCGAAAGCTTCAGCTGGTCGCGGTCGCCTCGCCAACTGCCGACACGTAGGCGCGCGATGACGTCGTCGGCTGCGAATGTAGAGCGATTATGAATGTCCTGATTCTCGCTGCCGGTTATGCTACGCGCCTCTATCCGTTAACGCTCACGAAGGCTAAACCTCTTCTCGACGTTGCCGGTAAACCGATGATCGAGTGGGTGCTCGATAACCTGGCCGGTGTCGCCGACATCGAGACGGTCTTCGTTGTCACGAATGCTAAATTCGCCAGCGACTTCCAGGAATGGGCTGCGCAGTACACCGCACGCAACGCGCAGCGGAAAATAAAGATCGTGAACGACGGCTCGACCGACGACACGAACAAGCTCGGTGCTATCGGAGACATTAGCCTAGTGCTGATGCGTGAGGAGCTCACGAACGATGACCTGCTGATCGTCGCCGGCGATAACTTGTTCAGTGAACCGCTCGATGAGTTTATTGCGCACGCTCGCGGCACAAAGGCGACGCTCGCCACCTACGATGTCGGCAACCTGGAGGCGATCAAGAAATACAGCGCCATCACGCTGGACGACGCGGGCCTAATCACGTCGTTCGAAGAGAAGCCATCGGACCCGAAGAGCACGCTTACGGGAATTGCTCTTTACTATTTTTCGCACGAGACGATTCCGCTTTTCACTACCTATCTCGCCGCGGGTAACAACCCTGATCAGCCTGGTCGGTTCATCCAGTGGCTCTACACACGCACGCCCGTTAACACGTTCCAGATCAGCGGCACGTGGTTCGACATCGGGAGCAAAGAGACCTTAGAAGAAGCGAACGGACTGTTCCGAAAGTTCGTTCGTTAGACCGACACGAAGCCGCGCTTACTTAATCCGACCTTCATCGAACTCGATGAGGTCGAAATAAGTGCGGATGTCCTGTCGACCCTCACCACCCGCTTCCTTCAAAAAGTGAAGGAAGCGCGCCTTCTTCACTGGGCTGTCCGGATGGCGCGAGATCATCGCTTCATTCCAATGCTCGACATCGTCAGGTGAATGACGCGCCGCGCGTTCGTTGATCCAGGCGAGAATCGCACCGTCGTCATCGAGCCGGTTAGCAGCTTCTTCAAACTCGTCCGGATTTAGCTTAAGAAATGCCAGCAGATGCTTGTCGAAGCCGACGGTTTTGTAGTTGTAGCCGTTCAGCAGACCCTGCCGGTGCAACTTTGCCTTGTCGATCAAACGCGGCAGATGAACGTACCCGCCGAGACGTTGGTACGGGCTGCGCGGAACCAGCTTTTTCGGCATTCAGCCCGGACGCTTAGATCGCTGGCAACGGCGCAGTCAGGCCAGGCAGAAGATCGCTCTCGCTGGCGTTCGAGGCGGAGGCCGTTGCGGCAACTTGTGAAGGAATCACAGGAAGCAGTTCAGCCTGTTGGAGACCGCTGCTGCCGATCACGAGTTGGCCCGTGAAGACGCCACCCTTTTCCACGCTGATCGACTTCGCCGTGACATTGCCGTCAAGCGAAGCGTTGCGGTGGATAACCACCACAGTTTCTGCGGCAACTTCGCCGGTCATGTGGCCGCGGATTTCGATGCTTTTCACGCCCACGCACCGGAAGAATTGCACCTCAGCTTTGCGCTCCACCAGCACGTGATCAGCCGTGAGGCGGCCTGGGATTTTGCCGGAGAAATTGATCGTCGCAGTCCCGGCACAATGAAGGTTTCCACGAAGCTTCCCCTCAATCAGCGCGGAGCGGCATACGACACTGCTGCTGCTCAGATCACCTTTCGAGGTGACATGCACTTCCCCATGAGTGCGAATGGCGCGGCTGAAACTCGTGGTGATTTTGTAATCACGAAGATCCAGGTGCGCGCTGCACTTCGGGCAGGTGGTCGAGGTAGCGGCTGACGTCACTTCCTGCTTCGCCTTGCAATCGAAACATTCAACGACAGAGCTGCGTTGCTTGCCCCAGAAGCCGTCGAGCTTTCGAAACATCGACGAACCTTCCTCCACCGGCGCGGGAGATGGCTCTTTCGGCGCGGCGGCAGATGCCGAGGGCCGAAAGCGAACCTCGAGCTTAGGAGCTGTTGGCGAAAACGCGCCGCCACATTGACGACACATCGTGCTCTTCGCGGCAGCGTATTCCTGCTGCTTGAACCCGCAGTGTGGACATTCCACACTGACCTTCGCAGGCAACGACTTTGCCACTTCGCGGCGGGGGATAACTGCCGTTAAGAGCGGGAGCCGAAGGCGGCTTTCGCAGGTGCTGCCTGCTCGTCATTGCGGACAACTTCAGGCCGCGAGTTTGCGCCTGCTTTGTTCGCACCGCCGGTGCTGGTCACTTCAGATTTGCCGATGAACGTCGCGCCTTCCTCGATGACGAGGCGCGCGGCTTTAAGATCGCCCTGCAGCGTGCAACGTGACTTCAGCTCGCAGCGTTCGGCGACGGTGATGTTGCCCTGCACTTTTCCGAAAACCGTAATCGACTTCGTCTTGATTTCGCCGCGAATGTCAGCGTTTTCACCGATCGTCAGCACACCATCCGAGTTGATCTCACCTTCGACTTTGCCGTCGATGAGCAGCTCTTTTTGAAATTTGATCGAGCCTTTGATTTCAACGTCGCTCGAGAGGATGTCTTTGCCAGAATGTTCAGCCATAGTTTTTTGAAGATCGGTGGTTGGAGGTGAGGTTCTCGGCACTTCGCGCTCAGCGAGACCGTTCGTGTCATCAGAGCCCGCGCTTAACGATCCTTCTCCGATCGACGACAGGGGCTTTTGCGGGATGAACTTCTTTAACACTCCGTAGTATTGGAGAGACTGACTTGCCCTGTCAACGGAATCCAAGGCAGAAAAGGCGGTTTCACGTGGGAATTCTGGCGAATAGCGCGGTCAACGATTGCGGCATGGGCCCACCTGGATTCGAACCAGGGACCAAGGGATTATGAGTCCCCTGCTCTAACCGCTGAGCTATAGGCCCGTTCCGCGATGCACAAGCGAAGCGCCAGTATTACGCCTATCCCGCTCGCAACGGCAAGTGCCGGCGACCAGGACCTATGCGTTTACGAGATGCATTGCGCTTTCGGGATAACGCGAACCAGCGGCAACACCGCGCGGTGCGATCGAGTCGATGCGATGCAGCTCCTCTCTGCTCAACGTAATGTCGATCGCGCGGAGATTCTCTTCGAGGTATGCGCGCCGCTTCGTCCCGAAGATCGGCACGATGTCATCGCCCTGCGCGAGCACCCAAGCGAGCGCTAGCTGCGATGGGGTTGTTCGCTTCTCCGCGGAGATCTCGCTGAGGCGAGCGACAAGATCGAGATTGCGCTGGAAGTTCTCTCCCTGGAAGCGCGGTGATTGGCGGCGGTAATCATCAAGCGCGAGGTCTTCGAACCGCTTGATGTGCCCGGTCAGAAAGCCACGGCCCAGGGGAGAATACGGTACGAAGCCGATGCCGAGCTCGCGGCAAACGGCGAGAATCTCATCCTCCGGATCGCGCGACCAGAGCGAATACTCCGATTGCACAGCAGCGATCGGATGCACCGCATGTGCGCGCCGAATCGTCATCGCTCCGGCTTCAGACAAGCCGAGATAGCGCACCTTCCCGGCGCGGACTAGTTCTGCCATTGCGCCGACTGTCTCTTCAATGGGCGTCTCAGAATCGACTCGGTGCTGATAGTAGAGATCGATCACGTCGGTGCCGAGGCGCTGCAGACTCGCATCGCAGGCGCGACGCACGTAAGGAGGTTTGCCGCTGATGCCCCGTAGCGCCGGCTGACTCGGATCCCGCACGATCCCAAACTTCGTTGCGAGCACGACCTGGTCGCGGCGGTCCTTGATCGCGCTACCGACGAGCTGCTCATTCGTCCAAGGCCCATACATGTCGGCCGTGTCGAGCAGCGTCACGCCGAGATCGAGCGCGCGGTGAATCGTGGCGACCGACTCCCCATCATCGCGCGCGCCGTAGAAATCGGACATGTCCATGCAGCCCAGTCCGACAGCCGATACTCGCAGCCCGCTTTCTCCGAGTGCTCGTGTCTTCATAATTATCTATCGCACCGCCGAGGCACGGCGCTTCTGCCAACTTCACGTGGTCAGCGAGATCGAGCGGACGCGGTCACGGTTCGAAACGAAAGAAGCCTCGCCAACGAGCGGGAGTCGTACGTCAAAACCTGCAATTCGCCGACAAAGCGGGGCGACACACCGCCCGCGGTCGCGTCGGCAACAATCTCGTGTATAGTTGTTTGTGAAAACTACCGATATTTCAGAACCCTGGCGCCACAGTGCCAGCCTTCGCCCGTTACATCCGACGGTATGTTCCTGTTCGTATCATTCGCACCAATGGAATTGAAGACGATCTCTCGGAGCGGCGTGCGCCGCAGTAGCGGACAGGAAACCTCAAACGCGCTCATTTTGCAGCGCGACGGGGCGGAGTTCCCAATTATTGTGCATTCACACCTGGGTTG
>JBHENE010000160.1:0-13996 GCA_046262215.1 Chthoniobacterales bacterium | reverse complement strand
CTAACGAGACACAAGATCAGCTGCGGCGGTGAGGGAGCCCGCGGCCCGGAGTGAAGATGTTGTAGCCATCTCAGAAGTTGAACGCAAGGCTTACCGCCGTCAGCTGCATCGCCTGGTTAGATGGTAGACGTTCGCATCGCGCGAGACCATCGAACAACGGTCCTCCAAATGATGAATAGCACGACAAGCAGGAGAATCAGGATGGCGACGTTGGTGACGGATACGACGACGTAATCCCGCGAGGTGTAGTCTTGGAAGTTCGTCCAATTCGAGGGATTGACGAAAGCGAGCAGCACGGCTCCCCACGCTGCTAAAATGCTCGCCGCTACGGCAGCGACATACAGGAGCAGTCGTTTCATCGAGTCGCGCACAACCATCTAACGAGACACAAGATCAGCGACCGCGCGAATTACGAGCGATGTCCGAAAACAGTGACAGTGAGGCATAAGGACGGGGCGCGGTTCGCTGCATCGCCTGGTTAGATGCCTTTAGTGCGCCTGATGCCGGAATCATCTGACGAACCGCGACGGTGAACGGATGCGCGAAACGCCAGAATCGCTGTCGCGACCAAAAGGACTGCAACGACGACAGCTGCTCCGCCGAGGACCGTTGCTGAATGGCGCGCCGTCGCAACGCGGCCGGTGATAAGCGCCTGCAAAGCGACCGTGACTGCGAGCACCGCGAACACAAAGTAGCCCCATCGAATATCCCAGCGCCGCGCGGACTGACGGGAATAGACTGCGGCTACGATTACCATCAGCAAGCCCGGGATTGCGGGACCCATCAGTGTTGCCGGTGACGTGGTCATGCGCGTCAGCATCTAACGAGGATTCGGCTGCAAAGTGCAATCTATTTCTTGCGGCACGAGGTCAGTGTTGTTAAAAGGCTGAGCTGTGACAAGCACGAATTTGGCACCGCAAGCCGAGCGGTCTGGTCCGAAATTGCTCGATCAGGTCCGCGCGAGCCTGCGCGTCGCTCACTACGCGAAACGGACCGAGGAGTCGTACGTTGACTGGATTAAGCGCTTCATCCTGTTCCACGGAAGACGGCATCCGCAGGAGATGGGAGCGGATGAAGTGCGAGGCTTCCTCACGCATCTCGCGGCGGAGAAGAACGTCGCTGCCTCCACCCAAAACCAGGCGCTGAGTGCGCTGCTTTACCTGTATCGCGTGGTGCTGGAGGTGAAGCTGCCGTGGGTGGAAGGATTCGAGCGGGTGCAACGGCCTCCGAAGGTGCCGGTGGTCTTTACGAAAGACGAGGCCCGCGCAGTGCTATCGCGGCTCACGGGCTCGGCGCGGCTGATGGCGTATCTCCTCTACGGCAGCGGCCTTCGCCTGATGGAATGCATGCGGCTGCGAATCAAGGACATCGATCTCGGCTATCTCCAGATCACGATCCGCGACGGGAAAGGTGGGCGCGATCGGGTGACGATGATCCCGGTGCAGCTGGCGGATGCGCTGCGGCGACAAATCGAGAAGGTGGCGCGCATCCATGAGGAGGATCTGAGCGCAGGCGCGGGGGAGGTGTATCTGCCGCATGGGTTCGTGCGGAAGGCGCCCGGTGCGGCGAAGGAGTTGGCCTGGCAATATTTATTCCCGGCCGCGCGAAGATCTTTCTGGACGGACGAGGCGGAGGGCAAGCCGCGCGAGGGGCGCCACCACGTCGACGAGAGCTATGTGCAACGGGCGGTGAAGAAGGCCATCCGTGAGGCAGGGGTGCAGAAGGCGGCAAGCTGCCACACGTTTCGCCATTCGTTCGCCACGCATCTGTTGGAGAATGGGTATGACATTCGGACGGTGCAAGAGCTGCTCGGGCACAAGGATGTGAGCACGACGCAGATTTATACGCACGTTCTCAACAAGCCGGGTGTGGGTGTGCGGTCGCCCCTGGATGTGAGTCTGGCTTAAAAGATGCAGCCGGCCCGGCTGCCGCTTCAGGGAGGAATTTGAGAAGTGTGAAGTGGGAAGCATTCAGCACGGGAACCACTCTGCAGACGGCGGCGTTGGTGAGGAGTGGTTTCTCTGTTGGCGCGA
The DNA here is from genome assembly GCA_046262215.1 of Chthoniobacterales bacterium. Lineage (GTDB taxonomy): Bacteria > Verrucomicrobiota > Verrucomicrobiia > Chthoniobacterales > UBA10450 > JACCTI01. The sequence continues at coordinate 11,963 of JBHENE010000160.1, read as the reverse complement.
GATCCCTCGACTGCCGCTCTGGATGACGGAGCGGGGGAAAGGCGGAAGGCGGAATAGGAAGGCGGGCAAAACTTCTCGCGTTGCTTGGGCGCGCTCGTTAAATATGCGCACACATGGCTGCTTCTGCCCGACCCATCTCCGTCGTCACTGGCGGCGCTGGATTTCTCGGTTCGCATCTGACCGATCGCCTCCTGGCCGAAGGTCACAAGGTGATCGCGATCGATAATCTCTTGACCGGCAATCTCGCCAACATCGAGCATCTCGCGGGCAACGAGAATTACCGCTTCGTCCGCCACAACGTCTCCGATTTCATCTTCCTCCCGGAGGAGAAACTCGACTACGTGTTTCACTTCGCCTCGCCGGCCAGCCCGATCGATTACCTGGAGCTGCCGATCCCGACGCTGAAGGTGAACGCGCTCGGCAGCCATAACACGCTCGGTCTCGCGAAGGCGAAAGGCGCGGCCTTCCTGCTCGCCTCGACGAGCGAGTGCTACGGCGATCCGCTCGTCCATCCGCAGACGGAAGATTACTGGGGAAACGTGAACCCGATCGGGCCGCGCGGCGTGTACGATGAGGCGAAGCGTTTCGCGGAGGCGATGACGATGGCGTATCACCGTTATCACGGGCTCGATACGAAAATCGTGCGGATCTTTAATACCTACGGGCCGCGGATGCGGCTGCGCGACGGGCGCGTGGTGCCGGCGTTTATCGGCGAGGCGCTGACCGGGCAGCCGATTACGGTCTTTGGCGATGGGTCGCAGACGCGTTCGTTCTGTTACGTGTCGGATTTAATCGACGGGATCTTCCGGCTCGCGATGAGCGATTTCCACGACCCGGTGAACATCGGGAACCCGCGCGAGATGACGATCAAGCAGTTCGCCGACGAGATTCAAAAACGGATCGGCGCGGAATCGGAGATCGTTTACAAGCCACTGCCGATCGATGACCCGAAGGTGCGGCAACCGGATATCACGCGCGCGAAGAAGGTGCTCGGGTGGGAACCGCGCGTGCCGTTTGAAGAGGGGATCGTGCAGACGATCGAGTACTTCCGAGGCTGCATCGCGCGCGGGCAGTTCGGCGACCGGATGGATATAAGCGCGGGGAAATGAGCGGTCATCCCGAGCGAAGTCGAGGGACCCGGGGGCCATACATATTGGACACGCGGCGGGGTTCCTCGACTCCGCTTCGCTGCGCTCGGAATGACGGCCGCGGGGAGGCTGTTATTCTCGGGGAGTCAGGCGCGCGGGTTTATCCTTCGTGGGGTCAATCGAGTGCCAAGTCGCGGGGTAATTTGCGAGATCCTTCGACTTCCCTCAGGATGACGGCCTGGTTAGTCGCGAGGGGGGGAGTGACACTAGGACTGGTGCTGTTGGCGTTGCTATTCGGACCCGTTGCAGGTTACGCGCAGGGCCGCGCGGCAGCTGATTTCGTGTTGACAAAAATCACGAAGAACCTCGTCACCATGCCGCAATTTACCTACAGCGGCGGAGAACAGTTCCCCGTCAACCAGCGTGATCGCTGGCTCGAGGTGGAGGCGGAGTTCAGCGCCGCTCCGGAGTTTACCGACGACCTGACGTTCAAGTATTTCATTCTCATCAGCGGCAAGCTGCTGACCGGTGAAGTCACGCACACCAACGTCGCCGCGGGCCGCGAGAATCATTCGGTCATGTATGTGTCGCCGCGGACATTGATGCGATTGCTCGGTAATCGGCCCGTCGCGCCGAACGCGATCCAGAACATCGCGGTGCAGATCGTTGAGCGCGGCGCGGTGAAGAGTGAGCTGAGTCTCGAGCGTGCGGCGCCGCAATGGTTCGCTGCGTCCCCGCAAGTCGGCGGGTTCGTGTTGAACAAGAACGAGACGCCGTTCGCGCCGCTTTACTGGGATCGCTACGAGCAGATCAAAGCGACCGTGCGCTAGCTGTTCGCATGGCTGCTGCGTCGCGCATTCTCGCTCTCAACCTCGGCTCCCACACTGTTGGGCTGGCGGAGTTCGCGCCACAGCCTAACGGCGGGCTGACGCTGCGCGGCTACCGGCTGCGCGAAATCCTCGCTGATGCCGCGCACGAGTCCGCGCGCAACGCGGAGATCCAAGGCGCGATTGGCGAGATGATGCGCGAGCTACACGTAAAATCCGGCGGCGTTCATTACTCCGTCGCAGGACAATCGGTCTTCGCGCGTTTCGTGAAACTGCCGGCCGTCGAGGAAGAAAAAATTGAGCGCATCATCGCGTTCGAGGCACAGCAGAATGTGCCGTTCCCGATCGAAGAAGTAGTCTGGGATTACCAGCTCGTCGGCGCGGCTTCCGATGAGCAGATCCAGGTGGTGCTCGTCGCGATTAAGTCGGATCTGCTCGAGAGCATCAACGCTGCAGTTGAAGGTGCCGGCCTGCGCACTGAGATCGTCGATGTCGCCACGATGGCGCTCTATAACGCCTTCCGTTTTAACTACAGCGAGCTCACTGATTGTTCAGTGCTGGTCGATCTCGGCGCGCGGACGACGAACCTGCTGTTCGTGGAGCCCGGCAAGGTGTTCTCGCGCAGCGTCCCGATCGGTGGCGGCGCGATCACCAGTGCGCTGGCGAAGGAATTTGGCGAACACGCCGCGGCAGCTGAGTTCCGGAAGAAGCGCGATGGTTTCGTCAGTCTCGGTGGCGCGTATGCAGAGCCGAGCGACCCTGATGTCGCGCGCGTGTCGAAGATCGTCCGCAGCACGATGACGCGGCTGCACGCGGAGCTGATGCGCTCGATCAGCCACTATCGCGCGCAACAGCAGGGGAGCGCGCCGGCGCGGGTGTTTCTCTGTGGCGGTGGCGCGAGCATGCCGTACATGCGTGAGTTCTTTCAGGAGAAACTCCAGCTGCCGATCGAGTTCTTCCATCCGCTCCGGAACGTCGCGGCCGGCGAGGAGGTCGGGAGCGAAGAAGTCGCGCACTCCGCTCACTTGTTAGGCGAATTAGTCGGGCTCGCAGTTCGCGCTGTCGCCACGTGTCCGATGGAATTGAACCTGCGGCCCGCCAGCGTGGTCGAGCGGCAAGCGTTGCAGCGTCGGCGCCCTTTTCTACTGCTGGCGGCTGCTTGTCTTCTGCTCGGTCTGCTCGGCTGGGGCGCCTACTACATGAGGGCTGCGGCAGTCATGCGCGAGACGACGGATCGTCTCACCGAGAAGGTCGCAGCGATGCGTCAGATCGCAGCGCAGCTCGATCAGGTGCGCAAACAAGCCGCCGTGTCGGACGCGGTGGCGAAGCCGCTCACTGAAGCGCTAAACGAGCGCGGCTTCTGGCCTGAGATCCTCGAGGACTTGAACGCGCGCCTCCCGAAGCAAGACATCTGGATCACAGAGTTAATCGCCACTTCGGGCGGGAAAGCTGTTGGCGCCGGCGATCTCTCGAGCCCCGCTGCAATCAGCAATGCATTGCCGGCGCCGAACGCCGCTGCTTCCGCGACGCCGCGGGCAAACGCCGTGAAAGGCGAGGCAGTGATCGACGGGATTTTTGTGCGCGGTCTCTATCTCTTTAACCCGAAGCAACAGGAAGTCGTGGTCGACTATTTCCGGAATTTGGTGGGGTCGCCGTACTTCGCGATTGATCCCAATAATCAGGCGAAAGTCATCAAGCCGACGACACCGACGAACACCGAGTGGGCCTTCCCGTACGAGCTGCGACTCGACCTGAAGAAGCCAGTGAAATTGCCGTGAGCTGGTTTCGTCAAAACCGTTTTCTCGGCGCGTTCGTCGCCGGCCTGTCCGTCGCGACGATCTCCTCCGCTGCGTTTGTCTGGTTCGCAAAAAGCGGCTTCGACGAGGAAAAGAGCCGCTTCGATGAAACAGCTGCGGAGCTCAATCGCCTGCAGGCGCTGACGCCGTTCCCGACGCAGGAAAATGTCGCGAAGATGAAGGCGGAGACCACGGCATACGCGACGCAGTTAACGAACGCGAAAGAGGAATTAAAGGCGCACGTCCTGCCGGTGACGCCAATGGCGCCTAACGAATTTCAAGCGCGACTGCGTCAGGCGATGGCGGCGGTGGCGGAGCGCGCGCGAGCTAACCGCGTGAAGTTGCCCGACAATTTCTATCTCGGCTTCGAGGAGTTCGCCGCCGCTTTGCCGGACACCGCGGCCGCGCCGTCGCTCAGCCAGCAGCTCGCTCAAGTGGAGATGCTCGTGAACATCCTGATCGATGCACGGGTCGACGCAATCTCGTCCTTGAAGCGCGTGCTGGTTACGGAGCAACGCGCCGCCTCGCCATCTCCCACGGCGACTCCGGCCGGATCGCCGCGTGCTGATTCAAAGGCTCCGGTGTTGCCGCCGATCGAGAGGGGTGTCGTCGACGCCACTTTTATCTCCAATCCGGCGGCGACCAGACGTGCGGTAAATCAAATCTCCAGTGCGAACGAGCAGTTCTACCTCATTCGGACGCTGCATGTGCTGAGCGAAAAGGATACGGGCCCTGCGCGTGACTCCGCGGCTCCGGCAGCCGCGAGCACCACAGCCGCGGGAGCCGCTGCTCTGAACTTCATCGTTGGTAATGAGCGCATCCAGACGTCTGCGCGCGTCGAGATGCTGCGGTTCAACTTCCAGCCGTGAACCTCGCTGAGTTCTTCCGCACCAAGTACGAGCGGATCGCGGTCGTGCTGGCGGCGCTGTTTCTCCTGGGCTGTTCCATCTCGATCTGGCTGAACGCCTCCGGCTTTGCGGATAACTTTGCCACGTTGCACGCTGCCACCGCGCCGAAACCAGCTGCGCCGCCCGCGACTGCGGTGGAACTCGCAAAAGCCGTCGAGAAGTTGCACCAACCGCCGCATTGGACCTTTAGCGGACGCTCGGGCCTTTTCGTGCCGGAGAAGCATTTTATCGGACCGACAGGACTCCCGACAACCCTCGAATCTACCGAGGTTCATCCGCCTGTACCTAACGAGTGGCTCGACCAATTCGGCCTGCCGATCGCCGATGCCGATGTGTTGACGCAGGATCCTGACGCGGATGGTTTTACGAACCTCGAGGAATGGCAGAGCCACACGAATCCGACGGACAAGAATTCGCACCCGCCGTTGATCGTGAAACTGAAGATGAAGTCGTTCTCGCGCGAGCCGTTCCGCCTCGTTTTCGCGTCGCGCACTGGCGACACGTTCGGCATCAACACGAGTGACTTGAAGGAACCGACGCAGTTCCTGAAGCGCGGTGATCTCATCCGCGGGACGAAATTCAGGATCGTGGGGTTCACAGAAAAATCGGAACCGAATCGATACGGCACCGATGTCGATGTTTCCGAGCTGACGCTAGAGAATCAGGAGACGAAAGAACGGCTTAATCTCATCAAGGAGAAGATCATGATCTCGCCCGAGTCGGTCGCGAATTTCGTCTACAGCTGGGCCGACCGACGCGAGTTCGCGGTCAAAAAAGACCAGGAATTTTCGTTGCCGCCAGAGACGGAGATCAGATACAAGCTGATCGACGTGCAGCCGGATAAAGCGGTCATCGTCAACCCGCAGAAACCCCTGGAACGGATCGAGATCGGTTTGCTCGCGCCGTAGCTCGCTCCCCCTCACGATGATCAGAATTTCACGCGGCGGTTCCGCCTCCACCGCCTTCTTCACGGCTGCGTTTGTCCTAGTTCTTGCCTCCAACACACTCGCCCAGGACGCGGAGCGCGCGGCGGAACGGGAGCTGGCGCGGCGGCAGTCTGTTTTGCCACAAGGCGCGGAGGCTTTAGCACGCGCGAAGATCGCGATGCAGGCGCAGGATTACGGCCGTGCGCACGAAGATTATCGCGTGGCGGTGCAATACCTCCCTGACGCAGTGGTGAGCGGAAATTCGCACGAAGAAGCTGTCGCTGGCTTTTGCACCAGTGGGATGAAGCTGGCGGAGCGCCGTGTGCAGGAGGGGAAGTTCGCGGAGGCGGAAGCGATTTGTCACGAGCTGCTGAGCGATCGTTACGATCCGAATTGCCGCCCCGCGATGCAGCTGCTTGCGCGACTGCAGGAGCCCGGTCAGATCAACAAGACGCTTGGACCGAAGTTCATCGGAAAGGTTGAGGAAGTGCGAAAACTTCTGATCGATGCGGACGGGTATTTCAACAGCGGTCGCTACGACCTCGCGTTTAAAAAATACGAGCAGATCTTAAACATCGACCCGTACAACACGGCGGCGCGTCGCGGGCAGGAGAAGATCAACCTCCAGAAAACGCACTACGGCGAGGAGGCCTACAACGAGACTCGCTCACGCTCGGTCTGGCAGGTCGAGAAAGCCTGGGAGAACCCGGTTAAGAAGTACGGCACTACGGTCTTGCCGACGGCGGATGCATTCCAGAAAGACGCCACCGGGACCGCGCGCATCTCGAACAAGCTGAACACCATCATCATCCCGCGGATCGAGTTCCGGGATGCGAGTATTCGCGAAGCCATCGATTTCCTTCGGCAGCAAGCGACGGCTAATGATCCTGCCGCCGACGGACGCCGCGGCGTGGATATCGTGTTGCGCGTCGGTACCATCGGATCGCGGATTGTCTCCGCTGCAGCCACCGCTCCGGAACCGGACGACGTTTCGCCGCTGCCAGGAGCCGGCGTGGTCGATCCGCTCGCACCCGGCGCCGCCGGGAAGACAGCGGCTCCGACGCCAGCCGCAGTGCAGATTGCCGCGCCGCCGCCTATCTCGCCGACGGACGCGAGGATCACGATCACACTGAATCAAATACCACTTGGCGAAGCCCTGCGTTACATCGCGAGCCAGGCTGGGCTGAAGGTAAAGGTCGAGCCCTATGCGGTCTCGATCATTCCCCTGGCCGAACAAAGCAACGACCTGCTGACGAAGGAGTATCGGGTGCCACCCGGCTTCATCAGCAGCACGGTAAACATCAGCGCGTCAGCGTTGAACAAACCTACGGGAGCGAGCGCGGCAGCCGCCACCACGGGCACCGGCAAAGACACTCAGGAGTCGACCGGCGGACATCAGCTCGTAAATCGCGAAACCGCGAAAGATTTTCTCGAGACTCAGGGTGTCCCATTTCCACAAGGGGCGAGCGCAAATTTCCTGCCCCAAAGCAGTCGGCTGATCGTACGCAACACGCAGGACAACCTCGAGCTCGTGGATGCTTTGGTGGAACAGGCGAACGTGTCGGGCCCGAAGCAGGTCGAGATTGAGGCGAAATTCGTCGAGATCACGCAGAATAACCTGAAGGAGCTCGGGTTCGATTGGCTGCTCGGAAATTTCGGCGTCGGCACCAATAAGATTCGGCTCGGCGGCGGCACCTCGGGGAACGGCGCCCGCCTGAACCCGGCCGACTTTCCGTACCCGACGGGCGACACAAATCCGGTGACCGCCGGGAACCGCAGCGGCAATCTCGCAATCAGCGCAAACGCAATCGATGCGCTGCTACTCGGCTTACCGACGGGTCAGGCGCTCGCACCGGGAATTGGCGCTGTCGGTGGTATGCTGACGAATCCGCAGTTCCAGGTTGTCATTCGCGCGCTCAATCAGAAGAAAGGCGTCGATCTGCTATCGGCGCCGCGCGTCACCACGAAGAGCGGGCAACGCGCAGTCATCGAGATTGTCCGCGAATTCCGTTACCCGACGCAGTTTCAGCCACCGCAGATCCCGCAGACGGTGGGAAGCGTCCGCACTGGTGATTCGACCGTCGGCGATCTCATTCCGCTCGGCGGCACTTCGACTGTGCCAATTACACCGACGACTCCGACTGCTTTCGAAACGCGAAACACTGGCGTCACGTTGGAAGTTGAACCGGTGGTCGGCCCTGATGGTGTTACGATCGACCTGAACCTCGTGCCGCAGGTGGTCGAGTTCGAAGGGTTCATCAACTACGGCAGCCCGATCCTTTCGCCGTCGACATCGTTGTTCAACAGCATCACAGGCGGGCTAATTTCAACCCCGCAGAATGTGATCACGCCGAACATCATCAACCAACCGATCTTCAGTACGCGCAAGGTGACGACTAGTGTAAGCATCTGGGATGGCCAGACGGTTGTGCTCGGTGGGCTAATGCGTGAGGACGTCCAGAAGACAGAGGATAAAACTCCTATCATTGGTGACATCCCGCTTGTCGGTCGGTTGTTCCGTACGAACGCGGAGCAGCACATCAAACGCAACCTTGTCATCTTCGTCACCGCGCGGCTGATCAATCCGGGCGGTCAGTTGGTCAACCAGACGGAAGAAGAGGAAGAGACCGAGGACTTGATCCAGCCGCCGCAGCTGCCGATCGAGCCGATGTACAAGAAGTAAGTCTTAGACGTGGCGATAGTCGTCTACTTGGCGGCTGCCATCGCCGCCTTAGACCGGCGTGTCATCCAATCCTTCGTGCTTGCCAGAACGAGGTCCGTATCTTCGACGGCACAGACCGAATGCAATCGCCGCGATCCCGATCATAATCATCACGTCGGCCGCATTAAAGATTCCGGTGTGGACGGGCCCCACCGAGATGAATATGAAATCGGTCACGCGTCCTTGCCGGAAGATGCGGTCTAATAAGTTGCTGATTCCGCCAGCCCAGATAGCGCCCAGACCGATGAAGGAGAGCCAACTAGAGGGACGGGCGAGAATGAGATGGACGAAAAGCCACAGTAAGGCCAAACCGACCGCAACCGTGAGCAATGCCAGTCGGAACGAATCGGGTAGTGAATCTCCGAGACTTAGGAATGAGCCGCGGTTCTCAGCCAGGCGGAACTCGCCAACGGGCAGCCTGACGGAGCCCAAGCGGCTCAATTCGACGCGGGCGATGTGTTTCGACGTTTGATCGCAGCCGACCGGACACATCAGAAGCGCAAATAAGACAGTCAAACGCCGCTTGGGTGAAGACATCATAAATCCCGACGGCCTTGAGATGTAGGGTAACATCTCGGAAAGCTGAATCAGGGCGACTTCGGAGGAGGTTGAGCTGAAGCATGGTCAACCACGTAGACCCACTTGCCGTTCACGTTCTTCGCGATCACCGAAAAGTGGCCCGATAGGGAAACAGCGGCGCCGCCGGCCTTGGGAGCGAGGCTGAGAGTAAAATCGCCCCAACCGGCCGAAAGATCGCTAGAGGTCTGGTAGTGAGTGTTCGCGAAAGTAGCGCCAGTCACCGTATTCGCGGCTAGGAAGCCGGCCCAGGCATCGTGGATTGCCTTCTGGCCGTTGGCTTCAGGGGCATCCGGAAGCCACATCACAGCATTCTCAGCGTAAAGCGCCATGACCGCATTAAGATCGTTGGCGGTAATCGCCTTGCGCCAACCCTCGTCAACCGTCTGCGCGTCCGCTCGTGCGACGGTCGCGGTGACGAAGGTCATCGAGGAGGAGAGCAGCGCCAGGGTTAGTGCGTTTAAGAAACCATTCTTTGTCATTGTCGTGCCTTTCTTGGGTTGTCATTGAGCGCATCGTAGCTCGATGGCTAGCGAGGATCCGGTTGCTGAGGGCATCTATTCGGTGCCGTCGACTAAGAGTGATCAAAGCGCTGCGTCGTAGCAATCACGCATTTGGGTTCGCGGGTCGGGCCTTTCCGGTCCCGGAGTTTGCTCGACACGGTCGGTTCGCCTGCGCGCCGTTCACGACGCGAGCTGGATTGAGCAATCCAATCTGACTCCACACGCGCGGCGTTTAGTGATCGATCCGAGAGCGGTTCGTCTTCATTCACGAACTGCTTTCTTTTCTCGGGCGGTGTTTTCGTGCTCAAGTGCGCTCCGTGGAGCACGAACGCGTTTCGGTCGTCGGGATCACCGGCGGGATCGCGACGGGGAAGACGGCATTCAGTCAGGCGCTGCGGAAAGCGCTGCCGGCCGCGCATTTTTTCGATGCGGATGTGGCCGCGCGGGAGCTGACGAACGATGACGCGAAGGTGCGGGCGCTGATTTCCCTCGCCTTCGGAGCGGATATTTATTCGGCGGCGGGCGACTTGAACCGCGCGCGGCTCCGTACCATAGTGTTCGCCGACCCGGAGAAGAAACTCGCGCTGGAGCAGATTCTGCATCCGCGCATCCGCGGTCAGTGGGCGCTCGAAGCCGAGCGTCGACGTAATTCGACCGAGATCTTCCTTGCTGACATCCCACTGCTTTACGAAACCGGCGGCGAAACGCTGTGCGACCGCGTTGTCGTCGTCGCCTGCTCACCGCGCGTGCAATTGGAGCGCCTTATGAGGCGTTCCACCTTAGAGCGCACGGACGCCGAACAAATGATCGCCGCGCAGATGCCGCTCAGCGAAAAGGTGAGGCGTGCAGATCATGTAGTCTGGAATAGCGGTCCGCTCGCGAACCTCACTCCGCAGGCTGAAATGCTAGCGGCCCTTTGGAGCCTCGGATCATGAGCGACGAAAACACCGCGGAGCAATCCGTTCCGACTGCTCTTGCCGCAGAAACGGCAGAGCTAAACGCACCGCACGCTGATCTGCCGACAGCGCTGGATCTGAATCAGCTGCAGACGCTCGCGCCCTCGGAGTTGGATCAACTTTGCCGGCGTTGCGACGTGCGGGTGCATGCGGGGCGGACGCGACATCACCAGATCGTCGATCTGATTCGCTGGGCGCTGGGACGCAATCTGCGCGTGACGGCGGAAGGTTTCTTCGACCAGCTGAACGATGGGTTCGCGCTGCTGCGCTGGCCGGCTCTGAATTTCCTCCTGGTGCCGGAAGACGTCGGTGTGCCGCGCAGTACTGCGCAACATTTTCGGCTCAAACCTGGTCAGCTGCTCGCGGGCACACTCCGGTTCCCGCGCGATCGCGAGAAGGGGATCATGCTCGATGAAGTTCTTACGATCGAGGGCCTGCCGGTGGCGGAATGGACAGAGCCGACGGCGTTCGATCACCTGACGCCGCAGTATCCGGAAGGCCGGATTTTTCTCGAGAACGACAAGACGAAATCGATCAGCGCACGCGCGGTCGATCTGCTAACGCCGCTCGGGCGAGGGCAGCGTGGCTTGATTGTCGCGGCGCCTCGGGTCGGCAAGACCATTTTGCTGAAGGAGATCGCGAAGGCGATTCGCGCCAACCACCCCGAGATGGTGCTGATCATGTTGCTGATCGATGAGCGCCCGGAGGAAGTGACCGACCTACAGCGCGAAGTCGATTGCGAGATTTACAATTCGACCTTCGACGAGACCTGTCATCGTCACATCCAGGTGGCGGAGCTGGTGCTGGAGCGGGCGAAGCGGTTGGTCGAGATGAAGAAGGATGTCGTGATCCTGCTCGACAGCATCACGCGACTGGCTCGCGGTTATAATTCAGTCCAGCCGGGCAAAGGCCGCACGATGTCGGGCGGCGTGGAGGCGAAGGCGCTCCTGAAGCCGAAGAAGTTTTTCGGTGCGGCGCGCAATGTTGAAGAAGGGGGCAGCCTCACGATTTTGGCGACCGCGCTGGTCGATACGGGGAGCAAGATGGACCAGGTGATTTTCGAGGAATTCAAGGGCACCGGGAACATGGAATTGCATCTCGACCGCTCGTTAGTGGAGAAGCGGCTTTACCCGGCGATCCACGTGCTGCAATCAGGGACGCGGCGCGAGGATCTGCTCTACCACCCGGAGGAATGGGAGCGGGTGAAGGTGTTGCGCAAAGCGATGGCGGCGCTGCCACCGATCGAGGCGATGGAGATGCTGATCGGCAATCTCCAGGCGACAACCACGAACGCCGAGCTGTTACTCGCGGGACTTCGATGATCGCAAACGATGCGGACTTAGCGGCGATGCTGCCGCAAATGGAGGGCATTGACCGGGTCGCGGTCGATACGGAAGCGGACAGCCTCCATTGCTATTTCGAGAAGCTTTGTCTGGTGCAGATGAGCTTCGGCGGGCGCGACTACCTGATTGATTCGCTCGCGGGCTTCGATCTTTCCCCGCTCGCAAGGGCGCTAGCCGGCAAGGAGATCGTACTGCAAGGCGCGGACTTCGATTTGCGGTTGCTCCGGCGGAGTTTTGGCTTCGTGGCTGATCGCGTGTTCGACACGGTGATCGCGGCGCGGCTGCTCGGATTAAAAGCGTTCAGTCTCGCGGCACTCG
>JBHENE010000159.1:0-25111 GCA_046262215.1 Chthoniobacterales bacterium | reverse complement strand
CACGTGGACAAGGCCGCGGTAGGTCGCGCGGCCGGTGCCGATGCTGATGCTTTTCGAGATGATGTTGCTGGTCGTCTCGTCGGCTGCGTGGACCATCTTTGCACCGGTGTCCTGATGCTGGCCGTTGCTCGCGAGCGCGATGGAAAGAACTTCGCCGCGTGCTTTGCGACCCTTCAGGATCACGCCGGGATATTTCATTGTGAGGCGTGAACCGATGTTGCAATCGATCCACTTCACCTCGGCTTCTTCGTGTGCGATGGCACGCTTCGTCACGAGATTGAAGACGTTGTTCGACCAATTCTGGACGGTGATGTACTGGATTTTCGCGCCTTTCAGCGCGACGAGCTCGACAACCGCCGAATGCAACGTCGCCGTGTTGAACTTGGGCGCGGTGCAGCCTTCCATGTAGGTCAGCTCCGCGCCTTCATCGACGATGATCAGCGTGCGCTCGAACTGCCCGAAATTCTCCGCGTTGATGCGGAAGTAAGCCTGCAACGGATGCTTCACCTTCACGCCCGGCGGCACGTAGATGAACGAGCCGCCGCTGAAGACGGCTGAGTTCAACGCGCTAAACTTGTTGTCGCCCGTCGGGATGACTTTGCCAAACCACTTCCGGAAAATCTCCGGGTGATTCTTCAAGCCTTCGGTCGAGCCGACGAAGATAACGCCCTGCTCACCGACCGCGGCTTTGATGTTGGAATAAACTGCCTCGCTATCGAACTGCGCCTCCACGCCCGCGAGGAACTTCCGCTCCTGCTCCGGAATGCCGAGCCGCTCGAACGTGCGCTTCACATCATCCGGCACGTCTTCCCAGCTGCGCTTCGCCTGCGTCCCGCTGCTCAGGTAGTAGCGTATATTTTCGAACACAATCGCTTCAAGATCCTTGCTCGCCCAATGCGTCGGCATCGGCTTGCTGAGGAAAGTCTTGAGCCCGTTCATCCGGAACTCGCGCACCCAATCCGGCTCTTCCTTGATGTTGACGATGTAATCGATCGTCTTCTCCGTCAGGCCGACACCCGCGTCGTGCGTGTGCGTTTCAGGATAATTGAAATCGCCCGCGCTGTTCTGGTCGAGACCCAGTGGTGATACTTCGGTAACCATAAAATTCCCCTAAACTGCTGCTGGCTCGCTGATCTCGTCGCGCACCCAGTCGTAGCCTTTTTCTTCCAGCTCGAGCGCGAGACTCTTATCGCCGCTGCGGACGATGCGGCCCTGCACCATGACGTGCACGTAATCAGGCACGATATAATCGAGCAGCCGCTGGTAATGCGTAATGAGCAGCACGCCGAGATCCGGTCCGCGCAACGAGTTCACACCGTTGGCGACCACCTTGAGCGCATCGATATCCAAGCCGCTGTCCGTCTCATCGAGCACCGCGTACTTCGGCTGGAGCATCGCCATCTGCAGAATTTCGTTCCGCTTCTTCTCGCCGCCGGAAAAACCTTCGTTCACAGAACGCGAGGTAAACGTCCGCGGCATTTCCAGAAGGTCCATTTTCTCGTAGAGCTGTGCGTAATAGTCGGTTGCCTCCAGCTCTTCGCCTTCCGGCAAACGCGCCTGCACGGCCGCGCGCAGGAAATTTGCAATCGTGACGCCCGGGATTTCGCTCGGATACTGGAATGCGAGGAAGATGCCTTTGCGCGCCCGAACGTCCGGCTCCAGCTCGAGAATATTCTCGCCGTCCATCAGGACTGACCCGCTCGTGACGGTGTAGTCCGGATGGCCGGCGATGATCTTCGCGAGAGTGCTTTTACCGGAGCCGTTCGGCCCCATGATCGCATGCACTTCCCCTTTCGGGACGGTCAAAGTGAGGCCGCGGATGATCTCCTGCTCGCCGATGTTGGCGTGCAAGTCTTGTATGGTCAGTTCCTGCATAAATCGGGACCGGAAAGATACCCGCTTATGCCTTGTTCGCTATGGATTTCGTGGTCGCGACTACTACGCCGGCACTGGCTCTCGCCGTGCGGCCACGTCGGAGAGAGGTTCCGCCGAATAAATTTCGTAGCTGCCGTCCATCCCCGGGAGAGTGACGGATCCGAGTTCCCGAAAATCGAAGTGCTCGCGGAGCAGGCATTGCACCGCCCGGCTCACGACTAACTGCGACCCGATTTGCTTCGTCGCTTCCTGGAGTTTCCACGTCACGTTCACTGGATCGCCGATCACGGTGAACTCCATCCGGTGCGGCGAACCAATGTTACCAACGACGACGTCGCCTTTGTGGATCGCGAAACCAACCCTGATCTCCGCCCAACCCCGAGCACGCCAGCTATCGTTCAGCCGCACGAGCACGTCGCGCATCGCGAGCGCGGCGCGGACTGCGTTGGCAGCATCGTTGACAACACCATCGCTGCGAGTGTTTCCCCAAACGGCCATGACGGCGTCGCCGATGAACTTGTCGAGCGTACCGCCATGATCGAAAACGCAGTTCACCATCGCGGTCAGGTATTCGTTTAACTGCGCGACGAGTGCCTGCGGATCGGTCCGCGCGCTCACGGATGAGTAACCGCGGATGTCCGAAAACAGGATCGTCGCCGGCTTGATCACGCCGCCAAGAGCTGCGGTGTAAGCCTGCGGATTGTCGAGCAACTCGTGCACGACATTTTTCGAGACGTATCGCTCGAGGGTGCGGCGGAGTCGCTTCTTCTCGAGCCGCTCCCACGTGAAGTCGGAGAAGAGACTGAGCAGCACGGTCAGGTTCAGCTCACCCATCGGCGCAATCATCGGCACGAATACCGAAGCGTGGTCGAACACGAACACCGCGACGTAGCCGGCCGCGACGTCTGTCGCCACGAGTACGCCGAGTCGCAGCCACGGCGAGCGGATAAAGAGCGACGCGAGAACAGCGATCACGCCCGCGAGAGCGGTGAACAGCGTGACGCTCCATGGCGGCAGGTCGTGGATAAATTCCCCGCGAATCGCGGCGTTCATCGCGTTCAGGTGAACCTCCGGGCCCGGCATTGTGCCCAGAGGGGTGGGATGTTCATCGTGCTGCCAGTTCCCCTCCGCGCCGATGACAACGATCTTGTTTTTGAAAAAGCGACCGGAGCCGTAGTTATGCTGCCAATAATCCGGCACGAAGATCTCGAAGATCGGGTGCGGCCTGAAGCCTTCGCGCGGCGGCGCGGTGAAGCGGAACATGTGGTCGTCGAGTCCCGCCGGGACTGTGTCCGACAACCCCGCCTTCATCAGCGCACGCGCTCCAAGAGAGATGAACCGCTCCGAATCGGCGCTGAAGAATTCGCCTTGCACCTGCTCGAACGTGACGCGGAACTGCGCTCGGCGCACAACATCGTCATCGTCTGGCCAGAAGTTTGTGTAGCCGACCCGGTCGTCCATCGGAGTCGTCTGCGGAATCAATGAATCCGGCGGCCGCGTGTGACTCGCGCCGCTCATCACAAAGCCGCGCGAGCTGGCGGAAACGAAGTTGCTGCCGACCACGACATGATCGCGATAGCGCTCGAGCGCTTCGCGAAATGGCGCATCCCCAGCGGTCGGTGTGGGAAAAGTGAGATCGAATAGCACCGCTTTCGCGCCGGACTCCACCAGACGCTCCAGGACCAGCGCGTAGACCTCGCGCGGCCACGGCCAGTGCTGAGTCATTGCGGCGAGTGCGCGCGCTTCCACGGAGTCTTTGTCCGTGACGCCGAACATCTCCTCGAGATCCGCGCCGGTCTCCAGACCGACTGAATCGGAATCGATCGCGAGGAAGACGAGCTTGTCGTTAGGCGCAGTCTTTCGCCCGGCGCGACTGACCGCGTCGCGGTAGATGTTGCGCAGCCGCGAGTACGCAAACGGCCGGGCCACATCGAGCGCAATCAGCCCGACGAAGCAAACGAGTGCGACGATTGACGTGACGAAGACGCGGCGCGCGAAGAACGCGAGAAGCTTTTGCACAGGTCCTTTCGACTCTTGCATCAGAGCGACTGCGCTTTCTCCAGCTTAAGCAGCGAGTGCGCGCCTGTTCGAGAGCAGCAATCGCTCGCGTTCGCGGGCGATCCGTATCTCGAGGATGCCGCCGGCGAGGGAGACACAGCGCCGCGCTCCGGTCGCCATCGCCTCTAGTTTTGCATCGTCGTGCTCGGGATCGTGGTGGAAGAGCGCGAGCGTCCGAACTCCCGCGGCAAGGGCAAGGCCTACACTTTCCCGCACCGACCCATGGCCCCAACCGACGCGCTCGTTGTATTGATGATCATCGAATTGCGTGTCGAGGATCAGCAAGTCTGCGCCGCGCACGAATTCAACAAGCTGGTTTTGTGCGGCAGCGAACTCTGATGCTTTCGCGCTGTCGTCGCGCAGTGCCGCCGCGGTGTATGGCTCATGGTCCGGGAGGTAACAGACCGTTGATCCGGCCGCCGAGATCCGAAATCCAGCGCAGCCTCCTGGATGCCGCAGCTCAATCGTGTCGACCGCGAAACAACCGAACTGCGCACCATGCGGCTCGAGTTCTTCGATGCCCGTGAGGCCGCGTAGTTGATCGAGCGCGACAGGGAAGTGAATCGGCTCCATCTGATTGTTGAAACCGGTGCGCAGTTTCGTCGCGTGCCCAGCTGCTCCAAGGACTCTGATCCGATGGTTCGCCGAGTACGCCGGCTTAAAGAACGGCAAACCCTGGATGTGATCCCAATGAGTGTGCGAAACCAGCAGCGTCGCGGTGATGCGTGCTTGGCGATGCGATGAAATCAGCTCGGCACCGAGTGCTCTGATGCCGCTGCCGGCATCACAGATCAGCAACTCATCACCGCAGCGAATTTCAACGCATGAGGTGTTGCCGCCGTATTGGATCGTCTCAGGTCCCGGACTCGGGAGAGAACCACGGACGCCCCAAAACCGCACCGACATTCCGCTCACCGGCGCACGCGCGTCGGCAGTCATAGCTCCACGCGTGATCTCGCACGCCGGCTGCACGCCCGAACGACAGAAGCCATAGACGACACTTCCAGCGCGTCGTCAGCAGTGGCGCCCGTTCGTTCACAGTACAACATCGCAACAAATCTGAGCAGCAAACGTGCCGTCACACAGGCGCGTGCCCCTGCACCGACTCCGAACGTGCGCACTCGATGAAGATGTGAGACACGCGAGCGGCATAGAGGCTGCTAACAGGTCACCGTGCTCTCCCGCTGCCGTGCCATTCTCGCGCTGATCCTTTCGCTTCACCTCGCCGGGCGAGTGTCAGCGCAACAGGCAATCGCGCCGCACGCCAGCTTCGAGCCGGGGTTCGCAGCAGGTGTCACGGCTGATGGAATGGCCTTGGCGCAGACAGATGCCGCCATCGAACGGGCGCGGCTGCGCCAGGAGGTCACGGCGCCCACGAGCATTGGCGTTGACGCGAATGGCGTCGCCACTGCCGACACAGAGACGGTCGCCTCTGATGACGACAGCTTCGGCGCACAGATGATCCTGAAGAACCAGGAGCGGCAGCCTACGTTCGTCGTCACAGGTAGTGCGTCGGTTGTCTATACCGATAACGTCGCGCTCACGCGACGCGGCACGCACGACGACCTCTTCGCCATTGCTGACGCTTCGATTACTTGGATGCCGCGGCTCGGCCATAATATCGAGACGAGCATTGGCCCGCACGTCTCGGTCTTTCGCTACGACAAAACCTCAGAGCTCGACTTCCAGAATGTCGGATTCGGAGCCGGGCTGGCGTGGAGTCCGCAGCAGTGGCAGGGCGTCGGTGTTTTCGGTCGTTATGACCTGACAGAGCTCTTCGGTCGCGACGGTCACCAAATCCTGCTCGATAACGTGCTGACGCTCGGTGCGCAGAAGTCGTTTGTCTTCGGTCGCTCACACGCTCTCACCGTGGGCGTTACCGCCGCGTTCGGCTTCTCCGACCCTGCACCGGCGCAACGCGACCAGCTCGGTGCATTTCTCGCATACCACCTGCAGCTCACTCGCAAGCTCGACACTGACTTCCTCTACCGGCCTGCGGTTCATTTCTATAACGACAGCGGCCGTGTGGACTTCAACCAGATCCTGTCGTGGAGCCTGCGCTACCGCCTGACGAATTGGGCGGAGCTTAGCACGTCGCTTAGCTACGGGGTCAACCGATCCGATAAATCTGTTTTCGATTACGACGTCATCACCACGGGCGCGACAGCGAGCGTGAGCGTGCGGTTTTAAGTTCTAGAAATTATAACATCCGGCACAACGCCTGCTCTCTTGCCTCCGCTATGAATAGACGCTCCTGCTTCGTTGCCATCGCGACCACGCTTATCGCTGCTGCCGGTGCGCACGCCGGTCCGCTCACCCAGGCACGCGTCACGAAGATCATCAACGAAGTTTCCGTCGTCGACCCCGCAGGCGGACCGCGGAAAGCGGAGTTGCAGGAAGTCATCAAGGACCAGATCGGGCTGAAAACCGGGATCAAATCACGCTCCGAGCTGCTCTTCGAAGACGACACGCTCACGCGCATCGGGCCCGAGAGTTACTTTAGCTTCAGCGCCGGCAGCCGTGATATGACGTTGAAGGAAGGCACCATGCTGCTCCAGGTGCCGAAAGGCTTGGGTGGCGCGAAGATCCGCACCGCCGCCGTCACCGCTTCGATCACCGGGACAACGATCATGATCGAGCACCGCCCTGGTAAGCTGCTAAAAGTCCTCGTCCTCGAAGGCAGCTTGCGCCTCGCCGTGGACGGCCGGTTTGGAGATTCGCTGCTCTTGCTGCCCGGCAAGATGGTCATCATGCGTCCCGATGCCTCGCGCATCCCCGATCCGGTTTCGGTCGACATCTCGCGAGTCGTGAGAACCTCCTCGCTCGTGCAAATGCCGGGCCGAGATGGGCATTCTGTCGCTTCGAACCCACTGCCGAGCATGCCGTTGATCCAGCACGAGATTGACCTGCAGGAGAAGGACAAAGGCGGTCACACGTTGATCGACACGAACCTCGTTATCCTCGGTGGCGGCACGAACGTCGTCATGGCGTCGGATCCTGTCCTCGACACTCTCGAGAAGCGCGAGCTGGTGAACGATCCGATCATCCTCGCCTCCAACGCGTCTCCGACACCTCGGCCGATTGCTACGCCGACGCCAGCGCCTACTGCCACGCCTAGATCTACCGCGACGCCAGCTCCGACAACGACACCAGCTCCGACAACGACACCAGCTCCGACAACGACACCAGCTCCAACAACGACACCAGCTCCAACAACGACACCAGCTCCAACAACGACACCAGCTCCAACAACGACACCAGCTCCGACAACGACACCAGCTCCGACAACGACGCCAGCTCCAACAACGACGCCAGCTCCGACAACGACACCAGCACCGACAACGACGCCAGCTCCAACAACGACGCCAGCTCCGACTGCGACACCAGCTCCAACTGCGACTCCTAGCACTCCGACACCAACGCCGAACCCAGCGCTCGTCACTGTTCCGGGCACCTACACCATCGACACCACGACTAACATCAACACTGCCGGCACTCCGACGATCACGAAATCAGGGACAACCTATGCCGGATCAGTCTACAGCGGAGCAGCGGTGGACGGCTCTGCATCGACCTTCCTCTTCGGCGCCACGAGCGCCTTCGATACCGCGCATAATTTCGACACCGATTTCGGCGTGAACGATTACCCACCGTTTCCCCCCGCCGGCATTGCGGTGTTTCGTTTCGGAACCCTGAGCTTCACCGGAACGCCGTCGCTCCAGACTACAGGCGGACGGACGGATCTCGCGCTGGTCGGCGTGAGCGGAGTTTCGACTGGCACCAGCACGCTTCTCACCACTAGCACAAAGATCAGTTTGGACGGTCTTCGTTCGCTCTTTCTGGGCAGCACCAGTGGCAGCGTGAACATCGGCTTCGGAGGCTTCACCAGCACGGCCGGCTCGGGATTCACATCCCTTCAGGCGTATGCCCGCGGTTCTCTCTCCGACGTGATCATCAAAGGTTCGCTGTCGCTACCCGGCGCCGCGTTCTACGCGGACGCGCAGAACAACATCACCGCCGGCGGGGCCATCACCGCCGATCGCGTCGCGCTGAATGCCGACGCTACGCTCACGATCAACGGCAATATCAACGCGAACACCGTGACGCTGAACGGCAGCAATTATGTCGACGTCGAATCGACCGTCACTTCGCACTCGCTGGACCTCACGACAGGCGGGACACTGCTCGTGAATTCCGACCTCATTGCGCAGAATTCAGGGGCAGGTGTCGCTAACTTGACCGTTGGCAGCAGCGCGCTGGTTCGCTCGAATATCACCGCCGATAAGCTGAACTTCTCCGCGGCGAGCATCGACGTGGAGTCCACGGTCACCGGCAATACTGCCGCCACACTCACTTCTACGACCGGGCAGATCCTCGGCAACGGCAACCTCTCGGCACCAGCGCTGACGCTCAAGAGCGCGACGAACACCACGCTGAATAAGGGCGTCACGGCGAACACGCTCACCGTGCAAACCGGCACCGACTTCACGGCCGGCACCACATCCACGATCTCCGCGGTCAACACGAGCATCACCAGCGGCGGAACAGCGACCCTTCGTGCGGTTGATCCGAAGAATTCGATCACGACCGGGTTCGATTTCACGAATGCCAAATCTTTGAACGTAAATGCAAACGGCGTCGTGCTTTCCGACACCATCGCTTTGCCGGCAGGCATGACTTCTTCGATCACGGCCGGCACGGGCGGCGTCTCCGGCAGCGCCTATTCACTGACGGGTATTGATTCGCTGACGGTGAACGGCGGCTCCGTCGCGTTGAATGACGCCCACGCTGGCACTGTGAGCATCACCGGCGGCGGATTCAGTGCGACAGAACTCGCGGCGAACAATTACAGCAGCAGCGGCGCACTCAGTCTCACCGGAAAGATCGAAACCGTGAAGCTGGACGACCCGACGATCCTCCACACCTTCAGCGCGTCGACGATCTCTGCCAGCGGCGTCAATGCGAAGGGACTGCAACTCGGCATCGTCTACACCGGCACTGCTGCCACCGCCTCCGCCGCCGCGGGAGCCGGCTACCTGCTCGAACTGCATGCAGATTCGCTGCTTTTCGACACCACAGGCGTGGCCATCAACGGCGCAAACCTCGACGGCGGCGACGCGAGTTCCACCACCACGTCCGCCGGCGGCAACGGCGGCAGCCTGAGCCTAGGCACCGATGCGCAACCGATCGTCGGAACGGTGACGATCAACACTCCGATCAGCGCTTCCACGGGGCTGAACGGCACGTCCCTTACCTCTGGCGGAAACGGCGGAAATGTCGCGGTGACTGCTAACGACACCGTCGCCGTGAACTCGACGGTTCAGGTATCCGACAGCACGGTCACGCGTAGGAGCAACAGCGGCGGGAACATCTCCGTCAAGAGCAACAAGACCGCGGGCACCGCGATCTCGGTGAGCAGCAGTGCGCAGTTGCTCTCGCTGCTCAGCAACGCAGCCACCGGCGCAGGCGGCACGATCAAGTTCACGTCTGCGGGAGGCGACATCAACATGAGCGGCAAAGCGCAGGCCGATCGCGGCACCATCGAGCTGACTAACAACGGCAGCAGCGGCGTCGTGAACATCAACAACGCGACGCTGAACGCCAGCACCGTAAAAGCGCGCGCGCTCGGCGCGAACGGCACGCTCAACATCGGCGGCGGCAGCATTTCCGCAGATTCGGCAATCAATCTCTACGCCGGCGGCAGCAATGGCACCGTCAACTTCACGGATAACGTGACGCTCAGCGGCACAAGCGTGAAGACTATCTCCGGCAACACGGTCACAATCGTGAACGGCAAGATCGTCACGATCCAGGGCTTCAGCCCGGCGAACGTATTCACCAACAACCCGAACTACACTGGGTCAGGCGGCAACGGCTCGACCACCGGCACGTTTGGCGGCAAAGGCGCGACGACAAGTCCGCTCAGCGCCGGGCCTGGACCGGGAGGCTAAACCTGATGGTTGCAGACATTACAGAGCCGTTATCGGATGCGGTGGAGCGCGCCAGTGAGCTACGCAATCTGCTGCAGATTATCGGCGGAACAACGGACCTGCTGGAGAACATCTGGGCGGGGAACGACGAGTCAGGAAAATATCTCGAGATGCTGCGAACGAGCGTCGACCGTGCGGCACAGCTGACGATTGGGCTGGTTGAGGCAGCAGGCTGCGCAGCCGATAACGTGGTCGTTACATCCTCCCGACCAACCGAACCTGTCCTCGCCACTCTGCCATCCGTCGCTCGCGAGAAACCGCGCGTCCTCGTCGTCGATGACGAGCCGATGATGCGCAGCGTTTTTGAAGAACTTCTTGGCGCTCATAACTACGATGTCATTACGGCGGGATCAGGTTGTGAAGCCCTCGACGTTCTGGGTCGCGACGCAAATGCCTGCGATTTGATGCTACTCGACTTCGCGATGCCGTTCATGAAAGGCGACGAAGTGTTCCGCCGCGTGCGCGCAATCTGCCCGACTTTACCTGTGATCCTCGCGGCGGGATTCGTTCACCGCCAGACCCTCGAGCCGATGCTAGAGGCTGGGCTGACGGCATTCGTGAGCAAACCTGTCGCGCCGGACGAATTACTCGGAGTGCTGGCTCAGGTTCTGAGCGACGAGACTGAACCTTCTGCGTCGCGCGGCACTGCGGCTGCTAGGTAAGACCGCGATGCCCTCGGCCGCTACTTCACTCGACACCTTCCGCTGCTTCGCAGCGAACTCACTTTTCGAAGGGATCAACCCGGACGTCCTCGAGGACATCCGCTATGAGATGAAGACGATTCGCTTCAAAGAAGGCGAAGTCGTCTTCGACGAAGGTGATGCGGGCGATTCGCTTTACCTCGTCGGCGAAGGTTCGATTAAGATTTCGAAGACCGGCCGCGGTGGCAACCAGGAGA
This sequence comes from Chthoniobacterales bacterium, assembly GCA_046262215.1. Lineage (GTDB taxonomy): Bacteria > Verrucomicrobiota > Verrucomicrobiia > Chthoniobacterales > UBA10450 > JACCTI01. Next base: position 14,290 of record JBHENE010000159.1, on the reverse strand, counting down.
CGCTCGGGTTTATCCAACCCGGAAACTTCTTCGGCGAAATGGCGCTGTTCGATGGTCAGCCGCGCTCCGCGAAGGCAACTGCCGCGGCGCCGACTCTCCTCGCGAGCGTCGATGACCGAACCTTCCAGCACATCCTCGAGCTCGCGCCGAGCCGGCTGCACATGAATTTCCTCCGCAGTGTCTCCGAACGCCTGCGCCACGTGAATTCGCATTTCATCGCCGAAGTGATGCGCACCGAGCGTCTCAGCCTCGTCGGCTCGATGGCAAATTCGATCATTCACGACCTGAAGAATCCGATCTGCATCGTGCGCTGTTGCGCAGACTTGATCGGAGCCGGCGCCGATCCGAAGACGAAGGAACTGACCACGATGATCGACGGCGCTGTCGACGGTATGCTCGCGATGACGCAAGAGCTGCTCGATTACTCGCGCGGCTTCACAACGTTGAAAAAAGAGAAGGTTTCGATGTGGCGCTTACTGGATGATTTGAGCCAAGGGGCGCTCCGGCTTCTTCCGGGCCAAAACATCCAGTTCGTAAAACACATCCGCTACGAAGGCGACGTGGAGATCGATCTCGCGCGCTTCAACCGGATGATGAGCAATCTCATCAAGAACTCGAGCGAAGCGATGACAGGCGGCGGCATCCTGACGATGACCACTGATCTCGTGCAAAACCACGTCGTGATCCGCATGTCCGATACCGGGAAGGGCATTCCTCGTGAATTAATGCCGCGCCTCTTCGAGCCTTTCGTCACGCACGGAAAATCGCATGGCACCGGCCTGGGCATGGCAATCGCAAAGAGCGTCGTCGAAGCGCATGGCGGCAAGATCTCCGTCGCGAGCATCCAAGGCAGCGGGACGACGGTCGATATCCGGTTGCAGGCGCCGGCCGTTTAACCGTCATATTTTCCAACCTCGCCGACTGCTGGCCTGACGGCAGTTTTCTGGGAAAACGGGGTGACCGGCGCACCCGACGATTTGACCGAGGGAGCCTCGCAAGCGCGCGTCCAAGAGCTGACACGGCGGGCCTGCCATTTCCCCAATTCTTAGATAGCCCGGCAACCCGCCGGTTCACAGACACAAATTGTGGGAATTACGGACGTGGCACAGAAGCCGCTACGGGGGATATGCATGAGTCTCAAGTTCTCTTGCTCCTTTCCATCGGCGACAGCGCACGCCGCGGTTGGGATTCTTTCTCTACTGTTGGCCGCAAATGTCCTCGCCCAGGCACCGGACGTGCGCGTCGAGCTCAGCGGCAAACGCGTGGTCACTACCGACGGTCACGAGTCTCTTGCGCCCGCCGATAAGGCGAAGCCTAGCGACATCATTCAGTACGAGGCGACCTACAAGAACGTCGGCAAGACGCCGGCTGCAAACGTGGCTGCGACGGTGCCGATTCCGGTCGGCCTGACTTTGGTGGACAAGAGCGCCAAACCGGCCGCCGAACAGGCAAGTCTCGACGGGAAAAATTTCAGCCCGCTTCCCTTGATGCGGGAAGTAAAAAATGAAGCCGGCGTGATGGAGAAACAGCCCGTGGCCCTCGCGCAATACCGCGCCCTCCGCTGGACCCTGCCTGAACTCGCTCCCGGCAAAACCGCCACGGTGGTTCTGCGCGCGCAAGTCCTGACAAACACGACCGCTCAATAATTTCCGGATAAAAACAATGAACACACGCACCCTTAACTCCAGCGCAAACAAGCGCGATCGCCGCTTCTTCACTCAGTGGCGCAATCTCATTTGCGCCATCGCGCTTGCGGCCGTCACGAGTATCACCTTCGCAGCCGCGCCCCCGGCGAATACGAGCATCGGCAATCAGGCGACCGCCACCTACACCGACGCGAGTAACACTCAACGCACCGCGACTTCCAACACGGTCGTAACCATCGTGCAACAGGTCGCGAGCTTCACCCTCACGACCGATGCCCAGCGGAAGCCAGCCGCGCCAGGCGGCCAGGTCGTTTTCCCGCACACGCTCAAAAATACCGGTAACGGCAGCGACACGTTCAACCTCACCGCCGCCACCGGCAGCGGCGGCAATTTCACCATGACGAACCTTGCGCTCTACGCCGACGCAAACGGCGACGGTGTGCCCGATAACAGCACCCCAATCACCTCCACCGGCTTACTCGCCGCAGACGCGACCTTTAACTTCGTCGTCGCGGCCATTGTCCCCGGTGGCCAGAGCGCTACGCAAACCGCGAGCCTCACCGTCTCCGCAGTGGGCACCGCGACCGGCACGCCTGCACCGCAGCAGAACAATGTCGACAACGTGACTGTCACCTCCGACGCCGTCATCAACATGACCAAAGCCGTCAGCGCCGGCGGCGGCCCTGCAGGCAGCGGTCCGTACACCTACACGCTCACCTATACGAACACTGGCAACAACACCGCGCTAAACCTCACGGTTACCGACGTTGTCCCTGCTGGGATGGTCTACGTGCCAGGCAGTGCGCGCTGGAGCATTACCGGCGCGGGGGTCGCGCTCACCGACGCGAACGATGGCGCACAAGGGACTGCTCCCGATACGATCACCTACGATTATAACCAGACGGTCTCGGGCCGCGTGACGGCCGTAATCGCGCGCGTTCAACCAGGCGAAAGCCGCACCGTCACCTTCCAGGTCAACGTCCCGACAGCTCAAACCGCCGGTCCCATCCAGAACACCGCGAACTACACTTACGATTCGGGCGCGGGCTCGGTCGTTGGCCCATTCCCGACGAACAGCACCACCTTCACCGTGACGCAGGGTGCGGGAGTCACCATCACGGGCGCGACCGTGCCGAGCGCGGTGCAAGGCGCCACGGTCTCTTTCACCAACGTTGTCTCGAATACCGGTAACGGCCCGGATAGCTTCGACATCACTCTCTCAAACGTCTCGTTCCCACTCGGGACGGCGTTCCAGCTCTTCAAATCAGACGGCATCACGCCGATGGTCGATACGAACGGCAACAGCACTCCGGATACGGGAACACTTCCCGTGAACGGGACTTACTCCGTAGTCGTGCAGGCGATCCTGCCGGCCGGAGCTTCCGGTTCGAACGTTAATTACACCGTCAACGTCACCGCCACGTCGAAGACAAACGCGACGGTGAGCGCGAACGCTAACGACGTGCTCACCACTGTCAGTGCGAGCACCGCGGATCTCACTAACACGCGTTCCGTCGCCAGCGGCGCTACCGCAGCGGACGGTCTGGGCATCGGGCCGGAAGCTTCCGCCCTCCTGACCAAGACCACAGCCGGCGGCAGCCAGACACGCTTTCTTCTTTTCGTCAGCAACACTGGCGGCAGCGCAGATAGTTTCGCTCTCGCCGCCAGCACAGTTTCCACTTTCGCGAGCGGTCTGCCTACCGGTTGGAGCATTGTCTTCACGGACTCGACCGGCACTGTCCTGACCAACACCGGCTCGATCGCCGCCGGCAGTAGCAAGCAGATCAATGCCGACATCGGCGTCCCGGCCGGAACAGTGCCCGGGCCGACGGATATCTTCTTCCGCGCGCTCTCGCCGACTACCGCGGCCGTTGATCGCATTCACGATGCAATCAATGTCCTGCCGATCCGTAACCTCTCGATCGTCCCGAATAATTCCGGCCAGGTCGTAGCGGGTGGGGCGGTCGTTTTCAGCCACACCGTCACTAACACCGGCAACGTAATCGAAGGCGACGGGGCTGGCAGCAATGTCGCCCTCGCATTGAGCCATAGCCTGGCCGGTTGGAGTGCCGTTGTTTACTTCGACGCCAATGGCAACGGCGTGATCGATTCAAATGAAACCTCGGTATCCAATCTGAACTTCGTGAGCAACGGAGCCGCCGGGTTGGCGCCGGGCGAAAGCATCCGCTTACTCGTGAAGGTCACTGCGCCTCCGGGAACCTCTGCCGGCGCAACCGATGCGACGACTTTGACTGCTACCACAACGAACGGGAGCTACACGAGCACCGTGCCTCCAGTTGCCTCGAGCACGGACTCCGCCGTCGTCGTGGCCAGCGATCTCCAGATCACCAAAGAGCAGGCGCTCGACGCAAATCTCGATGGCAGTCCGGACACCTCCTACAGCGTGGCGGACATCACGACGGGTGCCCTGCCCGGCCGCGCAATCCGTTACCGCGTCACGGTGCGCAACAATGGCGCGGCCCCAGTCGATAACGTTAAAGTATTCGACTCCACGCCGGCCTTCACGACTTACACCTCGGTTAATCCAGCGGCTGTCGCCGGTGGTTCTACGCCCAGTGTCACCACCGTTCCGAACAACGGCAGCGCCGGTTCCTTCCAATGGAATGTCGGCACTCTGAACCCGGGAGAACAGGCCGTCATTACCTTCGGTGTGAAGCTCGATCAATAGAACCCACCGAAGGTTTCATGACTTGCCGATGGACCAGCGCAGCTTCGCTAAAGCTCGGCACTTCCTCCGCGTCGGGCTATTCGTAGCCCTCACGGCGGGGGCGCCGGTCCGCGCCGACGATGTCATCAACACGGCCATGGTCTCCTTCATGGGACCTGAAGGCAAGATCACGCTCCCGACCAATCTAGTTCGCGCGCGCAAGATCGATCCGGTCCCGGCTGGCGGCACGCTCTTCGTACAGAAGACCGCGTCGCGTGATGTCGCAGAGATTGGCGATTACGTCGACTTCACCGTGCGAGTGAAGAACGTCTCGAACTTCAAAATTTCGCAGGTCGTAGTCGAGGATCGCCTGCCGTTCGGCTTCGCTTTCGAACTGAAAAGCTCGCGCGTAGATGGCGCTTCCCAGCCCGACCCGCCGGGCGGCCGCGGCCCCGACCTGAGCTTCGCCGTCGGCGCCATCGAGCCGGGCAGAAACATCGAGCTAACCTACCGCACACGGGTGGGTGTTGACGCTTTTCATGGGGACGGCGTCAATCGCGCCTCCGCGCATAACCTCTCCAATCCGCCGGCGGTCAGTAATGTCGCGACCGTGCGCGTGCAACTGCGCAGCGGCGTCTTCACGAATCGCGGGATCATCCTCGGCAAAGTCTTTGTCGATCAAAACCACAACCGGATCCAGGACGAGGGTGAACCCGGCGTACCCGGCGTTCGCCTCTACCTTGAAGACGGGACCTACGCGATCACGGACGGCGAAGGCAAATATTCCTTCTACGGCATCGCGTCGCGCACCCATGTCGTGAAACTCGATCGCACCACTTTGCCGCCTGACGCAGAGCTCGAACCGGTGAACAACCGCAATGCCGGCGACCGCGGAAGCGCTTTCGCAGAATTGAAATCTGCGGAGATGCTGAAGGTAAACTTCGCGATCGGGAACAGCAGCGACGCGATCATGAACTATGTCGCGAAAATGCAGGCCGCGGCCGAGAAAAACGATCGCGATGAAATCGCGTCGAACATGAAGAACGGTATCGATCGCAATGGCACGCAGGCGCTTTCCGCAGATCGCCGATCGCTTCCGTCCAGCGGCTTGATTTATCCGGGGGTCAGCGTGCAGCCAACGACCCAAGATCGGACGCAAGGTGCGGACAGCGTCGTCCTCGGCGGACCACGGCTCGATCTTCCAGCCGTCCCCGGCAACACATCTCTGCGCGGTTTTTCTTCTAACGCTCCGTCGGCCTCCCCGACGCCGTTGCCCGGTAATGACCCACTCCATCCCCCGGCTCCGAATCTGTCCAGCGTCTCACTCGAGCAGGAACTCGGGGCGAACAGCGGTGCCGAGCCGTTCGGCTTTGTCGACTTGAAAGATCGCGACACACTCCCGATGACGCAGACAAACGTGCGTGTGAAAAGCGTCCTCGGCGGCACGGTGTCGCTGCGCGTGAATGGCCAGGACGTCCCCGCCAGCCGCATCGGCAAGCGCGTCACGCTCAATGATGCGGGCGTTGAAGCGACGGAATTTATTGGCGTCCAACTGCAGCCGGGCGAAAACCAGATGGAGCTCCGACAGTTCGATCAGTTCGGGAATAATCGCGGCACCAAAACGATCGCTGTCGTTGCCCCGGACAAGCTCGGCAGCATTCGGATCAAGACTCCTGATGACGCCACTGCTAACGGAAAGACTCCCGCGCGCGTGATGGTCGAGCTGGTTGACGACAAAGGTGTTCCCGTCACCGCGCGCACTGCCCTCACGCTTGAGTCCTCGTTAGGCAAATGGCTCGCGCCCGACCTGAATCCGCGCGAGCCTGGCGTGCAGGTCTTCATCGAAGGCGGGCGCGCGGAGCTCCTGCTCGCCTCCCCGCTCGAGCCCGGCGACTCCCGCATCCGCATTTCCAGCGGCGTCCTGCAGGCAGACGCCGTCGTCTCCTTTTCCCCTGAATTGCGCCCTCTCCTAGCCGCCGGTGTAGTCGAAGGCACAATCAACTTGCGTCATCTTCAATCGGGCGCTCTCCGCCCCGTCAATTCGCGCGACACCTTTGACACCGAATTGCGAGACTTCGCCGCTGGCGGCAACAGCACCCGTGCCGCCGGACGCGCGGCCTTTTTCATCAAAGGAAAAATTCTCGGTAGCTACCTGTTGACTGCTTCGTATGACTCCGAGAAGGACACGCGCGATCGCCTCTTTCGCGACATCCGGCCGGACGAATTTTATCCGGTTTACGGCGACTCCTCGATCAAGGGATTCGAAGCGCAATCAACCGGACGTCTTTTCGTGCGGATCGATAACAAGAAGTCCTACCTGCTCTACGGCGACTTCGTTACTCAGGCGCCGAACGACGTGCAACAGCTCGGTAATTATAACCGCAGCCTTAATGGTGTGCGCGAGCACTACGAGAATAAAAGCGTGAGCGCGAACGCCTGGGCCAGCTACGACAATACCCGGCAGGTGGTGGAAGAACTTCGGGGAAACGGCACCAGCGGCCCATACGCTTTCCAAAGCTCGAAAGGGCTCGTGAACAGCGAGAAGATCGAAGTCCTGACGCGCGATCGGAACAATCCCGGCCTTGTCATCAAGACGGTCTCGATGACGCGGTTCAGCGACTATGAGTTCGAGCCGCTCACTGGCCAGATCTTGTTCAAGGCACCGATCCCGAGCCTCGATGCGGACCTGAATCCGATTTCAATCCGCGTCACTTATGAAGTAGACCAGGGCGGCGACAAATTCTGGGTTTATGGGGGCGACGCACAGGTGAAAGTGAACAATCACGTGCAGATCGGCGGTGCCTTCGCGCGCGATGAAAATCCGCGCGACCACTACGGACTCTACAGCGCGAACGCCGTCTTCGATCTCGGGCAGAAGACGTTCCTCTTTGGAGAATTCGCGCACTCCGAAGACGATCTCGAAGGGAGCGGCAACGCGGGCCGTCTGGAGCTGCGGCACAGCTCCGAAAAACTGTTCGCGCGCGTTTTCTGGGGCCGCGCAGATTCGCATTTCAAAAACCAGACCGCGATCCTGACCGCAGGTCGCACGGAAGGTGGCGCGCAGGTCTCCTATCAGATCAACAAGAAATTGCGGACTGTGTTCCAGGCAGTCGACACTGAATCGTCGACGGGCGGGACACGGCGCGGAGTGCTGGTCGGGCTGGAGCAAACCTTTGGGAAGGACATTCGTCTGGAGATCGACGGCCGCTATAGTAACGAGACCGCAGCACCGGCAAGTTTTTCGACCGCGCAGACACCCGGCAGCACGCCGAACGAAGTCCGCAGCGTGCGCGCAAAACTGACGCTCCCGCTGCCGTGGACAGATGGCGCGGGACGCATCTACGGCGAGTACGAACAGGACGTCCTGGAATCCGACAAGCGCCTCGCGGCGATCGGCGCGGATTATCAACTCGACACGAAAACGCGCGTCTACCTGCGCCACGAATTCATCTCGTCGCTCGGCGGACCATTTGAATTGAACACCGTGCAACGCCAGAACACGACCGTCGTCGGCGTCGAAAGCACGTATTCGAAAGATGCGACGCTTTTCAACGAATACCGCGCTCGCAACGGCATCAGCGGCCGCGAAGCGGAGACGGCGATTGGCCTGCGGAATAGCTGGACGCTCGCCGAAGGTTTACGGGTCAACACCACCTTCGAGCGCGTCGCGCCGCTCGAAGGCGCGACCAACAAGAACGAATCGACGGCGATTACCGGAGCGTTGGAGTACACCGCCGATCCGGATTGGAAAGGCACGGCGCGGCTCGAGTTACGCAAAAGCGACAGCGTTGACAGTCTGCTCGACTCGTTAGGCGCAGCCTGGAAATTGAACGACAATTGGACCGCTCTTGGCAAGTCGGTCATCTACGTCGCGCAAAACAAAGGACCCGCCGGCGTCGACCAAACGCAGGCGCGCGTGCAGGCTGGTTTTGCCTGGCGGCAGACGAGCGCAGATGTCTGGAACGCGCTCGGCAAATATGAATTTCGCACCGAGAATGGCGCGCCCGGAACTTTCGATGGAGGCAACGCCTCGACTTCGAACACGGAGGTGCAGCGTCGCGTGAATATTCTTTCGCTGGACGTGAATTGCCAGCCGACCGCCGATCTGCAGTTGAGCGGCCATTATGCCGGCAAGCTGGCTTTCGAAAATTCCGGTGATCGCAATGACTCCGGGTCGGCGCACTTAATCGCGACGCACGCTATCTACGATCTGACGAAACGATTCGACTTCGGCGTCGGCGCCAGCGCACTCGTCAGTGGCGATGGCAAGGGCGTTCAATATGCCGTCGGCCCCGAGATTGGGTTCACCTTGACGGATAACCTCCGTGCCGGCCTCGGCTACAATTTCAACGGCTTTAGCGATTCCGATCTGACGCAGGAACAATATACCAGCCGTGGCTTTTATCTCGCGCTGCGCCTGAAGTTCGACGAGCAAATTTTCGGCCACCGAAAGCAGAACTCGTTAGGCCAACCAGACGGGAAGGGTGGTTACGATAAATAGCATGCGCTCGGCGAAGAGACGTTTCGGCGGACGCATTCCTGGCGTGGCCATTGCTGCAATCGCGGTGATCGCCGTCGCCGCGCCTTACAGCGTTTCCGACGATCTGCCGAATCCGTCCGCGCATTTCGCAACGGTTCCCGCGGGGTCGTTAGTCATCCCGATGGGCAACACGCTCCAGGCAATCGGTTCGCCATTTAACATCAAGGCTTACGGCTTGGTGAATCGCCTCCTGCAAACCGGCATCCCGGTGAAGTGGGCGATCAAGGCCGGGAAAGCAAAAGACGCGGTCGATTTCTCCGCCACGGCCCGGCAGGTCAGGCCGACAGCGGGCGCGGCGGCGAACTTTGATTTCACGGGCGGCCCGTTCGTCGTGCATCGCGACTATGCGCAGTTGGCCCTGGCGCAGGCGGCCAGTTTCGGCGGCAACGTGGCGATTTATCAGCTGACCGCGCCGGCCACGATCGACGAGCGCTACAACCTTACGTTCAAACCGAATATCGCGGTCGGCTCAGTCAACTCCAACATTCACACCCAGTTATTCGATGCGGCTAACATCCCCAATTACACCACTGTCAACGTCAGCAGCACTCCCTCGCAGGTAGACGCAAACTCGTGCTACACGCTCGTTACAGAACCGCACACCGACAGCAGCTCAGTCGTCGCGCAAGTGAAGCAGTACGTGCTCAGCGGCGGCAATTTCCTCGCCGAATGCCAATCCATCGCCGTTTACGAAAACAATCCGGCCGGACTTTTACAGACGACGACCGGCTACGCCATTACGAACGACAACTTCCCCATCGGCTATCCCAACCCGGACCTGGCTTTCTCACAATTTATCGGGGCCTTCGCCCCGACAGGGGGCAGTCCGGTCGGAGACTTTGCCTTGGGTGTCGGTTCGACCTTCATCAATAACACCCACGTTCACGCAAACGACATCGCCACCAGTCCTGCGGCGTACGTGGCAACCGCAGCCAAGCTAGTCAACGGGCCTGGGGGGATGGTTTTTTATCTTGGTGGTCATAACTACGGCGCGGGCGGCTCGAGCTTGAGTGATCTCAACGGCCAACGGATGATTCTCAACACCGTCTTCGTGCCTAGCGTGAAGTGTAATGCCGACTTTTCGGCCTTTCTGAAAACGATCTCCGGCACCATCTACGAAGACGTGAACGGCGACGGCAGCATGGCGGACGGCGCGGTCCGGCCAAACGTGAACGTGCGGCTTTACGCTGACGTCAACGGAAACAACGTTGTTGACGCCGGCGATACATTCCTCGTTGAAGCACCCACCGATGCCTCCGGCGCTTATAGCTTCCAGGTGTCGACGCTCGCTTCCGGCACGCGTTACCTCATCGCAGTGGATTCGAAATCGGTCACGCCGAGTGCTGGATTGAATGCCGGATTCACCCAAGGCGACATCTGGGCTCAGCAAACCTACGGCACCAATCCAGCCACCGCCGCGCTTGATCTCGGTCCGCGTTTTGGCGGCCGCAACGGGGACGTGTCCGACAATTACAATGTCGCCGACACGACCCCGGCCAACAACGTCTACCAACACATTGCCAATCTCACCGTCGGCTCGAGCAACATTTCAAATGTGGACTTCGGATTCAGTTTCAACGTCGTCACGGGGGTGCGCGGAAGCGGCACCAACGATGATGATCCGACCGCGAACCGCACGGTGCAGGGTTCCTTCCGGCAGTTCCTCCAGAATGCGAACGCAATCGCGGGCGCGAACCCGATGCGCTTCGTGCCCGCGGTGCCGGCCAACGCCGGTTTGTGGTGGCGTGTCGGCATCAACGTAGCGCTTCCAGCTATCAGCGATGGCGGTACCACGATCGACGGTCAGGCGTACAGCGCCACCGATGGCACCACGGTGCTAAGCCAAAATCCCGGGACGGTGGGAGCGGGCGGGACAGTCGGTGTCGGTGCGCTCGCGTTGACCCCCTTGAACAAGCCCGCGTTCGAGATCCAAAACGTGCGCAGCACGGCCGTCGTTAATGTCGGCCTCGATTTGCAAGCGAGCGCGGCGGCAATCCGGCGGCTCGCGATTTTTGGATTCGGCAGCGCCGCGAACAGCGACAGCTCCGCAAACATTCGCGTCGGCGCAAGCGGCAGTAGCTCCGTGATCGAGCAGAATATCATCGGCAGTGGCGCGGGCGGGTTTGTGGATCCTGGCGCGGCGGCTCGCTCGGTCGGCGATGACGTGCGGGTGGTCGGCGGGACGACGGCAACAATCCAAAACAACGTGATCGGTTTCAGCGGCGGGAATGGCATTGCGCTCTCTACGAACGCAACCGGCGCGCAGATTCTATCGAACGAAATCCGAGGCAACGGCCTGACGAACGCCTTGTTGTCGGGCATCAACGTCGGCTCTGGAAGCGCAGGCACGGTGCAAGGAAACCTTCTCGTGGCAAACAGCGGCGCGGGCGCGGAAACCGCGATCGGAGCCGGCGCCAGCACCATCGTGAACAACACCTTCACCGGAAACGGCGCAGGTGCCGGCGGAGTCAGCGCAGGCGTGCGGTTGCTCGGCAGTTCCACCACGTTCGATCGCAACATCATTACCGCCAACGCAGGCGCGGGCGTGCTGGTCGGTGCGAGCGGCGCGCAAAACACGCTGACCAAAAACTCTATCTTCCAGAACGGCGGAATCGGAATCGATCTCCTGGCCGCCGCCGACAATCAAGCCACCGGGACCGCGCCTTTCGTGACGTTGAACGACAGCGGCGATCCCGACGTCGGCGGCAACGACTTGCTGAATTTCCCGGTGATCACCAGCGCTGCGATTTCTGAAGGAAACCTCGTCCTCCAAGGTTTTGCGCGGCCTGGTTCGACGATCGAATTATTCCTCGCCGATCCCGATCCGACGAAATTCGGGCAAGGAAAAACGTATCTGGCGACAGTAACGGAAGGATCGGCGAGCGATACCGAGTCGGGGACCGGGAGCTACACAAGTCCGGTGAACGGAATTAACCAGGGCACCGACACGACGAACAAGTTTACCTTCAAAATTCCGACGCCGCCGGGAGTCGCGGTCGGTTCGGTTCTTACCGCGACCGCTACGCTGAACGGCTCGACTTCGGAGTTCGGCGGCAACCTTACGGTCGTCTTTGGCGGCACGCTCTCCGGTTTTGTTTATGAGGATGCGAACCTCAATTTACAGCGCGACGCATCGGAAGTGGGAACCGGTCTCACGCTCTTCGTGAAACTGGTGAAGGACTCGACGCCTGCTGGGCCTGCAATCGCCGTCGCGGTCGTGGATCCGGCTACCGGCGCGTATAGCCTGGCCAACGTCGCCCCCGGAATTTACAGGCTCATCCTCGACGACAACAACACGCTTTCCGATGTTACGCCGGCCACGCCGACGGGTTGGACCGGCGTCGAATCCGTCGGCGGTTTCCGCACCGTGATAGCAGTCGCCGGGATCGAGGTGCCGAACCAGAACTTCGGCCTCTACCACGGTCTTTTGATTGGCGGCCGCGTCTTCGCCGACAACGGGGCCGGCGGTGGGACAGCAAACGACGGAACGCTTAATGGCAGCGAAGCCGGAATAGACGCCGCGACGATTAAACTTACGGATGCCAGCGGCGCGACGGTTTATTCGACAACCACGTCGAGCGGCTCGGGGGCCTACGCGCTGCCAATTCCTTTTGGTATCGCTGCTGGCACCCAGCTGAAGATCGTGGAAACGAACGCGCCGACTTACCTCTCGACCGGCGCGACGCCGGGAGACACCGGGGGTAGCTATGATCGGAATACCGACACTGTGACCTTCACACTCGCCGCCAACACCTCCTATAACAATGTGAACTTCGGCGATGTGTTGCCCGTCACGTTGACGACCGATGGACAGCAAGCGGGGCTACCGGGCACAACCCTCTACTACGCGCATACGTTCACCGCTCAATCAGCGGGCACGGTGACCTTTTCAACGGCGAGCATCCAAACACCCGCGCTCGCAGGTTGGAGCGCAAAGCTCTACCGCGATGTGAACAGCAACGCGCAACTGGACCCGGCTGAACCGGCGATCACGGCTCCGATTGCGGTGAATGCCGGCGACACCGTTGCCGTCATCATCAAGGAATTCATTCCGACGAACGCGCCGCTCGGCGCGCAGGATCAGACGACGCTGACCGCAAACTTTGTTTATTCCGGCGCCGCGCCGGCTCTCTCGGCCACGCCGCTCACTCGACAGGACGAAACGACCGTCGGCAATCCCACCACCGCTGGACTGACGCTCAAGAAGCAGGTGAACAAACCGAGTGCGCTTCCGGGCGACACGATCACTTACACCGTCACTTACACGAACACTTCGAGCGACATTCTGCGGAACGTGATTATCTACGACACCACGCCGGCCTTCACGAAATTCACGAGCGGCACGAACGGTCCGCTTCCGTTAGACCTGACCGCGGTGGCACTGGCGGCCCCCGCTCCAGGCGCGCGCGGAGCGATGAAGTGGACTTTCACCGGCACTTTGCGCCCCGGCGGCACCGGCACCGTAAGCTTCTCCGTTCAGCTAGATCAATAGCTCGCGCGGCGGCCGAAATGCAGTTTGCGGTTTCTTCTTCCGCCAGCGAAAATCCGAAATCGGCCAGCGGAATTACCCCGTGGTGTAACGGTAACACAGCGCCCTTTGGAGGCGTTATTCATGGTTCGAATCCATGCGGGGTAGCCACTGATTTGTGCCTGTAACTGCTCCTGAACAAGGCGGCTTACGCGTAGATCGTGCAGACTCTTACTCGCGCATTAAAGCCTGCGAATTCGCGCTCGACTTCCTTGTTGAGGTGCTCGCCAGCCGTTGAGAACTCGCAAGTGGCATTCGTAATCCGGGAGGTCGTAGTCGGATCATCGGCTGTTAACAACGTCTCTAATCGTCCATTTCAGTTCGGCAAGCGGCGTCGCCGTTGTCGGCAGCTCGGAACGGATGTGCGGCAAAAGATTATCGAGGAATAAAGTACCTGCGGCGATCTCCTATTTGGGACGCCGAGCCGATGGAGAATGGCCCGGCTATGCAGAGGACCTAAACCTGCGCGCCGGGCTCCAATTGGTGGGTTGGGGCTCGGCGTTGCGTCGGTATTGTCCATCAATGTCACTTCGCGTAACAGTGCTCGGCACCGGCGGCGTCGGCGGTTATTTCGGGGCGCGACTCGCGCAGGGCGGATGCGATGTCAGCTTCGTCGCGCGCGGCGCGCAACTCGCCGCCTTGCGCGAGCAGGGGCTTCGCGTCGAAGGCGATCTTGGCGGAATCCATTTGCCGAAGGCCCGCGTGAGCGATGAACCGCACACGCTCGGCCCTGCGGATGTCGTCTTGGTCTGTGTGAAGCTATGGGACACCGAAGCCGCAGCACGATCAGCGAGATCCATCATCACACCCGAGACGGCGGTGATCTCGCTCCAGAATGGCGTCGGAAAAGAAGATCTGCTCACTGGAATCGTAGGTGCCGAATCGGTCGTGGGCGGCGTCTGCTATGT
>JBHENE010000158.1:0-7171 GCA_046262215.1 Chthoniobacterales bacterium | reverse complement strand
CGTGAATCTCGCGCGCTGCGCGTTCACTCGGCGTTCACCAGCGGAACGAGCATGTTCTCTTTCAGTTCCTCACGGCTGAGAAACGGCGCCATATCTTCTAGGGGCGCGGTGACCATCCGGCCATCGTCGAGTTTCCTCGATGATGACTTCGGCGCAAACGGCTGCGCGAGGTCGAGCACGATTTCGCACATCACCGGGCCAGGCGCATTCAGAGTGGCCGAGATGCCCCGGTCAAGTTCGGCGTGTGATGCGCAACGTTCGAATCCGAACCCGAACGCGGCGGCTATCTTCGCGAAATCTGGGAAACCAAGCCCCGAATCCGTTCCGCAGCCCACGATATTGTCGGGGAAGAAGTTCCGCTGCGTCTGCCGGATCGAGTGGTAGCCCCAGTTGTTCAACACGAACACTTTTGCGTTTATCTTCCGCGATGCCATCGTCTGCAGTTCCTGAAGGTTCATCATAATGCTGCCGTCACCGGCGATGCAGATGATGCGGTGCCGATCTGGTAATGCCGTCGCGGCACCAACCGCGGCCGGAAGATCGTAGCCCATCGGCGCGCAGCCGGAATTGTGAAAGAGGCGCTGGCCTTTCCGGATGAACGCGGCTTGAAACGCGGTGACGCAGGCAGTGCCGTCGGCGCACGCCACGATCTCGTCTTCCTCGAGATGGGCAAACAAGCGCTCCATGAAGCAGTAGGGATTCACGGTTTCTTCCAGTTTCCAGTATTCCGGGAGCACCACCGGATACCGGCTCACGCGTTCTTTGCACCACCGGAGCCAGCTGCTGTGACGCGGCTGCCAGCGAGATAGCGCGTGTTCGAGCAGCGGCAGAAATTCACGGAGATCGGCGTGGATCGGCAGATCGGGTTTGAGGGTCGGCTTCTGCAACTCCAGTGCATCCACGTCCACCATTACTTTGTAAGCGTTGCGCGCAAAATTTTCCCAATTGTAGCTGAGCAGCCGCACATTCATTCGGCAGCCCAGGATCACGACGAGATCGGAATTCTGGACAGTGAAATTGCCGGCGCGATCCCCGACTGTGCCCGGCCGGCCCGCAAAAGCAGGGTGATCGTTCGGCAGCAGATCATTGGAATTCCACGCCGTGACGACGGGAACGCCCAGGCTACCGGCGAGGTGGAGGAACCGCTCGTATTGGCCAGCGAGGCGAATACCAGAGCCGGCGTAGATGACCGGGCGCTCGGCGTTCTGCAGTAAGTCGACGAGCTTCGCTGCGGCCACAGGGAGACCGGCCGTTTCGTACGTCAGTGGATCTTCGGCGGGATCGTAGGCTCGCAGAGATTCGGGGTCGATGAGAGTGCCTTGCACATTAGTCGGCACATCGAGCCAGACGGGTCCGGGCCGGCCGGAAGTGGCGAGGTGCAGCGCACGTCCCATATGGTAGCGAATCGTCTGCGCATCGGCGACGAGAACCGCATACTTGGTGATCCCTTGCACCATCGAAACGATGTCCACTTCCTGATCGCCCAACTGCCGGAGGGCCAGGCCTGTGCTTCCCACCGTCGTCTCCCATTTCACCTGACCGGAGATCACCATCATCGCCATCGAGTCGACGTGCGCGCCGTAGACGCCGGTGATCGCATTCGTCGCGCCAGGGCCGGTAGTGACATTGACGGCGGCGAGGCGATTACTGACGCGGAAATATGCTTCAGCGGAAATGGCGCATGCCTGCTCGTGGTGGCAGCAAACCACCTCAAGATCGGCACAACGGCCAAACGCATCGTTCAGGTGCATGGCGCCGCCGCCAGTGACCATGAAGACGTGCTGCACGCCGCGTGCGGCGAGGGTGCGTGCGATGTAATCTGCGACTCGTATTTTCAAAGCTTCCCTTCGGATAACCCCTTCTCGGCTGATACCGGTGCTCTTCGGCAGGCTATTTCGGGACGAGAAGCTGCCATTGCTCCGACTCACCCGCCAACACGTATCGCTCATCGAGATAGGCACCGTAAAGCTGACGGATGACAGTGATGTTGCCCTGGTTTCCGTCTCCAAACCGCACCGGGATCATGATGACATCCTCGCCGTTGAACACCCGGTCCAGCGCAGGCGCCGATGTGGCTGAGAACACGAATCCAAGCTGCCACACGGTTGGCGCAGTGCGGCTCGCCTTCACCCCGCGTGCGACGTTGAAGGCATTAGCGAAATCGAGCGCGGCGACGCTCCGGTGAGAATTTCCGGTGCGGGCGAGCAATTCGAGCCCGTCATTCACTTTGCCGACATACGTAGTCGGCAATGGAGGATCGCCGCCGAAGTCCTTGATTTGCAGCCCCTGCAAAGGACCTGTCTGAAATGTCTCCAACGGCAACAAGCTGCTCTTGTTCGCTTTAAACCTCGCCGCTTCGCTAATGCTCTTCAGGTCGCGTCCGGTGACAGGTGCAACGACGAAAAGTGCCAACGCGGCCGCCGCGGCGCAGGTCACAACGGCTACCGCTACTCTCCGCCAGTCCTCTGTCAGTCGCTTGTTCCAGCAATCCGACAGAATCCCGCCGAGAAATACGAGCGCACCGAGTCCTGTGACGGGGCTCTCCTGCAAACCACCGAGAGGCGAATTCGTCATCAAAATCGCCGCTGCCGAAACTCCAAAGCCGCCGAGTAAAAGAAGGGCGTTGATGAACCGACAAATGATCGCCGCGCGCCCAAACACGACGCCGCAAATAAACCAGAGCGCCGCGAGACTGCTTAACGCAACTAGATCCGACCGTAGCGAGCCGGCCCATTTCAGGAACTGCGCGGCGTCCAGCCCGTGCCGTGCCTTTGACGCGATCTGCATGTCGGCGAGCAGCAGCGAAAATCCCCAGCGGAGCAAGAGCCCAACGAACAGCACGACCAGCACACCCGACAAAAGGGCCCCAAGCCAATAGCCCGCCGACCGCCGGCGAAAAGGAGCGAAACCGATGAAGATGGCGGCGGCGAGTAGACCGTAGCTAATCTTCAGAAAGATCAATGACATCACGCAGGCCCCGGCGATTAGCCCATCAGCCCAATCGCGACGGCTCCAAGCCATCGTCGGTCGTAACGCAATGGTGACTATTGCGACGCCGAACAACGCATAAGCCCAACGATTGTAGACAGCGGCGTAGCTCCAGACCGTGCTATCGAAACGAAGCTCATGCGGTGTGACCGCGGCGGCGATGAGCAGAATCGTCGCGGCAAATGCGGCGATCGGATGCAACCGGCTGAACGTGCCGTACAGCGCCATCGGCAGAGCAAGCGCGGCGACAATGCAGGTAGCGGCGGGCAGGGCCTGCACCAGCGATCCGGTGAGATCGATCCCCAGCGCGACGAGCAGAAACGTCAACGCGCCGAACGGCGAGTAATAGTCAGTGTGTGGCCGGAATCCCCATTTCCATTTCCAGCCACCCTCCAGGAGCACCATCACGTCATGGCCGAACACGATCTGCGGCACAGGCCCTGTCCACCACACGCAGACTATGAGTGCGAGGCAAAGCAATCCGCAAACCGCCGCCGCGGCTACGGTGTAGCGCGTCGAAAAACCCGCCATGCTCAGTGCGTGTGTGTCGACTTCACCCATTCGATTGTCCGATTTACACCTTCATCCTTTCCCACCAATGGCCGCCAGCCAAGCAGTTCTGTCGCTTTGCGGATGTCCGCCACGAACAGCTTCTGGTCGTCCATCCGCCATTCGAGCTTCTCGTAACGCAGCTTCACGCCGAGCTTCCGCTGCAGAGCGTCGAATAATTCGAGTAGTGACGAGCTGTTCTCCATGCCGCCGCCGATGTTGAACGCTTCGCCCCGCGCGCGCCCGATGTTTTCCGCCGCAGCGAGATAGCAACGCACCGCGTCGTCGACGAATAATAAATCCCGCACCTGCTTGCCGTCTCCGGCGATCGTGAACGGCGCGCGCTCTGGATCAATCTGCGTCTCAACCGCCTGCTGGCAAAACCAGCCGACCCACCCTTGGTCGAAGGTGGCGAATTGCCGCCCGCCATAAATCGTAGAGTGCCGAAAGACAGCGGTGTTCAATCCGAAGCACCGCGCGTAATCGAGCATGTACTGGTCAGCCGCGCCTTTCGAGCAGCCGTATGGCGTATGAAAATCGAGCGGAGCACTCTCGTCGATGCCATTCGGCAAATCCGGCACGGTGTACCGCGTCTCTTCTTCGCGCAGCGATGCGACCGCGAGGTTGCCGTAGACCTTGTTGCTCGATGAATACACGATCGCTGCCTCTGGACAACGTTGACGGACGCTCTCGAGCACGTTGATCGAGCCGGTCACGTTCACCTCGTAATCCCGGCGCGGATCGTTCATGGAGGTCGTCATGGCGACTTGACCGGCAAGATGGAAGATCACGCTCGGTCGCGTGCGCTGGACCACGCGATCGACATCGTTCCAGTTTCGGATGTCGCCATGGACGAACTCGGCCTGCCCGAGGGTTTGCAGCCACTGCAGGTTCTCCGCGGTTCCCTTCCGGCTGAGCGAGTCGAACAACACAACGTTTCCGCCTTCGCGAAGCAGAGTGGCGGCTATGTTGCTGCCCACGAATCCGCAGCCGCCGGTGACGAGGTACCTGCTCATGCCTGGCGCGACTTTCCACGCGTCGCCTTGCGCTTCAAGCGATGCAGGCGCAACAGAGTTCCGACGTAACCAATCGCGAATGCCACGAGCTTGCGCTTGGTTTTGCCGGCTTTCCTTTTCTCGAAGACGAACGGCACTTCCTTCAGCCGAAATCCGGGCCTTGAGAATACGAGCTTCACAAGAATCTCTTCAACGATATCGAAGTTGTCGCACTCGAGTTGCAGCGAGCGAACGTCGTCACCGCGATACAGGCGAAAGCTGTTCGAGACGTCGGCGCAGTTCAGACCGAGCACTAGGCGGAACACAACGTTTACCATCTGACTCATCAAGATGAGGACGGCCGGATTGTCCGTCCGACCGCCTTGGACATACCGGGAGGCGATCACCATATCGGCCGACTCGCGCTGCTCCCACAGCTTCGGCACAAAGGTGGGGCTGTGCGAGCCGTCGGCATCCATCAGGATCAGGTAGCGACCGCGCGCCACCTGCAGGGCCGTCCGGATCGCGTGGCCGTACAGCTCGCCACCTGAGCGCGGCTGGTAAACAGCGCTGTGTCGCTCGCACACAGACGGGGTATCGTCGCGCGGCTGCTCGGCGTCGACCACGATGATCTCGTACGGCACGCCGAAACTGCGCACCGCCTCGTGCAATTGCGGGAGCAATACGTCAAGATTCCTCGCCTCTTCGTAGGCGGGTAAAACGATGCTCAGCTCAGGCGTTGTTTCGTTCATCTCAGATACTCTCGCGGGGCTCGCGCACCTTCAGCTGCGGAAAGGATTCGTGCGCAAGCTGCCACACGGCGTGCGCAAGATTGTGGCGTGGAATCCAGTTCATCTGCTCGCCGGCCTTGCTGATGTCGGCGCCGAGAAACATCGGCTCGAAGCGCGCGTAATCGCGCGCGCCAAAGTTTAGCTTCACGTCCAGGCCGATTTCATTGACCACACGCGTGATAACATCGCGCAGCGGCGCGGGGTCCGCGCTCCCAAGGTTAAGAACCCGCGGAGCAGGCGCATCGGACTCGCCGGTCTCCATCGCCGCAACCATGCCCGCGGCGACGTCGCGCGCCGAACAGTGGTCGCGCACCTGATCACATGGCGAGAGATCAACCTCGTGGGCATTCACCGCTGCGCGGAGCAGTGTCGGGAACAGACGGCCGCGATCATCCCAAAGCCCCGTGAACGAGAACGGTCGCAGCACCGTTAGTCCGACGCCAAATTCGGCCGCGGCCGAACGAACCAGCATGTCCGCAGCGGCTTTGCTGGCGCCGTAAGGATGAAGTGTGTCGAGCGGGTCGCACTCGCGCAGCGGCCGACCTTGATCGCGGTATGCTAGCCCAGTGCTCACATAGATGAAGTGGCACTTCGGGTGGACCGACACGCACTGGCAGAGATTAATACTGACGTCGACGTTGAACCTGATGAGGCTGAACCAGCGCGTTTTGGGGAAGCTCATGCCGGTTGCGGCACAATGAATCACGCACGTCGGCTTGAACGCCTCGATCGTGCGACTGAGCATCAGGACATCGTCGAAATCGACCCGGGCGAACTCAAGCTGCTCCTGTACCGCGGGCTGACGCGAGTCGTCACGCAGCAACGCGAGAACGTGCACGTCGCGTCGGTTTGCGACGAGCGTAAGGAAGTTGCGTCCCAGAGCTCCAGAGGCACCGGTAAGAACAACGCGATGTTCCGCCGACGTCATCGATGTGTCGCTGTGGAGGCTTCGTCGCGCGCGTAGCGCGCGGTGCGGCGAATCGCATCCCCAAGCGAGACGCGGCTGCGGAGGCCAAGCTCGCGCTCTGCACGATCCGTGGCGGGTACGTATCGGCCCGGGACGCCACCTGCTCGGGGCTGCTGCGCGATGTCCACCACAGCTTCCGGACAGACTTCTGTGCGTACCTGCTCCGCAATTTCACCGATGTTCAGCTCTTCGCTCGATCCGACGTTATACGGCCGACACGCTCTGGCTTTCACGAGCATCGTCCAAAGCCACACTGCCAGATCAGCCGTATACAGGTAAGAGCGATAGGGAGTGCCGTCGCCACCAACGCGAATTGGTCCGCCGCGAATCGCGTCGCGTATGAAATTGCCGATCGCGAAGTGCGCGTCGAGCGGCAGAAAAGGACCGACGAACGCGAAGCAGCGGGCGAGCGCGGGCTCGATGCTGTATTGCTTTGCGAAGCAAACGCAGAGTAGCTCGGCAAGCCGCTTCCCTTCACCATAGGCCGAAGCAGTATCCGTTTGATCCGGTGCGCCAAGATAATCCTCCTGCACATGCGTGACGTGCGGCGGCTGCGGGCCGTAGACCGCGCCCGAGCTCGTTAACAGGAAGCGCTTCGCCCCTACCGCAGCTGCGAAGTCCAGAGCGGCGCGCGTGCCCTGCACGATGGTGTCGACCATTAGCAGCGGGTTTTCGCTGTTCAGCTTCGCCGAGGCTTCGGTCGCGGCGTGAATGACGAACGCGAACTGGTCTGGTGAGGATTCCGCCAGCTGGTCGAGAACGCTGCGAGCATCTAATGTCTGCACGTCGCCGCGTACAAACATGATTCCCGCTTCGCGCGCGAGATGTGGAGCTGACGCTGCAAACCGCTGCGGATCTCGGCTGAGGACAACAACTCGCGC
>JBHENE010000157.1:0-19060 GCA_046262215.1 Chthoniobacterales bacterium | reverse complement strand
AACTGCAACGCGCGCATGGGCCCGCGTCAGATCAAGCAACATTGTCAGCTGGCGGATGAATCGCAGGAGCTGATTCGGATTGCGATGACAGAGCTGAACCTGAGCGCGCGGGCTTACGATCGCATCCTGAAGGTGTCGCGCACTGTGGCTGACTTGGCATCGTCCGACAACATCACGCCCGATCACGTGAGCGAGGCAATTCAGTATCGCACCTTCGATCGGACGCTTTGGGTGTAAGAGTCAATGAGTCCGCAGGAAAAATTGCAGCGTCAGATAGCCTTTCTCGTCGAGACCGAGAGGCTGAAGGGAATCGTGAGGAAGGTTAGCCCGATTGGCGTGCCGCGTTACGAGAATAGCGCCGAGCACAGCTGGACCCTTGCCTTGATGGCGGTGTTGCTCAGCGAGCATAGCGATACGCAAATAGACCTGCTCCACGTCATGAAGATGCTGCTCATCCACGACCTCGTTGAAATAGACGCCGGCGACACCTTCTGTTTCGACCTCGTGGAAAATGCCACGAAAGCGGAGCGCGAAGTCTGCGCTGCAGACCGAATATTTGCGCTACTGCCCGATGAGCAGTGCGCGGAATTTCGCGCGCTCTGGGAAGAATTTGAGGCGCGAACGTCGGCCGAAGCCGTCTTCGCGAACGCCCTCGACCGCTTGATGCCGCTGCTGCAAAACTTTCATAACAACGGTGGGAGCTGGAAAGAATTCGGGATCCGCAAAGAGCAGGCTTACGAGCGTCAGCGGCCTATCGGCGAGGCGTCGACGCAGCTTTGGCAGTATGCGGAATCCATTCTAGAAGAAGCGGAACGTCTCAATGTTTTTGGGAATGTAAGCGGACGATGAAAGTGCGCGCGTTGATTGTTGTTCTACTCCTGGCAGTGTGCTCGCTGTCTCCGTCGACCGCGCATGGTAGCGTCGATCCTCAAGCGGATTCGCCGCTGAACGATCCGCGTGACTCGTTCTGGAGCGAAAGCGCGCCGGATGTTTTCCGCGCTGAATTCCAAACGACGAAAGGCAGTTTCGTGATCGAAGCGCATCGCGCGTGGGCGCCTCTCGGCGTCGATCGTTTTTACAATCTCGTGCGCGGACATTTCTTCGACGACTCCCGGTTCTTCCGCGTGCGCGCGGGGTTCATCGCGCAGTTTGGCATCGCGGGTGATCCTGCGATTGCCAAGCGTTGGATGAGCGAAAGCTTCAAGGACGATCCGGTGCAGCATAGCAACACGCGCGGGTTCATCAGCTATGCGATGACTTGTCCGGATGCGCGCACCACGCAGCTGTTCGTCAACCTTGGCGATAATTCTCGACTGGATGGCGAGGGATTCGCGCCGATCGCGCGAGTGGTGGAGGGGATGGATGTGGTCGACGAGCTGTATGCTGACTATGGCGAAGAGGCCGGTGGCGGCATGCGCGGCGGCAAGCAGCAGGCGCTCTTCGCCGAGGGAAACGCTTACCTGGACAGCAAATTTCCCAAGCTCGACCGAATCATTCAGGCGACGATTGTCCCGTCGAAACGATGAGCTTCTCACAACGTTTTCTCACGCTCTGGCTGCTCTGCATCGGCGGGGCGATTTGTCACAGCGAACCACTTGCAGTGACGAAGCAGGCGCGGACGTGGCGGACGGCGCATGAACGCGAGATTCTCTCGGAGTTTAGCGACTTCGTAGCGATCCCGAATTTGGCCACCGATGCGCCGAATATCGCCCGCAACGCCGAGGCGGTTCGCGCCCTGTGCGAGAAACGCGGCCTCCTTGTGCAGCTACTGACGCTCGAGGGGGCGCCTCCGATTGTCGTCGCAGACCTGCCGGCTCCTGGCGCGAAGCAGACGATCGCCTTTTACGCGCACTACGATGGCCAACCAGTCGATCCCACGCGCTGGACGGGCGAGCCGTGGAAGCCGGTCATGCGTGACACGCAAGGCCACGACGTCGAGTGGCGGAACACGAAGGCGATCGATCCGGAATGGCGGCTTTATGCGCGCTCCGCCGGTGACGATAAGGCGCCGATCGTTGCGATGCTCGCCGCGCTCGATGCCTTGCGCGAGGCGAAGGTCACGCCGTCGGTAAACGTCCGCTTTGTCTTCGAGGGGGAAGAGGAAGCGGGTTCGCCACACCTCGGCGCATACTTGGAGAAATATCCTGATCTGCTGCGGCCGAGCGCTTGGATTTTGTGCGACGGGCCGGTCCACCAAAGCCGACGCATGGAGCTCTTCTTCGGCGCGCGCGGGATCGCTGATCTGGAGTTGACGGTTTATGGGCCGAGCAAAGGTTTGCACGACGGCCACTATGGAAATTGGGTTGCGAATCCCGCCGTCGCGCTCGCTCACCTGATCGCGTCGATGCGCGACGAGAGCGGTCGAATCCTGATCGACGGATTTTATGAACACGTGCGGCCTTCCACTGCAGCGGAACGTGATGCGCTCGCGAAGGTGCCCAATATCGAGGCTGATCTGCAGCGCGAGTTCCAGATCGGTGGCGTCGAAGGCGGTGGGAAACCGCTGAACGAACTCCTGATGCTGCCGGCGTTAAACGTCCGCGGCCTCGAAGCAGGACACGTCGGCGCGCAGGCATCAAACACGATCGCGACGGAAGCGCGGGCTTCGATCGACTTCCGTCTCGTGCCGGATCTCACGCCGGGGTCGATCAAGCCGCTGGTCGAAAAGCATCTCCAGACGCAGGGCTACGAGATTGTGCGCGAGAAGCCGAATGCGGCGACGCGCATGGCGCATCCGAAGCTTGTGCGAGTGGAGTGGGGCTCAGGCTATCCACCGGCGCGGACCGCCTTGGATTTGCCACTTTCGCGCGAAGTCGCCGGGATCATGGCAGCGACAGGCCACGATCCGGTGCTGTTGCCGACGAGTGGCGGAAGCATCCCGATGTATTTGTTTCAGCAACCGAACAACACGCCTGTGATCGGTCTGCCGATCGCGAACCACGACGACAATCAGCATGCCGCCGACGAAAACATGCGGCTGCAAAATCTTTGGGACGGGATTGAAGTTTACGCTGCGCTTTTCTCGACGCTGAAGTGAGCTGAGGCGAGATCTGAAGAGAGGGTTGCGCTGATGCGTGATCAAGCTGAAGCGAGGGTATGACGACCTTTCTCACGCACCTCGAATGCACCGGATGCGGCGTGCGTTACGAGTGGAACGCGCTGCATAATCTTTGCTCTGCTTGCAGCAAGCCGCTCTTCCCGCGCTACGATCTCGCGGCCGCCGGGAAGACGCTGACGAAAGAGTCGCTCGCGACGCGCGAGAAGTCGCTCTGGCGTTATCGCGAAGTCTTGCCGCTGCCGGCTGAGTCGGAACCGACCACGTTCGGTGAAGGCGGCACGCCCCTCCTGCCGGCACCGCGATTCGGCGCGCGGCTCGGCGTTTCGCAGCTGTTCGTCAAAGATGAATCGCAGAACCCGACCCAAAGCTTCAAGGCGCGGGGAATGGCGGTAGCGGTCTCGATGGCGAAGGAGCTCGGCGCGACGAAACTCGCTGTGCCAACAGCTGGTAACGCAGGTGGTGCGCTGGCCGCTTATGCTGCAAGAGCTGGACTCGAAGCGCATGTGTTCATGCCTAGCGATACGCCACGTGCGAACATGATCGAGTGCCGTGAACTCGGCGCGCACGTGACGCTGATCGATGGCCTGATCACGGCGTGCGGTGCTGAAATCGCGAAACGGAAAGCTGCGGAAGGCTGGTTTGAAATGTCGACCTTGAAGGAGCCGTATCGGGTCGAGGGCAAGAAGACGCTCGGCTACGAACTCGCGGAGCAGATGGATTGGCAACTACCGGACGTGGTGCTGTACCCGACGGGCGGCGGGACCGGTTTGATCGGGATGTGGAAGGCATTCGATGAGATGGAAGAGCTCGGCTGGATCGGCTCGAAGCGGCCGCGGATGTTTTCGGTGCAGGCGACAGGCTGCGCACCGATCGTGCGCGCGTTTGAAGCGGGCGAGGACGCCGCGCTGGAGTTTCCGGATGCGCACACCGTTGCTTCCGGATTGCGCGTGCCGAAAGCGGTCGGCGATTTCCTGATGCTGCGCATTCTGCGCGAATCGCGTGGCGGCGCGATCACCGTCGACGACGCCGAGATGATCCGCATCACGCGCGAAGTGGGGAGGGACGAAGGTCTCTTCGTCGCGCCGGAAGGGGCAGCTTGCTTTGCAGCGCTGAGGTCGCTGATCGGAAAAGGCACCGTCGATACCGCCGAGCGCGTCGTGATTTTCAATACCGGATCCGGCATCAAATACCTGGATTGCTACGAGCAGTAGCCGCTCTGCGCGTCGGAATCTTCTAAACCATGCACAATCTATTCCCTCGACCTCGCCTCGATACACTTATTGGCCTGGTCGCGGCGCTGAGTATCGCGGTCACGGCTATCGCGCAATCAGGGAAGAAGGGCGGCTATCCGCCGACATTAGCTGGTGGCGCGCCGTGCGGCTCTTGCGATGCGCCGGAGAAATTGTCGTGGAATACCGTGATCCCACCGGAAACGGAACCGGGCGATCCGATGGTAATTACCGGAAGAGTTTTTCAGTCGGAGGGGAAGACGCCAGCGGAAGGAATGGTGCTCTGGGTTTATCAAACTGACCGGACCGGCTATTACAACGAAAAGGATGACGCGAGTCATCCGCGGCTGAACGGGTGGATGAAGATCGGTGCGGACGGGAAATATGAATTTCGAACGATCCGGCCGGGCGCATATCCGCATCGCACTACGCCGGCGCACATCCATGCGCATGTTTATGGCCCCGGATATTCGGAGCGGTCGATCGACGATTATTGGTTCAAAGACGATCCCCGCATCAACGAAAAGGAAGTGAAGCACGCTGCCGATAACGGCGGACATCCCGTGATCGTCGCCCTCAAGCGCGGCGACGACGGCGTTTGGCGCGGCGTCCGCGATATCAAGCTGCAGGGCGGCCAGTAAGCGATCGTCAGGCAGCCGCGTTCGGCTTTTCGAACTCGGTGCCTGCTGCACGTCGCGCAATTCGACCGAGCATCCACGTCACGCCGATCAACGCGACTACGGTCAACCCGCCAAGCACATACTGAACGGGATTGCGCCCGCCCTCGATTGTCTGCTTCCCGAACGCGCCGAGGTAAACGAAAGCGACACACCCCGGGAGCATGCCGAGCAAGCTCGCGCCCATATAGCGCCAAAAATCGATCGCGGTGAGACCGTAGAGATAGTTCGAGATACCGAATGGCACAGGGCATAGGCGCAGCAGGCCCACTATCTTCCATCCGTCGGTTGCGATCGCGCGGTCAATCAGGCTAAAGCGGCGATTTGCCGCGATCTTCTGCGCGACGACGCCACGAGCTGCGTAGCGCGCGACGAGAAAACCAAGGGAGGCGCCAATGGCGATGCCGAGCATGATCGAGATCGTGCCGTTCACCATGCCGAACGCAAAGCCTGCGACGATTGTAAACGGCAGCGACGGGAGCATCAGCATCGAGATCAGGCCGAAGATGACGCCATAAAGGAGCGCACCGAGGAGGCCGAGGTGTCCGGCCCATTCCGCGAACGCTTTCACCCAATCGACCAGCGGGAAGACGCGCGCCGCGACGATGACGCCGATGAGTAGCAGGCCGACTAGCGCCCATTTCCAAGTCGCAGTTGAACGTAAAGCTTCTTTCATCACAAACCTCGGTCGGTAGACGTAGAACGCGCCTCGCCATTCATCCGGCGGGTCGATATCTACGCGTCGCGATGAATTAGCTATTCCGCTTTCGCGATCGCGTCAGGCGTAAGCGAGTTCTTGTAGATTGCCCCGCCCTTCATCACGAACTCGACGCGCTCAAGCACGCTGATGTCTTTCAACGGGTCGGCTTTGACCGCAACGAGGTCTGCGAAATACCCGGGCGCCAGCTGACCGACCTTCGCCTTCAAGCCAATGAGATCGGCCGCAGAACTCGTCGCGGATTGAATCGCCTGCATCGGCGTGAGGCCCCACTCGACCATCTTCGCGAGCTGCTTGCCGTTCCAGCCGTGCGGGTAAACGCCGGCGTCGGTGCCAAACGCGACCTTCACGCCGCCCCTGAACGCCTTGCGAAAGTTTTCGCGCTGCAAACGGCCGACGTTCCGCTCTTTTTCGATGATTTTTTCGGGGTAACCGAGCCGCGAATATTCGGCGAGGATGTAGTCGTCGTTATAAATGTCCGCGACGAGCCAGGTGCCGTGTTCTTTCATGAGGCGAATGCCTTCATCGTCGATCAGACTGCCGTGTTCGATCGATGCGACGCCGGCGCGCACGGCCATTTTGATCGCTTCGGTGCCGTGCGCGTGCGCGGCAACTTTGCGGTCCCAGAGCGCTGCTTCATCGACGGCAGCTTTCATTTCTTCGAACGAATATTGCGGCGCGCCGACGGATTCTTCTTCGGAGAGCACGCCAGCACTCGCGAGGATTTTGATCCAATCGGCGCCATACTTGACGTTCGTGCGGACGGCCTTGCGGATCGCGTCGGGACCATCAGCGATGCCGTTCGCGACTTTGTCGAAGTGCAGGTACGGCGAGAAGCCGTTCAGGTCGGCATGGCCGCCGGTCGATCCGAGCGCAGGCCCAGCGCAGAGCATTCACGGCCCGGGAATTTTACCCGAGTTGATGGCGTTGCGCAGCGCGAGGTCGGTATATTCGCTCGCGCCAACGTCACGCACGGTCGTGAAGCCGGCTTCGAGAGTGCGGCGTGCATAAACGTGCGACACAGTCGCGACATCGATCGGCGAGCGGCGGAAGCGATCTTCGTAGTAGTTTTCCGGCTGGCTGGTGACGTGCGTGTGGCAGTCGATCAGGCCGGGGAGAATGGTGGCATCCCCAAGATCGATGACGCGCGCATCGGGCGGCAATCCTTTGCTGAGATCAGCGGCGGCGCCGACGGACTTTATCTTCTCGCCTTCGATCAGCACCGCTTGGTTCTCCCGGATCGCACCGCTTACTGTGTCGATGAACCGGGCGGCCTTGATGAGTGTTAACGGCTGCGGTTTCGCGGGCTCTTCGGATCGGACGTTCGAGGCGAGAAGCAGTGCGAGGAGAGAAAAGAGGAGGGTGTTTTTCATGGCGGGAGTCTTAGTGGCGACGTGCGTCAACAGCTGGGGCCGATCGCGTTTCCGCGCGAGCGAAAAGTTCTCAACCGGCTGCCTGTCGCAATCGCCGCGTGATTGACAGCGCGGCGGAAACACAGTTCAGACTTAGCCGATGAGCAGGATCCTGATCGCAGATGACCAGACGGATGTGCTCGAAGCGTTGCGCATCCTGTTGAAGGGCGAGGGGCATCAAACCGATGCGGTGACATCGCTCGCGGGCGCGATGCAGGCGCTCGAGAAACGCGATTACGCGCTGCTCTTGATGGACCTGAATTACACGCGCGACACGACCTCAGGGCAGGAAGGTCTCGAGGTGATTCCGCGGATTCAGGCGCTGGACGATACGTTGCCGATTGTGGTGATGACGGCGTGGGCGACGATCGATCTCGCCGTCGAAGCGATGAAGCGCGGCGCGCGTGATTTCATTCCGAAACCGTGGGATAACGAGCGCTTGATCGCGGTCGTGCGGACGCAAATCGAACTAGCCGGCGCGCTCCGGAAAGGACGCCGCCTCGAGGCCGCCAACCAACTTCTGCGCGGCAAAGCGCCGAACATCATCGCGGAGTCTCCACGCATGCGGCCAGTGCTGGAGCTGATCTCACGGGTCGCTCCGTCGGACGCGAACGTGTTGATCACGGGCGAGAACGGAACCGGCAAAGGCCTGGTCGCGCGCGCGCTGCATGCACTCTCGAATCGCGCCTCGCATAGCATGATCACCGTGAACATGGGCGGCCTCTCGGAAGGTGTTTTTGAGAGCGAGTTGTTCGGACACGTGAAGGGGGCATTCACCGACGCGAAGGTGGACCGCGCCGGGCGCTTCGAGCTGGCGGACGAGAGCACGCTCTTCATGGACGAGATCGCGAACATCCCGATGAATCAGCAGGCGAAATTGCTGCGCATGATCGAGACGGGCGAATTCGAGCGCGTCGGTTCTTCGAAGACGTTGCACGCCAATGTGCGGATCGTTTCCGCCACGAATGCGAACCTGCATGACGAGGTCGCGGCGGGGAAATTCCGTCAGGATCTGTTGTTCAGGCTGAACACGATCGAGATCGCGCTGCCGCCGTTGCGCGAGCGACGCGAAGACGTCATGCCGCTGGCGAATAGCTTTTTGCGCGCACACGCCGCGCGTTATCGGAAGAGCCTCGCGGCGTTCGAAGAGAAAGCGCGCGACGTGCTGATGCAGCATCCGTATCCGGGCAACGTCCGCGAGCTCGATCACGTGATCGAGCGCGCCGTCCTAATGGCGCAGGGTCAACAGGTGAAGGTGAATGACCTCGGCCTAACGAGCGGTCGCGAGGATTCGACGCGGCTCGAAGATATGAGCCTGGAAGAGGTCGAAGGGTTCCTGATCAAAAAAGCGCTCTCGCGTTTCGACGGGAACGCGCGGCGTGCAGCGGAGGCGCTCGGGTTAAGCCGCAGCGCGTTTTACCGGCGGCTGCAGCAACATGGATTGTAGTTCGAGCGCAGCGGTTCGCGGCGTCGCCTGATGAGCGAGCCCATATCGCCTCGAGAGACGAAGCTGCGGCATCGTTTTTCGCACGAGGGGCGACTCACGTGGCTCACGATCGGAGCGGCTGCCCCGGCGGCGATCGTCGCGCTTTCGCTGCTCTGGTTAGGTGATTACACGCCGAAAGTGCAGTGGACGCTGACGTTGCTCATCATCGGCTGCAGCTTTTGGTTTGTCGCGAGCGCGCGCGAGCACGCGATCCGGCCGTTACAGACGATGGCGAATCTGCTGGCGGCATTGCGCGAGGGTGATTACTCGATCCGCGCTCGGGGGGCACGGCGAGATGACGCACTCGGCGAAGTCTTGCTCGAGATCAACGAGCTCGGAGAGACGCTGCGCACGCAGCGACTCGGCGCATTCGAAGCGACCGCGTTGCTCCGCACGATCATGGCGGAAATCGATGTCGTCATTTTCACCTTTGATCCCGAACGTCGGCTGCGGCTGGTCAATCGCGCGGGTGAGATTCTGCTCGCGCGATCGATCGACAAGCTGCTCGGCCGCAAAGCGAGCGACCTCAATCTCGATGTCGTGCTCGACGCGGATGACAACGTTCCGCTGACGTTGCCATTTCCGGGCGCGACCGGCCGTTGGGGCGTGCGGAAGAGCTCATTCCGCGAACGAGGATTACCGCATGAACTGGTCGTGCTGACCGATCTCAGCAAAACGTTACGCGAAGAGGAGCGGAACGCGTGGCAGCGGATCGTGCGCGTGCTTGGCCATGAGCTGAACAATTCGCTTGCACCGATTAAGTCGATCGCCGGCAGTCTCGAGACGTTGCTGCGCCGCGATCCGCCGCCGCCCGATTGGCAGGATGATGCGCGGAGCGGTCTGAACGTGATCGCCACGCGGGCCGAATCGCTGAGCCGCTTTATGCAGGCATATGCTCGCCTCGCGCGTTTGCCTTCGCCGCAAAAGGAAACGGTCGACCTCGCGCAGTTGATCGGACGTGTCGTCGGGCTGGAGCGCCGGCTTCCAGTCCGCGTCGCAGGCGGTCCGGCGGTGACGTTGGACGCGGACGCAGCGCAGTTGGAGCAGCTCCTGATCAACATCGTGCATAACGCGGTCGATGCATCGCTGGAGACCGGAGGCGGCGTCACTATTCGGTGGCGCGAGATCTCTGAATGTGTGGAGGTTTCGGTGCAGGACGAGGGGCAGGGGATTATGAACCCGACGAATCTTTTCGTGCCGTTCTTCACGACGAAACCCGGCGGGTCCGGCATCGGGCTCGCGTTGAGCCGGCAGATCGCCGAAGCGCATGGCGGCTCGCTCAGCCTGATGAATCGGCGCGGGCGTTCAGGCTGCGAGGCGTTGCTGCGACTGCCGAAGTCGTAGCCTTGTACCAATGCTGCGTTTGCTGTCCCACAAGCGGGACGGCGGAATCCCACAAGCGGTAAGTCGTCGTGATGTTTCCTCATGCGTCAATGGATTCAAGCGTCTCTAGTTGAACGACTAATAACTAATGAAGTAGGCGTGGCACGAGCTTTGCAATAACTGCACGGGAACATCGAAAACTTTTGAATCCAAAGGGACTGCCGAGTGCATCCCACAGAAGAGACCAGCCATGAAACCTACGCTCCTAACTACCGAAACGAGTCGCCGCTCCCTGCCCGCCAGACGAAACGGTTCGCCGAAAACTGATTACCAATTCCGGCCCAACGCGATGGCCGATTTCGCCGGCCGTTGCCACGGCAACCCGGAGCCTTCCTTCCGCGGAATCAGCCGGGATTACTTCCAGCGTGAAGCGCGCGGTCACTTCGTGAGTGAAGCCGCAATCTTCGTGTTGATGGCGCTCACAGCAGCTGTGCCGGTGATCCAGGGTGCTCGCGTCGCGCTCACCGCGTGGGGTCTTCTGTAACGCTCGATTTCGCCGCCGAACCGATGCGCCCGCAAGCACAACCGAAAGACGAAAACACGATCGTGCGTCCGACCGGATTTTCACAAGGCACGACCGCGATGGATGTGCCGCGCGCGGGCGTTGCGAAGAAGAAGCGTCAAAAGCGGATCGTGATGACCTCGGTGATCGTGCTGGGTCTCATCGCCGCCACCTTTGCGCTCTCGCGGCTGAAGCCAGCAGTGCCGAGCATCGATCGCTCCACCGTTTGGATCGACACCGTGAAGCGCGGGCCGATGGTGCGGCAGGTGCGCGGCCTCGGGACGCTCGTGCCGGAAGAGATT
The DNA here is from genome assembly GCA_046262215.1 of Chthoniobacterales bacterium. Taxonomy (GTDB): domain Bacteria; phylum Verrucomicrobiota; class Verrucomicrobiia; order Chthoniobacterales; family UBA10450; genus JACCTI01. The sequence continues at coordinate 8,293 of JBHENE010000157.1, read as the reverse complement.
CGCTGGATCGCGGCGCGGACGGAAGCGCGTGTTGATAAGATTATTGTGCGCCCGGGCGCGCATGTGGAGCCGGACACGGTGCTGGTGGAGCTAACCAGCCCCGAAGTGGAGCAGGCCGCACGCGATGCCGAGTCACAATACGCGGGGGCGGAAGCGGAGCTGACCACGCTTCGCTCAACTCTCCAACGCGGGCTCCTCGAGGAAGAGGCGAGCGCCGCAAAAGTCCACTCCGAGTTCCAACAGGCTAAAATGGAGAACGAGACGAACGACGTGCTCGCGAAGAACGGTCTTGTCTCCGCACTCGTGCACAAGACGTCGAAGATCAAAGCCGAGGATCTCGCCGCACGTGATGTGATCGAGCAGAAGAGATACGACTTCGCTCGCAATAACATCGAGCCGCAGATCGCGTCGAAGCAGGCCGCAGTGGATCAGGCAAAGGCGAACGCCACGCTCAAGCGCGAGCAGATGGAGCAACTAAAAGTCCGCGCCGGTTTTGCCGGTGTGTTGCAGCAATTGCCGGTCGAAGTCGGCCAGCAGGTGAAGCCTGGCAGCAACCTCGCCCGCGTCGCAGATCCGACGAAGCTGAAGGCGGAGATCAAGATCGCGGAGACGCAGGCGAAAGACATTCAGATCAATCTGCCAGCGTCGATCGATACGCGGAATGGTGTCGTCGCCGGCCATGTTACGCGCGTCGATCCCGCGGTTGAGCAAGGTACCGTCAAAGTGGATGTCGCGCTCGACGGGGAGTTGCCGCGCGGCGCACGCCCTGACCTGAGCGTCGACGGCACGATCGAACTCGAGCGTCTCGACAATGTCGTCTACGTCGGTCGCCCGGCGTTCGGACAGGAGAACAACACCGTCGGCATCTTCAAGCTGGTCCCCGGCACCTCCGAAGCCGTGCGCACGCCGGTGAAACTCGGTCGCAGCTCAGTGAACACGATCGAGATCATCAGCGGTCTCGAGCCTAACGACCAAGTCATCTTGTCTGACACCAGCGCGATGGATGCGCACGAACGCATCCGACTGAACTAACTCTCTTACCTATCCCCCAAACCAACCCCGCAATAACATGACCACCACCGAATCCACCATCGAACAGGCGCCGCGCACGCGCGGCACAAACGGCTCCCCCACACTCATCAAACTCGATGCCGTCACGAAGGTCTTCCTGACCGACGAAGTCGAAACGCACGCGCTCTCCGGGATCCATCTCGACATCAAACAAGGCGAATACGTCTCGATCGCAGGCCCCTCGGGCTGCGGGAAATCGACGCTTCTTTCGATCCTCGGCCTGCTGGATACGCCATCCGGCGGAAGCTATTCGCTGAAGGAGACGGAGGTCGCCAACCTGTCGTTCCCTGAGCGCGCGCGTATCCGTAATCGTGAGATCGGGTTCATCTTCCAGAGCTTTAATTTGATCGGCGACCTCACCGTCTTCGAGAACGTCGAGCTGCCATTGACCTATCGCGGCATGGGGTCGAGCGATCGCAAGGGACACGTGATCGAAGCGCTTGAGCGTGTCGGGATGGGGCATCGCGCGAAGCACTTGCCGAGTCAGCTCTCCGGTGGTCAACAGCAGCGCGTGGCTGTCGCGCGCGCCCTCGCCGGAAAGCCGGCGATTCTGCTCGCGGACGAGCCCACTGGTAACCTCGACTCGCGCAACGGCGAGGCCGTCATGGATCTGCTGAAGGAACTGCACGCTGGCGGCGCGACCATTTGCATGGTGACGCACGACGTTCGTTTTGCCGAGCATGCTGACCGCACGATTCACTTGTTCGACGGCCGCGTGGTCGAGGATCGAATGGCGGCGTAAATTAGTCCGGACCGAGAAGCAATGCTGCGGAAGGATCTGGACGTTCATTCGACTAGAGCGGCGCTTCTTATCCTCCTGCTCCTTGTTGCGCACGCGCTGCTTATCGCGTCGCGTGATCGGCAGTCGTCTCAGCGAGCACCGCAGGAATTCTCTGTGACTCAGTTGCGCGCTCTCGAAGACAAGGCGGGTTCCTACGCCGATGTGACGCAGTCCGCTGCGCGTGGGCCGCGACCTCTTTAACCGCCTGCTTCTCCCCCGAACCAACCAATCCAGCCATGCTCAACGGACTCCGCTTTGCGCTCCGCAGCCTCTCGAAGGCGCCGGGGTTCACGCTCGTAGCCATCACGGCGCTCGCGCTCGGGATTGGCACGACCACCACCGCGTTCTCGGTTTTCAACGGTCTTTTCCTGCGCCCCACACCACTGATGTCCGATCAGGGCCGGGTCGTTTATGTTTCCGAATATCTTGCGACGCGCCCGGATGATGATGTCGGGCTCTCGTATCCTGATTACCTCGACTGGAAAAAGGAGGCGACCAGTTTCGAGGGAATAGGAGGCTTGCGCTTCATCAGCGTCACCATTTCCGGCGGTGAAAACCCGCAGCGTTACTTCGGTGCGCGCATTTCAGCGGACACGTTCGCGTTTCTGGGCGTCCAGCCCGTTCTGGGCCGCGGGTTCCGCGCGGAAGACGACGAGCTGAACGCGCCGCCAGTCGTCCTGATTGGCTACGATCTTTGGCAACGCCGTTTTGGCGGGGAACGCTCGATCGTGGGCCGGGCCGTCGCCATCGATGGGAAGCAGGTGACGGTGGTGGGCGTGATGCCGAAAGCGTGGCGTTTCCCGAACGTGCAGGATCTCTGGATGCCGCTCCCGTTTCAGGAGAAGGACGATACGCGCAGCAGATTTTCGCTCCTTGGTTATGCCAAAATTAGAAAGGGCGTCTCGCTCGCGCAGGCGCGCGCGGAATTGGAAGCTATCAATGGCCGGCTCGCCGCGGAATATCCCGAGACCAATGCGGGTCGGCGCGTGCACATAACGCCGTTGCGCGAACAAATGACCGGCAGCATGAAACCAGTCATGCTTCTCGTAATGGGAGCCGTGGTCCTCGTGCAACTGATCGCGTGCGGCAATCTCGCAAACTTGTTGCTGGCTCGCGGCGCGGCCCGCACGCACGAGTTCGCCATCCGGCTCGCGCTCGGAGCGGGGCGCGCGCAAATCGTGCGCCATCTCCTGGGCGAGGCACTGGTGATCGGGGCGGCGGGCAGCGCGCTCGGTTTAATTTTTGCGAGCTGGGGCTCGGACTTGGTGCGGGCTGCTTTCCCTTCCCCATATTGGATTCAATTTGGCCTCGACTGGCGCGCCTGCCTGTTTGCGATCGGCGCTGGCATCATTTCCACAGTGCTATTCGGCTTGTATCCGGCGCTCCAAACGTCGCGCTTGCATGTGCTGGATGATCTGAAGGAAGCGAGCCGCACCGCTCGCGGCGGTGTGAAAGCCCGGCGCGCGCGCAATTCGCTCGTCGTCGCCCAGGTCGCGTTAGCCATGGTGTTGCTCATCGCCGCCAGCTTGATGTTGCGCAGTCTGCTCACGCTCCAGACGCGAGATCTCGGCGCGGACCCGTCGGATACATTGACGTTTTGGGTGGGGATGCCGCGGACGCAGTTTCCCGGTCCCGACACGCCCGCCAGCTTTTTCGAACAACTGATTCCGCGTCTGAACGGGGTGGCGGGAGTCGAGGCCACGGGCGCGGTCAGTTCGCTTCCCGGCACCGGGGCAACGCGGGGCACGCTTCTCTTGGAGGGCGAGAACGAACCCGCGCGACCACAGGAAGCGCGGTCCATGACAGCGATCACAATTACGCCGGGGTTTCTGCGCACAGCGCGAATCCCATTGTGGCGTGGCCGTGATTTCGACGCGACCGACCGTGCAGACGCGCCACACGTCGTCCTGATCGACGAAGAGGCTGCGCGTCGATGGTTTCCAAATTTGGATCCCGTCGGCCACTCTCTGCGTGCGCTTGAGAATCCCGGTGATCCGCCGAAGTGGGCGACGATCGTCGGTGTTGTCAAATCCGTCGCCTACGATCGTTTGCGGGCGCGCGCGCACCCGGCAGTTTATTTCCCGTTATCCCAACATGCGCAGGTCCAGATGGCGGTGGCGGTGCGCACCAAAATTGATCCCACGCATTTCGCACGTCTTGCCCGCGAGACGGTGGCTTCTTTGAACAAGGAGCTGCCAATTCAGGGAATCGAGAGCATGAATGAAGTGCTGACGCGATTGTTCTGGCTGGAGAGATTCTTGGGTTGGCTCTTTGCTGTTTTTGCTGCGCTGGCTTTGCTCCTGGCTTCTCTGGGTCTCTATGGCGTGATCTCGTATTCGGTGCGGCAGCGCACGCACGAAATTGGCGTGCGGATGGCGTTGGGCGCGCAAGCCGCGGACGTGATGCGGATGGTCACTGGTCAAGGGATGCGGCTGATCGGCTTCGGGCTCGTGGTCGGATCCGTGGCTGCGTATTTTCTGATGAAGCTTTTTGCTGGGAAGTTGCAGGGCGTTTCGGCGCACGATCCCCTGAGCTTCGCGGCTGTTGCTTCGCTGCTCCTCGTTGTTGGCCTGACCGCCAGTTACATCCCGGCACGCGCGGCCATGCGCTTGAATCCACTGGAGGCGTTGCGCCATGAGTAATTCGGGTAGCGCGAGCGCCTTGCGTGCTTGCTCTGCTAAGGCCGCCTCACGCGCTTGATTCCATGCCCAACCCATTAATCGAACTCAAACATGTCGAACGTTTCTACCCGCTCGCGAAAGGGCAGTTCTTCTATGTCCTGCGCGACATCAACTTGAAGATCGAGGAAGGCGACTTCGTTTCGATTATGGGTCCTTCGGGCGCGGGGAAATCATCGCTCCTCCATGTACTCGGCATGCACGATCACGCCTGGACCGGAGAGTATTACTTCGAAGAAACAGCGGTGCATCAGCTGAAGCCGAATGCTCGCGGCACGCTGCGGAATGAGCAGATCGGCTTCGTGTTTCAGCAGTATCACCTTCTCGACGACCTCACCGTTTACGAGAATCTCGACATCCCGCTGTCGTATCGACACGTCAGCAAAAGCGATCGCACGGCAACCGTAGCCGACACGCTCGATCGCTTCCACATCGTAGGGAAGAAAGATCTCTATCCACGGCAGCTTTCGGGCGGCCAGCAGCAGCTCGTCGGCGTCGCGCGCGCCATCATTTCACATCCGAAACTACTGCTCGCCGATGAGCCGACCGGGAATCTTCACTCGAGCCAGGGCGAGGAGATCATGGAGCTTTTCAAGCGCTTGAACAGCGAAGGCACCACGATCGTGCAGGTGACGCACTCTGAGAAGAATGCGTCCTATGGCAATCGTGTGATCCAACTCCGCGATGGGTTTGTCGTTTGAGCAGAAGATGTGGATGCGCACACGTCCTGTAGCCGCTTCGCTATGCGAAGCGCACCGCGGGCGTGGCGCCGAGAAACACCCCGGCGTCGGCCATAGGGCGACGGCTACAACCGCGCACGCAAGTTATGATCGGTGACCTCAAATACGCCCTTCGGATGCTGCTCAAAGCGCCGGGCTTCACCGTCATCGCGGTGCTCACGCTGGCGCTCGGGATCGGCGCGAACAGCACGATCTTCAGCGTCGTCGATGCGCTCCTGCTGCGACCACTGCCATTCCCAGATCCCGATCAGCTCGTCGTGGTGTGGGGCAGGTCGTCCACTGACGGCAGCAATCGCGACGCGCTTTCGTTCCCCGACTACGTGGACCTGCGTGACGGGAGCAAGAGTTTCACAGCGCTCGCGGCGTACCGTTGGACGGAGGGGCCTCTGGCGGGTTCCGGCGAGATGCAGCTGCTCCGAGGCGTTGCCGTCACTACGGAAATATTCCGCGTTCTCGAGGTCCAGCCAATGCTTGGCCGCGCTTATACGGCGGACGATCACATGGACGGCGCGCCTTATGTGATCATTCTCAGCCACGCTTTTTGGCAGCGTGGATTTGGAGGAGATCAAAATGTAATTGGCCGGGAGATCACACTTTCCGGCCGCCGCCTCACGATCGTCGGGGTCATGCCGCCCGGTTGGAAGTTCCCGGTTGATCACGAACGGATCGATTACCTGGCGCCTTTGGAATATCTGCCTGCGGCGCAGCTGCAGAACCGCGGAGGGCATTTCGCGCGTGTCGTCGGGCGCCTGAAGCCGGACGTGTCCATCCGCCACGCAGAGAGCGAGACGAGCGCGATCGCGTCGCATCTGGCCCGCCAGCACCCAAGCACGAATGCAAACCGTCTCTCGACCGCCGTCGTCACGCTCCATTCTGATGTGGTCGGAAACGTACGGCCGGCGCTGCTGATTCTGCTCGGTGCGGTGGCGCTCGTTCTTCTCATCGCATGCGCGAATGTCGCTAACCTCCTTCTCGCCCGCGCAGCGACGCGCAGCCGCGAAATCGCAATCCGGGCGGCGCTTGGGGCGAGCCGCGGGCGGATCCTTCGGCAATTGCTGTGTGAAAGTCTGTTGCTCGCCTCCGCGGGGGCCGGAGCCGGTCTTCTCCTGGCATGGTGGGGCGTGGATCTTCTCAATCTGATACGCCCGCGGGGGCTGCCACATCTGGGCGAGATTCAGGTCAATCCTGCCGTGGCTGCGTTTACCTTCGCGCTTGGTGTGGCAAGCACGCTGCTTGCGGGGCTCATTCCCGCGCTCCAAGTGTCGCGTCCAAGCGTGAACGAAGCGCTCCAGCAGGGTGGCAAGGGATCAACCGGCGGTCTGCACAACCAACGCGCCCGGGCCGCACTCATCGTGTCGCAAGTTTCGCTTTCGCTTCTTTTGCTGGCGAGCTCCGGCCTTCTGATCAAAAGCTTCTTCAATCTGCGCGCGACGAATCCGGGCTTCGATCCCGGGCGGGTGATGACGACGTCGATCTCGCTGCCAAGGGTGCAATACCCGGAGCGCGAGCAGCAACGCCGCACCCACGGCGAAATCCTGCAAAAACTATCGTCGCTGCCGGGTGTCGAGTCCGCCGGCGCAGTGATCCCGCTGCCTTTGAGCGACATTGGGAACGCCTCATCCTTCATCGCGAGCGGGATGCGCGAAGGAGGGCCCGGCAGCCATCCGGACGCAAGTCATCTCGTCGTGGCCGGGGACTACTTCCGAACGATGATGATTGCCGTCCTGAGAGGCCGCGTGTTCGATGAAGCAGACTCCGAGAACTCGCCTCCGGTGATTGTCGTCAACGACGCGTTTGCCCGAAGGTTCTTTCCTGGACGCGACCCGCTCGGTCAGTGGATTCGCATCGATGGAGACGGCAGCACGGTGCCGCCTCGGCGACAAATCATCGGTGTGGTCAATGACACGCGCCATGAATCGCTGGCCAAAGCAGCAACGCCCGAGTTTTACGTCCCGTTTTCACAGCAGCCCGTGCGTGGGCTGGATTTTGTCCTGCGTGCCTCCACTCCCGGCGTGGCCGGACTGGACGCGCAAGTGAGACACGCCCTCGGTGAGATCGACAAAGATCTGTATGTGGCGCCGCTGCGACCGATGGACAGGCTGGTGTCGGATCAGCTCGCGCAGCCGCGCTTCAACATGATGCTGCTCGGTCTCTTCGCCGCGGTCGCACTGACGCTCGCCGCGATCGGCATTTATGGCGTGATCGCGTACAGCGTCACGCAGCGCACGCGCGAGATCGGCATCCGCATGGCGCTCGGTGCGCAAAAGCAGCAAATGCTCGCGATGATGTTGCGGCAAAGTCTCACGCTCGTGGTGATCGGGCTCGCGGTTGGTCTGGCGGCAGCGTTCGCTGCTACCCGCCTGTTGGCGAGCCTGCTCTACGGCGTAGGCGCGAACGACGTCTTCACGTATGCGGCAGTCGTAGTGTTGCTCGGAGGCGCAGCGTTGCTGGCCAGCTACATCCCCGCGCGACGCGCCATGCAAGTCGATCCGATGGTCGCGCTCCGATACGAGTAACCAATCCCGGAAAGGCTCGCACCGATGATCAACGACTTCCGCTACGCCATTCGGTCGCTGGTGAAAAAGCCGGGATTCACCAGCGTCGCCATTCTGACGCTGGCACTCGGCATCGGCGCTTCGACGGCCATCTTCAGCGTGCTCGACGCGGTGCTACTGCGTCCGTTTCCCTATCGGCAACAAGAGCGGCTCGTAGAAGTGCGCGAGCTGAATGAAGCCGGGCGCGGGATGCGGTTTGCCGATCCGAATTTCGATGATCTCCGCGAGCGCAGCCGAAGCTTTGAAGCGATCGCCAGCTACAACGGCGGAGCGGAAGCCGTCGCCGGCGGCGTGGAGCCGGTGCGCACTGACGTGCTGGCCGTCACGGCGGACTATTTCCGAGTGCTCGGCGTCGCACCGGTGATTGGGCGCTTCTTCGGCGAACAAACTGGCGGCGAGGAAAACCAAGTCGCGGTCGTGAGCTACGCATTTTGGAAACGACAGCTGCAAGGCGCGTCCGACCTCAGC
>JBHENE010000156.1:0-15140 GCA_046262215.1 Chthoniobacterales bacterium | reverse complement strand
GTCCACCTCGGCATCGTGCACGTTTTCAGATTAGCGGAGCCGAAGATCGAAAAACGCGAAGCGATGATCACGAATCTCTCATTCCTCACGCGCGAAGAACTCGTTAGCCGGCGCGACGCTCTGGAGACTTGGTCGCAACTCTGCGTCGATTCGCTCGACCGTCTGCTCGGCGGCTAATAGCGCGGGCGCCCGCCCCAGACGACGTCGCCATTGCGGATCACCGCGCGATATTTTTGCTTCCCGGTGTAGGCGCCGAATGCATTCCGCGCGTTCACCTTGAAGTCGACCACATAGCCGACAAACCGCTGCCGTTTCAACGTGACATATTCGCCCGGCTTCGGCGCGTCCGGCCACTCGATCACTGCGCTCGCTGGATCCGCAAGTTTTGTTCCAAGCCACCGCGTAATGATCTCCTGATAGGCGATCGGATACTCGCCGTAAACCTTCGCGTCGCCGGCAGGGATGACCTCGATGTCGTTCTGCGCACGCACTGGCGACAGCGCACCGTTGGCGATCAAACAAGCGACTAGCAAACCCAGCAGTTTGTTCATGGGGAGATCTTACACTTTGTCCTACCGACAGTCGAACGCGATGACCTTCGCGAGCGACGCTAATTGACCCTCTCGCGACCGCGGCGGTGAAGGACGCGCCACAGGTTCGCGAAAGCTCGCCGACGGACGGTTTCGGTGGCCGCTTGTGCCGGTGCGTCGCTGGCCAATCCGTACGCGCCCTGACGCCAACGCCTGCTCTGCGGAGCGACACCGGGTTGAGGAAGAGCCATGTCCATAGCTGTTGCCGTACAACCCGGAGTTGGACACTGGAGTCGCAACGGCCCCAGCCCGCGCGTTCCACCGACAATCGCGATCTCCCAGCCCGTCACGATGTCGCCGCACTGCAGGCAGAGCCGTTTGTCGCCTAGCGCGTGCCACGCGCGGTAGATATCGACACGCTGTAACGCCTCCAGTTTGTCAGCGGCACCAAGAGGAATTGGGCTCAACGGAATCATAGTCAGACGGTGCCAGACGGTTGACCGCTGACTATTGGAGAGGCGGCGGAGCTGGGGCTACGTGAAAACCCGAGGCGTGCTGCGCGGAATTCTTCCCAGCTAATCCGAAGCTGTCGCGCGTTTAGCCTACAGAGATGATTGTTCCGCCGAAAGATTCAGCAAAGGTACGGCGCGAAGCGATCGCGCTCGAGGAGATGGAACGCTACTGCGAGGAGCATCCGCGGAGCCCGTCGGCAGTGCGCCGGCCGAAGCTGCTGCCGCGTGGGAGCAGCTGGGTCGCTCTGCTGGGCTACACGCTGCAGGAGGGAATCGCTGGGATTGGCGGGTCGGTCGCAGCGGCTTTGCGGGCCTTCGATATTCAATATCACAACGCCCTGAAGCGTCCGCGCGGCTAAAAGCCCGGCGAGTACGGATTTCTCGTACGCGGTGCTTGGGCGGGGCGCTGATTGCCACGCCGCGACCCAATTTGTCAGACTCCGCGCATGATTCAGCCGCGCACGTCGGAGCAGTTGAGAGTCAGCCGCAATGGGCGTGTCTGCACGTTGCGCCGCACCAAACGTGTCACGCAGCCTGCGACTTCGAAGACGACTTCAGGTGGCCCCATAAACCTCTGCCGCGAGGCGATATTAAGCTGCCTCGGCCGTCTTTCTGCGCACTCGGGCGACTCGCGCGGAACAATCAGCTAACGTTAGGAACCGTCGCCAGACGGAAGTAAGTCAGGCCACTTATCCATGAGACAGGCGCGCACGAGCGCTGCGGCGCGCCATTCTTCGGAGTACTCGAGCATGTCGATGGCGAGCAGACCAATCAACTGACGCAACTCGTCACTCGGATTCGAGTAACCGAGATCCGACGCGCCGATCGCAAACGGAATTGCTTCCGTTAACGGAATCGTGAGGCGGAACCGATCTTCAGTAGACTCGACCATTTGTTGAGCTGTTTGCTGGCGCGACAGAACCCCTCAGGTCGCTCAGCCGAACTGTGCGTCCTGCCCCTGTCTGCCCACGCCAGCAAGTCACCAAAATCGCTGCTCTATCGGTCGCGACAATCGGGAGAGAGGCGAACTGCGCCATGAGGAGAAGTCTTAGCCTACGTCGACAACCACACGAGCGACTTAGCGGAGCAATGGTGGCGTAGCCGCAGCTCGCGCTCTAATCTACACGTCCGGGCGAACGCATCGACGTCTGCTCGGGCGAGGGCTGCCAGCGATTAGCCGTTCAGCGTCTGCCGCAGCTCGTGCATATCGATCGGCTTTGTTAGGTAATGATCGAAACCTGCAGCCAAGCCGGCAGACCGGTCGGCGTCGGACGTTCGGCCTGTCAGCGCGATGGCTTTGATTTTTTGCCGTTCTTTCGCGAATCGCACCAGACTGATGCCATCCCCGTCCGGCAGGGTTAGATCGCTGATCAGGACGTCGAACGGCATTTCCTCGAGACGCTGCTGCGCCTCCTGCATGTTTTTTGCACTTACCATCCGGCAGCCGCAGCGGTTCAGCAGCATCGAGAGAACGGCCCTGGTGTCGGAGTGATCTTCAACAAAGAGGACTTGCATGGCGGAGATGAATTCAGGGTTGATACGCACAGCAACGCTGGGCGGGTTGCCGGATTTAGCTGACGCGTTCAGCGGGTAGATCGGCGTCTCGCCGCTCGCGTATCCGGCAAATATCGTCACGCCGCAGCTACGTCTGAGCACCGCTACTTCGCGCCCGCGGTTCATGCGTCGCTCTCTGCCTGCTGTCGCTAAGCCTGTTGGCTCGCATCCGCCGCGATGCGCGGCGGATGCAAAGCGCACGCTGCTAAAACTTCTTCGTCAACCGCGCATAGACGAATCGGCCAGTCGCATCATATGTGAAGCCAGGGTAGCCGACCGAGTTCCCACCTCCGCCATACGCCTTGGGCGGATCACGATCGAACAAATTGCTGACGCCGATCGTCAGCCGCGTCCCATTCAGAAGCAGTCCGCAGAAGCCACTTGAAGTTGATTCCGTCGCGGCGACGGCGGCGCCGTTCTTGGAGAAGTCTTTTCCGGCAGCTGCCGCTTCTCGTGCTCGCGGCGCAAGCGCGCTGAAATCATACGACGCCTGTAGATCGAAGAGAAACCGCTGCTCGACCCAATGCCTGTTTCCATCGGAATCGTCCTCACGGAACCCATCGATGTAGCGCATTGTCCCGACCACATCGAAACCATTCCACGCCCAATCCAGCGCCGTGTTTCCTTTCCATCTGTAGTAGCCTTCGCCGGAGGAACCGGGGTTCGTTGTTTGACCGACCAGTTCCTCTGTCGGACCGCCGGTCACGCGCTGCACTTCGAACGAGTTCAGGTACGTCAGCTGGGTCAGCGAGGTGAACGTTCCAAACGGAGTTTCCTTCACATACTGCAGGCCGAAGTCGACGCCGTTCGCCGTCTGCGCCGCTTCGTTGCGATACGAGACAACGATCCGCGAAATATCGCCGCTCGGCAGGCGTTCCACGCGTTCGCCCGGCAGCAATGTCCCAGCCAGTTCGCGCGCCAGGACCGCATTCAGGAAGGCCGATTGAACTACACCTGTTCGCTCGATTTGCCAGACGTCTGCGGAAAACGTGAGGCCGGGGACAAATTTCGGCGAGTAAACCAGCCCGGTGCTGAATGTCTCCGAATCTTCCGGCTGAAGGTTGCGAGTGCTCTGGATTAGGGTTTGCGTCTCCGGCTCGAAGGCACCGCCATTCATCGGGTCGTTCGACGCTTGGATGTCGGAGATCGGAGCGGAAAACAGCTCTTCGAGAGATGGTTCGCGGAATCCTTTTCCCCAGGTGGCGCGCACCGTCAGGGAGTCGTCGAATGGCTGCCAGCGCGCACCAAATTTCGGCACAGTGACGTTGGTGTTGTTATTGCGGAACTCTTCGTAACGGACGGCCGCCGTGACATCGAGCGCGTGGAAGCCGGTGATTGCGTTTTGCGAGCTGAAGATAGGCACCGTGGTCTCGGCAAAAATCGCGTACGACTTGCGTCCGCCACGCGCGGCAGCCTTCGCGGAGTTGCCCGCGATATCGCCTATGACGTTCAGTCGGTCGGGATTCTCTTCGAGCGATTCCCGTCGGAATTGGCCACCAAAGGCGAAACCGATGCCACCCGCGGGCAATGTGAAGAGGTCCGTCGTGTAGATGGTCGCGTCGAGCGTCGCGAGCTTCGAACTATTGGTGTCCACCGGGTGCACCCGCGCGAAGTCGATCGCACCCTGGTTCGCGGCGATGGGCACACGGAAGTCACCGAATGGATTGAACGCGGTCGTCGTCCCGATGTATTGCGACGAGGACGGATTGAAGATTGGATCGGCCTGATTCAGGACGCGATTGAAGTTCGATGAAGAGACCTGCTGTCCGGTCGTCGTGGTCTTAACCTGGCTATACCGGAAGCCGGTGTCATAACCCCAAGAGCCGTCGAAGAGTTTGTCACCCCGGAGGCCGATTGTGGAGAGGAAGGCGTCGGTCTCATCGTCGAAAAGGCGATTACCGAATTCCGCAAGGCGCGCCCGTGAGCCACCCGAGATGATCTGGTTAAATGGATTGAACGGATTGAACGCACCCGGCGTCAGGCCGGTGTCCGCATACGTTGGTCCGCCAAAAGGTGTCGTACCAGCCGGGTTCGACACCCGTGGTGGAATGGCAATCGTAATCTGCCCGTTCGTCTGGAAACTACCCGTAGCTGGCGGCGCCAGTTCGTTGTGCGTTTTCACGTTCTGGTACATTGCGTCGGCATAGCCTACGAGCTGATCACCAAGGATCTTATGATCCATCGCCACATAGCCGCCGTAGCGCTCGGACTCCGGGAATGAGAGCGAGAATTCGTTGAAGTTAAACCCTGGCAGAATCCCGGCGCCCGACCGCACGCGCCTCGTGCCGTAGAGATAAGAGCTGGCTGGCGCGAGGCCGTTGCTCCCGCTCGGCGCACCCGCGAATTCGTTTCTGCTCGCCCCGGGCAGGACGGTGCCGCCCGCTTCGGCGACGGCCAGTTTGCTCAACTGGAGATTGTAGGGGCTGGCGTTGCTGCTCAGGAATGGCGGCACCGCGGAGTAATCGCGGTCGCGATTAAAGATCGAGTTGCGATGGTAAAAGTTGAGCGTGCCCGAGACGTTTGTGTTCCCGTCGCCCACGCCGAAGAGCAGCGACGTTTGAAACAAACCGGAGTCGCGGTCGGTGGTGTTTCCGTACTCCACCGTCGCCTCCACGCCGTGAAAATCGTGATGTCGCTTGATGTTCACCACGCCCGCGACAGCATCAGCGCCATACGTCGTCGAAGCACCGTCCTTCAGGATCTCGATGCTCGAAATGGAAGCCTGCGGGATGGAGTTGATATCGATGAAAACGATCCCGGCGTTGCTCGTCGGGTAAGGAGCGATTCGCCGTCCGTCGAGCAGGATCAACGTCGCCCGCGCGTCGAAACCGCGGAGTGCGATGGTCGCGGCGCCGACCGCGGTATTGGAGCCGTTCTCGTTGTTGGACACCGGCACGCCGTTAGCGTTGGCGATCGGAAGATTGCGGAGTAACTGCTCCGCTGTGCGCTCGCCTGATTTGTTGATCAAGTCGCGGGTTACATTGATGACCGGGTTAGGCCCTACCTCGGCTGCGGTCGGGATGGCCGAACCGGTCACGAACACGCGGTCGGTAGTCGCTTCATTCGCGGCTGGAAGCGCGTTCCCGTTCTGGTCCATGGCGGGCTGCGCTGCTCCCGTGGGAGGTGGAGCAACTTCGGCAACCTGCGCACGAGCAAGCGGGGGTACGACGAGGACCACCGCACACATACATGCGACGATCGGATGGGCCACTAGAGCCAAGGGATTGCGTTTGTTCATAGGGGTTCTGGGAGGAAGTCGCGAGCGTGCGGCAAAACCGCCCTGGGCTTCAAGATTTATTCTTCGAGCCTCTGCTAGAAACGGCGGAACTGAATATCGAAAGGCCGCATCTGCGTTGCCCATTTGTTAGCTGACCCGTGCGCGCGTCGGAAATCGTTTCTCAATTCGCCTATCGAACGTAAACAGAACGTTGCAGGATCGACGTCGTGCCGAGACGGTCGTGTAGAAGACGGCGCGTTATGCGCGCCGCCACAAGACCGCGGCTAAAACTTGTATGTCATCGAAGCGCGCAGCGTGCGCGGTTCCGCCGGATGAACATGAAAATCGTTTACGCCTTCCGCCGGCTCACCCGGCAACCGTGACGTGTAGTAGTAAGCGATATCGTTGTTCCTCTTATCGAAAACGTTCAGCACGTCCACCGCCAGTTGCACGTTCTTGAAGCTCCAGCCGATGCGCGCGTCAAAGTTCAACGAGGATGACCCGACGGCGCTATGATCTTCGATCAGCGGTTGCGGACCGAAGTAGCGCGTGCGCACTGAGCTGAAGAAGCCACACGGCGCATCGACCCTCACACCAGCCGCGAAGACGGTCGCAATGGAGCCAGGGATGCGATCGCCCGCTAGGTTGCCTTGGAAACGTGCGTCGGTGTAGGCGAAGTCCGCGTCAATTGTGAGCCACGGAAATGGCTTGTAGTAATTCGCAAGTTCTACGCCTAGCCGACGGCTCGCCGCGCTCGGCTCGGTGTCGCCCGCATCACCGGTAAAGACGAGCTCGGAATCCACTGCCAGGTAGTAGAGCGACAACGTGCTGACGAGATTCGGCACCAATGAGCTACGTGCGCCGATCTCCACACTCGTTGAGCGCACCAGCGGGTCCACGTTCTGCGAGGTCTCACCGTTGACCGGACTTACCTTGATTGTCGTCCCACGCGCGTCGTTACTATGCAGTCCAGTGCCAGCATTCAGGTAGAGCTCGGTCTTGGCCCATGGACCAAAGATCAGGCTTAGCTTCGGACTAACAATTCCATCGAAGAGGTCGCCGGAGTTAGCCCGCGTATCGCTCGCCACGTGGAAGTAGTAGAGGTCGCCACGCAAACCAAAGACAGAGCGAAACCATGGCGACCAGTTGATTTCGTTCCGCTGATAAAGCGCAATGCTTGATTCTTCGACTGAGTCATCACGCACCGTGGAGAGGCGATTCTTCTTCTCGGTGTGAAAGAGCCCTACTTCCGGGATGATGTCATTCCGCGTCTGGAATCCAACTGTCTGTGAGACATGGTGGCCGAAGATCTCTGTCTGCCACGTCCGAGTCAGGCTTCCGCCGAGGATCACCCGGCGGTCCACTTGCTCGAACTGATCGCCGTGCACCGGATCGTCAAGGAAGAAGGTAAAGTCCGAGAAGATGTCGAGGTGGTAGTAGATCGCGTAAGCGTCTAGCTTCGTCACCACGTCACCGTCGGTGTGCACCCAATCGAACGAGAGACTTGCCCGCTCGCTGGTCAGCGCATCCGTCGTGTCGATCGCGCCCAGCCGCGGAATCAAGCCCTCGTCGATCGCTCGCTGTGGCACCTGATCCGGCGAATGCGCATGACCGTGATAAGCCATCGCGGTGAGTGAGAACTTGTTAGCCGGGTCACCCCAGGTCCAGCGGAGAAACCCATTAAGACGATTCGCGTTCTGATTCACCACGTAGGGTCCGTCGTAGTGCCCGAACTCGAACGCCGCGGTCACAATCCCCCCACCCGATCTCACGCTATCGCCGAGAACCAGACGGTAGAAGTTGTCTTCACCAATGCTGATCGTCGCAATGCCTTTCGGCAGCTCGGAGAAGAGGCGGAACTGCGCCGCGCCAGCCGACGAGAAGTCACCCACCTCCGCGAAGAACGGCCCTTTGCTGTAGTCGATTCCGCGGACCAACTCCGGGATGATAAAATTTAAATCGGCGTAGCCCTGCCCATGCGCGTGGGTGCGCAGATTGATCGGCATGTCATCGACGGAGAGCGCAAAGTCAGTCCCGTGATCGAGGTTGAACCCGCGCAGGAAATATTGGTTCGCCTTCGCCTCACCGGAGTGTTGCGTGATGATCACGCCCGGCACCGCTTCGAGCAGCTCGCCGCGGCGCGAGTATGGCCGCTTCTCTAATTCATCGGCGCCGATTGTTCCCTGTGACGAGGTGTTAGCGAGACCAATCAAATCATCTTCGCGCCCGATCACTGTGATCCGCTCCGTTTCACCTGAAGCGACGACTTCTGCTCGAGCGAGAGCCGAAGGTCGGACCGCGTCCTGCGCCGCCACACGCGCAGCCGCGGCGACAAGAGACAGGAGGGCGAGCGCCAAGCTGTAATTCACGTCGCTGATACGTTCGGACGAACGGCCAGGACGCTAGTTCCACTGGCGACTGCTGCGATTCGACGTATGGCCGACGCTATTATTTCAGCACCACGAACAGCGCGAACACCGGCGAAAAATCGCGTTGTCAGAATGATTACATTTTTGTAATTAATGCGCATGTCCCGTTTCTCGCCCCAGACTTCAGCCTCAGCGTTCAGCGCTGTCTGCGCTGCAGTGGTGATTCTTCTCGCCACTCGTGAACCAAGCTGCGCGCAGATTGCCGCTGACGCGCAGATTATCGTCACGGGTGAGGAGGTGCCAAGTGCGTACGGTGCACCGCCGGCATTCTCGCGGACGCGCTTCTCCACCTTGGTGAATGCCTATGTGCTGCCGCCCGGCGGCGTTTATGCTGGCCTGGTTTACCAAGGCAACGCGCTCCGTTTCAATCGTCCGGATCATCTGTTCAGCCAGGAAGTCGAAGTCGGCCTCCCCTACCGCTTCGGCGTTGCGTTCGAGAACACCGTTGAGGCTTTCCGCGGCGAAACGCAGGAGCGCACCTTTAGCATCGAGGCGCGTTATGCTTTAGCGGATTGGAACAAGATCCCGCTGAACCCGACCGTCTTCGTAGAATACAAGTTCGGCCTCGGTAGCATCACTCACGACGAAGGTCCGCCGGAACGGCTACCGAAAGGCGAAGCCGAAGAATTCCTCGCCGAACATGAACCTCTGCCCGATGCAGTCGAAGTGCGCCTGCTGCTCGCACAGGATTTCGGCGAGCACTTCGAATGGGCGCTGAACGGCTTCTTCGAGCAGGAAGTCGGCGGCGATCGGGGACGCGAATACGGCTTTGCACAGAGCGTGATGACTCCGGTGCTGCTGGCGAAGGAGCGGCTAAAGGTCGGCGCTGAGATGCAGTTCACCGCCTTTACCGACAAAGGAATTCGCGATGATCCCTCCTACCGTTGCCTCATCGGGCCGACGGTGGCGTGGAAGCCGTCGAAGAATACGCGCCTCGATGTTTCTCCTTTGTTCGGCGTGACAGACGATTCGCCGCGAGCGTCGGTTTTCGTGGTCTTCTCGATGTTATTCGGCCCGGGCGGCGAAGCCGAACACGGAGAAGCCCCCGCTTCAACGCGCAACCGATAGACCCCGCGCCTCCCAACCCTCAGACTCGCCAGGATCTTCCGCACTCGCCTGCAGTCGACGTCGCGAAAGAACCTGACAGATTGACTGCGGTCCGCACGTTTCTTCTCCTCCGCCCAGGTTTGAGTTCAGCAGGAAAAGCTTAAAATGTTAGTCAATGAGTCCCATTGCCGCGGTGGCGCGAACATTCGACGAAGGCATGAGGAAAGAGCTTTCGCGCACAGAATCCCGTGCGAGTAGTCCGCGCCGCGGCAGCCGTGCTTGTCGCCGCTGAATCTATGGACGCCCAATCCGAGCCCCGCGGAGTAGCCGAGCCGAATCAGCTCTGGTTCGAGGCCGAGTGGCTCGAAGGCCTAAATCGGGCGATGCTCGATACCGCGCTGGACTGCATCATAGCGATGGACAGCGCCGGAACGGTGTTGGAATTCAATCCCGCGGCGGAGCGGGTTTTCGGCTATCGTCGCGACGAAGCCGTCGGGCGCGAACTGGCTGAGCTAATTGTTCCCGAGCGGATGCGCGAGCGCCATCGGCGCGGCCTGGCGCACTATTTGCAAACCGGCGAGGGGCCGATGCTCGGGCGCCGGATCGAGATCGATGCACTTCGCCGCGACGGCACGGAAATCCTGGTAGAACTAGCGATCACTGCCCTGCGCCTCGACGGCATTCCGTTCTTCATCGCTTATCTGCGCGACATTACCGAGCGCGTCCGCACCGAACGTCGCCGCGCCGCGCAGTATGCAGTCGCGAGCCTGCTTGCCGGGCCGCAGTCGCTGGCGGAGATCGCCCCGCAGATCATTGAGACGATTGCCGCCAGCGGCAAGTGGTCGCTGGGCGCCATCTGGCTGCAGAAGGAGGGAGAGGATCACCTTAGCTGCGATGCCATCTGGCACTTGCCAGAACCAGCGATGCGAGAGTTCGCCGAGGTCACCCGGGAGACGCGCCTACTGCCGGGGGCGGGCCTGCCCGGGCGGGTTTGGACCGCAAAGAAAGCGCTTTGCGTGCAGGATGTAGCAGTTGATCGCAACTTTCAGCGTGCGCCGGCAGCGGCCCGTGCCGGTCTCCATGGCGCTTTTGGGTTTCCGCTGACCGCCCGCAACGTCGTCAAAGGCGTGCTGGAATTGTACAGTCCGGAGCCGCTGGAGCCGGACGAAGACCTTCTCCAATTAGTCGAGTCGCT
Organism: Chthoniobacterales bacterium; assembly: GCA_046262215.1. Classification (GTDB taxonomy): domain Bacteria; phylum Verrucomicrobiota; class Verrucomicrobiia; order Chthoniobacterales; family UBA10450; genus JACCTI01. Next base: position 4,656 of record JBHENE010000156.1, on the reverse strand, counting down.
GGGAACTCAGATCGGCTTATTCATCTACCGCCGCTGGATCGAAACACAGATGGGCATGCTGGTCTAAAGTCCTTCGGCCAGGAACATCGGAGCGGGAAGTTCCGCCGGCCAGCGCAATGCAGAGGCGGCTTGTCGAGCTCGTGTAGGAGTTCCGCTTCGCGTGCACGCGCGATATGTCGCGATACTTCAGCCACTTTCCGCCTCTTCCGCGATGCCTTAAAAGTTGGCCAGCTTGCTTCATTCTGCTCTGATCGCGAGGCATCATCTGCGAATACCCGTAAGTATGTCGAAGTTCCAATCGCCTGCCCCTTCAGATAAAAGGGAATAAGGAGGGATTGAATTGCTCTGTACCTTGTCCCTGCTTCCTCGCACCTTTCCTCAACCCCCAACGCAAACACACCTATGTATAACAAAAACAACCTAGCTAAACTCAAAAAGATGGACAGTCTCGCCCCCGACGTCATGAAGGCGTTCTGGGCCTTCGACAAGGCGGCACTCGCTGAGGGTGCGATTCCGGTGAAATACAAGGAACTCATCGCCGTTGCCGTTGCTCACACCACCCAATGCCCCTACTGCATCGACATTCACAATGGCAGCGCACGCAAGGCTGGCGCGACCGACGCGGAGATCGTGGAAGCGGCGATGGTGGCTGCTGCACTCCGGGCGGGGGCGACAGTCACTCACGCCACTCATACTCTCGCTGATTGAACGGCCAGCGCCTGATAGGCGGGGCGGCGAAGGCAGCTAGTTCCCGATCTGGATGTCGCGGTGATAGTTCATTGGAGTTTCGACTTGCGCTCACTCGTCTTATGTCTGGCCAGGTGCTGACACCGCTATGACAACGCCGAGTGTCACAGATCTCCCGTTCAATGCCTTTCTAGGGATTGAGCACGGGTCCGACGCATCTGAGCTACTTCGTCTCCCCGCCGCCGAGCGCTACCTCAACCATCTTGGCACCGTTCACGCGAGCGCACAGCTAGCGCTGGCTGAAGCCTCGAGCGGCGAGTTTCTCCTGCGGCATTTCGGTTCTGCGGACGCTCTCGTACCTGTCGTCCGTCGCCTTCGGGCGAAGTTCCGGCAGCCTGCTAACGGCGCTGTCACCTCGACCGCGAGCGTGCCGTCAGAAGCGCTGGTTCGACTTTCCGCGGACATTGCACGGAAGGGCCGCGCCCTGGTGACTGTCCCAGTTGAGCTGCACGACAGCTCTGGCGCGCATACGCTGTCGGCAGAAGTGGAGTGGTTCATTCAGCGCGCATCACCACCTGGTCCAATGCTAAACGAGGCGATGCGGGCAGCCCCTCCGGGCTCCGGCGCGTAAGATTTCTCTCGTCGCCCTGATCCAGCTTGCGTGCGCGCGGCCTGATTGATTTTCTGTCGTCTTAGACCACGACCCTCATGCGCCGAATTACCACATTCTTCCTGCCCATCGTTCTGCTGGCCCAGCTCTCTGCTGCGACCGCGCAGCAGCCACGCGCCCACGCAAGTCGCGAAGCGGCTATCCAGCTCCTCCGCCGAGAGGGGTTCGTCCAAGCCCACACTCGTGTAGTAGGCGCCACCTGGAACAGCGAGTGCTGGGTCATCAGCTTACGCAACCGTGGCGAAAAGACGACGAACTGGACGGTAGACGCCGCCGCGAAAGATTACACTTACCTTTGTCCGCATTGACCTGCTGCTCCGATCTCTAGTACTGCAGTCGCATTTGCGGCAGGAGGTCGTCGCCTGCGGAGACCGGCCGGCGGGCACGCGTTGAACATCAGGTCGTCAAAAGCGGTGCTGCTCCGCTTGGTCGCCTCCAGACGGGCGCCCATGCGCTTCAATCTCAAATGCGTGCGATGATCTCGCGCAGCAGCTCGACGTCGCGCTCGGCTGCGCCGACTGATTCTTCAAAGCGCTTGAAGAGGAATTCTTCGCCAGGATTGCGCTGGCGGCGGAGGAATTGGCGATGCATCGTGACGCGCTCGTTCAACGTGCGAACCGCCGTCCAGAGCGCGCGCTCGAGCGCTTCCTTGTGGGACTCGCTCAGCGTCGCTGGTGAGAACGCGTGCCCAACATGGCAGCGAAAGTTCACCGCCGTGCCATCGCGTTGTTCGTAAAGCGAGCCGTTGCACTCCGGACAGGAGAGCGAAATCTGGGTGTCGTTAGGCGGCGGAGTGTGGATCAGTTGCACGGGGTCAACGAATTGTTCGAGCTCTGCACTTATCTCGTCTGGAGAGTTGCCGTTGGATGCCTCCTGCGCCGCCAGTTTTACCAGCAAGGGACCAATCTCCGAGACCGGGATGCAGTAGTCGGGCTGCACGTTGCGCATCGCGTTTAGCGGCATGTCGGGCGCGGCCGCTTCGGCAGGGTCCTGCACAACTGCGATGCCGCCGCGTGCCTTCACCGCGAAGAGGCCGGCCGAGCCATCGTCGAGAGAGCCGGTCAGGATGACTCCGACGACCCGGCCGCGGTGGGTGCGAGCGACGCTGCGGAATAGTGGATCGATCGCGGGACGCGAGCCGTTCTCGCGCGCGCCGGCGTCTAATTGCATCACACCGTCATTGATCACGAGATGACGGTTCGGAGGCGCGACGTAGATGTGGTTGGGAACGTAGCGCACGTTGTGTTCAGCGCTGATGGCCGCGACTTTACCAGCGCGGGAGAGGATCTCCGGCATGACGCTGCCGGGTCCGGTGTGCATCACGATGAAAATCGTGCCGGGATAATCCGCCGGCAGGCCGTGGACCAGCTCCTGGAGGGCCTCGACGCCTCCCGCTGAGGCTCCTATAACGACGATGTCGCGCTTCGGCATTACAGAGAAGGTATCGAACGTGCGGCCGTGCGACGGCGTAAGTTTCGGTGGTTGTGTGATGTAGGGCGCGTGTTTCACGCGTTTGCAACCCCGAACGGTCGCCCACGAGAACCGTGGCATCCACAGAGCTCTCCCGTCGCGTTTCGCGGTTGCCGACCCATGCTTACGGAATAGCGACACGCCCATGATGTACCAGTTTCTTTCGACTAATCGCGGGGAACTGATTGCCCGGTGTCGGGCGAAGGTCGCCACTCGCGCCGCGCCGGAAGCGACCGCGGAAGAGCTGGACTTCGGCATCGGCCACTTTCTCGATCAGCTCATCAAGACTCTCGAGGCCGAGCAGGACGACAACCAGAAACTGAGTCGCGAGATATCGGGTTGTTCCGGTGGCGAAAAATCTTCCCTCTCCGATATGGGCGACGGAGCAATCAAGCACGGCCGCGAACTCTCTCAGCACGGCTTCACCGTTGATCAGGTCGTGCACGATTACGGCGATCTCTGCCAGTCGATTACCGACCTTGCGGTGCAGCGGGACATCCCTTTCAACACCGACGAGTTTCGGACGCTCAACCGTTGCCTGGATAATGTGATCGCCGATGCGGTGACCGAGTTCACCTACCAGCGCGATTTCGCGATCGCCAGTGAGAACGCCGACGCGGTGAACCAACGCCTTGGAATGTTTGCGCATGAACTGCGCAACCAACTCAACTCTGCCACACTCGCCCTCTGCGCGATGAAGGAGGGCGACGTCGGGTTAAAAGGCGCGACCGGCGCGGTGTTGGACCGCAGCCTGATCGCTATGCGCAAGCTGATCGATCTTTCCCTCGCGGAGGTGCGAATGAAAGCCGCTATGCCCCTGCAGCACCGGCTGTTTTCCCTCTCTGACTTCATCGACGAGGTGAAACTCTCCGCCCGCCTGGAAGCGAAAATGGTGGGATGCCCCTTCACCGTCGCCCATGTCGACTCCACTCTCGCCGTCGATGCCGACCGCGACCTGCTCTCCGCTGCCGTCGGGAACCTTCTGCAAAACGCCTTCAAATTCACCGAGGCGCGGAGCGAGGTGAAGTTAAGCGCCTATCCGGTGGGCGACCGAATCCTGATCGAGGTGGAGGATCACTGTGGCGGTCTGCTCCCGAGCGAAGCGGAAACGATGTTTCTGCCCTTCACCCAAAGCGGAGTGAACAAAACCGGGCTTGGCCTCGGCCTCTCGATTTCCCGGCGGAGCGTGGAAGCGAACCACGGCACACTCAAGGTGCGTGATCTCCCTGGCTCCGGCTGCGTTTTCACTGTCGATCTGCCGCGGCATGCTTTGACCAAGCCGGCCGAATTCGTCGCGAGCTAAGTGGCATGGCTTGCACGAGGCGGGCGCGCTGAAGCTCTGCGCCAGCTTTTTCGCATTCTCCCTCAGGGTTGCGGGTCGCCGCTTTTTCGCAGGCTTCGCATGCGAGTTCGATGGCCGGGAATTGGGCTGCTTGGAGAGAGTGCCGACCGTCCCGAAGAGGAGCAGCCGGCTGTCCGTCTTTACACTAGAAACAGCGCGACCGGCCACCGCACGTCTGTCGCGCGTTTTGGTGTGGGAATCCTGCTCGCGTACGCATAAGTTCACGCGCAGCGTGATCTTTCCCGCCGCTCCCGCCAATGCCTGACGACATCTCAAATCCACACGGTGACGCAGCCGCGCAGCAGACAGAAACTCGCCCGCCTTCGGCCGCGCAAAACCTGACCCCGGCCGCCGAGCTCGAAGCGCTGAAGCCTTTTGGCGGGCAGACCGGTGGCGATGACGCGCCTGATCCGTTGCGGCCCGCGCTCGAGCACCTCACCGATAAGCACAACGGCCTAACGTCTGTCGTTGGGATTGGCGCCTCAGC
>JBHENE010000155.1:0-17166 GCA_046262215.1 Chthoniobacterales bacterium | reverse complement strand
ACGCCAACGCCAACGCCGACGCCAACGCCAACGCCAACGCCAACGCCAACGCCAACGCCAACGCCAACGCCAACGCCAACGCCAACGCCAACGCCGAGCCCAACACCGAGCCCAACGCCAACACCGACAGCAACACCGACGCCTACTCCCACACCGACACCGAGCAAGTTCGGGACGCCTCCGGTTATTACGTCGGCGAGTAATTACGTCATCACGAGCGCGACTGCGATCCAGACAGACCCTGCGATTACCAACAACGGCGTCACCGATTATGGAAAAATCTACCGCGCTCCCGCGAACGACGGCGCCTTCTCAGCCTGGGCGTTTGGGAGCACTTCGGCGTTCGACACGAAGAGCGGGATCGATCAGCATTTCAGCAACGCTGCGAACCTTCCGATCTCCGCATTTAAATTCTCAAACCTCGTGCTCGATAGCAGTCCGGTGATCTCGACTGCAAACGGCGGGACGACAAAGCTGGCCCTGATCGCGGTGAATGGGATCACATCTAACAATACAGGCGCGACGTTCACCTTTGCCGGTCTCGACACGGTCCTCCTCGCGACCCAAGCCGGGCCAATCAACCTCAGCGGGATCTCATTCCAGAATCTAGGGCAGCTCTTCTTCTACGCGCGTGGGACTGGATCGAACCTGACGCTGGGCGCGTCGGCGAGCGGTATCCGGGACGAGATCCTGCAAGCCGAGAACAACGTCCAGGTGAATGCATCGCAAAGCGCGATCGGCTTCCACGTCTTCGCGGGGAATGATTATCTCACGGGCACGGGGCCCATCACCGTCGGCACCCTTGATCTCACCGCCGGCCATGACGTGAACTTCACGACCGCGCAATATCCCTACGGCGACAGCTTCGGGCAGACGGTCCTGGTGAGCGCCGGGAATGCGGTGAACGTCGACGCGCGCGGCGACATGAGCGTCCTCAATAATGCCGGCCTCATCGATGTGCGCGGTCTGGCGATCAACGTGACCTCGGACAATCCCGAAGCGCAGTTCTCGTTCCGAGCCGGAACACCGGTGCAGTTCACGGCAGGCGGAGGCGGCTTCAACAGCTCGACCGTTTCCTACTTCCACCCGGGAAGTCTGCTCAGCATCACCTCTGCCGGGACGATCTCGGTCCGCAGCATCTTCGGCGGGAATACACTTCAGGCGGGGACGAGCTACTTGTCGCAGTTTGGGACTTCAACAATCTCTTTGACCGCGGGTAGCACGATCAATGAGGGCGGCGGTCTCACCGCGTCCGGGTTCATCTCGGCTGGCACCACGATCACGGTGGGCGGGCAACTCTCCGCGCCTAAGGTAACGGCGGGTGGGAATGTAACGGCTAACGGGGTCTCCGTCCGCAATCTGAGCACGCCGACTGGAATTCTGCAGGCGAACGCAGCCGGCATCACGCCATACATTGCGGGAGCGGGCTCGAATGTTCTGCACACGCTGAGCGCTACCGCGGTCCGCTCGTTAGGCGGAATCAATTTCAGTGGCGCGCGCTTCCCTGAGCCGGGCAGTGCCGGCGGCATGTTAACTATCAATGCAAACTCGCTCGACCTCAGCAGCACCGGTGACATCCAGGGCGCGATCAACTTCAACGGAGCCGACGCGACATCGACAAACGCGGCCGGCAACGGAGGAACGTTTAGCGTGCTAACGAGCGGTGCGATTAACGTTGGAACGAGGATAGAAGCAACGACGGGATTGCAGTCGCAGTTCGCCTCCGCAGCAGGTAACGGCGGCACGGTTAACCTCGAGAGCACTCAGAGTTCTGTGATCGTCAACGCACCAATCGTTGTTTCGTCCGCGGATTTCTCGAGCGAAGCGGCTTCCCCGCCACCGGTGCGACGTAGCGCGCGTGGTGGCAACATCAGCTTGAAAAGCGGTGCGGCGGCGAACGTCGCGATCAACATCGGCAACAGCGGGGCTTTACTTTCGCTGCTCGACGCGACGGCACCTGGACCCGGCGGTAAGATCACCATCCTCGCCACCGGCGCGAACAGCCGCATCAATGTGAATGGCCCCGCACCCGGGGGATTCGCGCTACCGGCAAACGTCCGCGCGGACCGTGGGACGATCGATATTCGTCATACTGGCGACGCCGGTCAGATTTCTCTGAACAACGCGATGCTGCGCAGCGATATCGTTAAGGTCGGCGCCCTTGGCGCAAACGGCGGCCTCACGATCGGCGGCGGCTCCATCACAGCCGACACCATCCTGCGCCTCTACTCGCCAGGGAGTAACGGCACGATCAATTTCATCGCGAATTGCACGTTGACCGGCGGCACTCAAACCATCATTGCCGCGAATTCAGTTACGATCGCGAATAATGTCGTGGTCACGATCGGCGGACAGCGGCCGGCCGATGTTTACACCGGCTTTGGTCTCCGCGGAGTACCCAACGCGAACTACAGCGGCTTCGGTGGAAACGGCTCGACGACTGGCACCTTTGGCGGGGCAGGCGCGAATAACCCGAAGCCGCTCGCGAGCGCCCCGGCGTTCGACGGGCCTTAGCCCGCGCGCGAGCGAGCTACTTACGGTCGCGCTCGAGATAACCTGAGCCTAGCACCAGGCCGACGGTGAACATACCTGCGGCCGTCGCCATTGGCACCGGATCGAGCGGCGCAGGCGGTAGCGACACAATGCCGTCGCGATCGGTGACGGCAGGTTTGTCCACATAGCGGCCATGACGCGGGCGGCGGAATTCGGCCGCGAAGCGGTCGAGCCGCGTCGGCAGTTCGCTATCCGTGATTGGAATGCCGTGGCCACATCCGGCGACTGTTGGGCGCAGTAAGGCGAGTTTCCGGACCGATGCTTGCGTCGCATCCCAATCGACGTTGAACGGCGCTCCGCCGCGCGCCAGCACTTGCTTCGCCGAGATGAGCCCGGGCCAGGAATCCATGTCCATGGTCGCGAACGCATCACCGCCGATCAGCACGCCGTCAGCGCGCCGGAAAAACGAGACGTGACCCGGCGAATGCCCCGGCGTCGGGATGCATTCCCAACCCGGGAGTTGTGGAATGTCGCCGAGTTCCAGCGGCCGGATGCGCCCGCTAAAATCGAACGCGCGCGACGGCATAAAGCGCGAGAGAAAGGCGATCGCGCCCCCCACCGTCGGGTCTGGGGGTGGATAGGGAGACTGCGCGGTGAGGTATGGAAACTCGAGCGGGTGTGCGAAGATCGGCACGTTCCATTGCTCGGCCAGTTCCCAAGCCGAGCCGGCGTGATCGAAGTGACCATGTGTGAGGATGATCGCTTCGGGCGGTCGATCCGCGCCGAAGCGTCCGGCGGCGGCTGCAGTGATTTGTTTCGCGCGTCCCGGAAGGCCAGCATCGATCAACACCCACGAGCCGCCCGGTTGGCCGATGAAGTAGACATTCACGAAGCTGACTGGAAGCCAGCCTACGTCCGTGGCGATGCGAGTGATCGGAGTCATGACAACACTAAGGTTGTTCCATTCTTCGCGAAGTCGAGGAGTCTCCGCCGCTCCACCAGCCCGCGTTTATGGCAGCGTGATCGTCTGCCCGACTTTCAGCTTGCCGGACCTGTCGAGCTTCTTGCTGTTAGCGCGCTTGATCTCTTTCACGTGGCTGGTGGAGCCGTAGTATTTTCGCGAGAGCGAAAAGAGCGTGTCGCCTGATTCGACGACGTGCGATTTCGCTGAAGGTTTCTCTCCTTTCGCAGACGAGGCAGTTTTGTCCGGATGTGCTCCGCGCGCCGTTTTGTCGTTCGCGGCGGCGACGCGTGACTGCGCCACTTTCTCCTCGAGATCTTTTCGCAGGCTTAGGTTTTCGTTCTTCAACCGCGCTGCTTCGGCGCGGCTAACAACGGAATCGCCGGACAAGCTCGTCAGCAGGGCGAGCTCATCCCGTTTCATGAAATTCTTCGCCTCGTTCGCGTGCGGCCCATTCGGCGCCACGGTGAGATAGCGTTTGAAATGATGCATCGCGTTGAGCGGATCCTTCATCTTGTCGTCGTAGAGCAACGCGAGCTTGTAATGGATATCGGCCGCGCCCGCTGACCCATCGAGAGCGCTTTCGTAGAGGCCGACCGCGTGAATGAAATCGCCTTCGGCAGCGCGTGCGTCTGCGTCTTTGATGACCTGTGAACCGCGTGGAGTCATCATCCGGTTGCAGCCGGTGAGAACGATCGCCGCCACTGCGACAGCCAACAATCGGAGGATCATTAGGCGTGCGTCAGTTCCCCCTCGATCCTTGTCACGCGCGCACATCGTAGCGAACGTGCTTAAACATGATCGCGCGCTCTCTTCAATTGTTTTCGGTCATGCTCCTTCTCGCGGCGAGCATGAGTGCGCAGCCGGCGCGATTGGAACAGGGCCGAACGTACAGTTTCTCGCTGCACGATGTGGATGGGAACGATCTCGCGACCGCTGACGGACACGTGACAGTCATCGCCGTCGTCACCCGCGACAATGAAGAGCAGGCACACGCAATTGCCGATGCCGTACCCGACCGGTGTATTGGCAATCCGAAGTATCGCTACATCACACTGGTGAATTTTCAGCGCAAGCTGGCTGGTCCATTTCAGGGCATCACGCGAGCCGTGATCCGCAATCGTTTGGATGCGGAAGCGAAGCAACTGAAGCCGCAGTATCAGGCAAAGAAGCTCACCCGTGATCCACGCCGCGACATTTTCGTCGTAGCAGATTTCGACGGCTCTGCGGTTTCCAGCCTTGGAATCGCGCCCGAATCAAACACGATCGCAGCGTTCGTCTTCGACGGCCGCGGCAAGCTCATCGCGAGCTGGAATGGAGTGCCGTCGCCGAGCGCTCTCGGTGAGGCAATCGGGAACGCAGAACGCTAATAACGGGGCACCGTCGGATCGATTTCGCGCGACCAGGCGTCAATTCCCCCAGCCAGATTATAGACGCGATCAAAGCCGGCTTTTTGCAGCAACTGCGCGGCATGTGCGCTCCGGACTCCGCTGTGGCAATGGATGATGATCTCGTTGTCGCGCCCAAGTTCGTCCAGACGTGACGGCAGTTCGCCTAACGGGATCAGCATGCGACCTTCGATCGTTGCGATCTCGTCTTCGAACGTTTCGCGCACATCGAGGAGAGTGAATTGCTCGTTAGCCGCACGTTTGCGCTGCAGCTCTTGCACCGTGGTCTCCGCGACAACCGACGTATCGTTGCGCGCCGGGCCGGCGCAGAACTGCTCGTAATCCTGCAACTCGGTGATCGTTGGGTGTTCGCCGCAAACGGGACACTCCGGATCTCGCCGGAGGTGAAACTCGCGGAACTTCATCTTGAGCGCATCGAAGTGCAGCAGACGTCCGAGGAGTGAGTCACCGAGCCCGAGGATGAGCTTGAGCGCCTCGATCGCCTGCAGCATCCCGACGATGCCGGGAAGCACGCCGAGCACGCCGGCTTCCGCGCAATTTGGGACACTGCCCGCCGGCGGCGGTTGCGGGAAAAGGCAGCGGTAACAGGGACCACCGAGATGCGGCGCAAAAACGCTCGTCTGACCATCGAACCGGAAGACGGAGCCGTAGATATTCGGCTTTCGGAAAAAGACGCAGGCGTCGCTGGAGAGATAGCGCGTCGGGAAATTATCCGAACCGTCAATTACCACATCGTAGTCACGGATGATCTCCAGCGCATTCCCGCTGACGAACCGCCCTTCGTGCAGTTGCAGGTTGATGTGAGGATTGGTGGCGTGCAGTCGATCGCGCGCGGCCAATAATTTACTGCGCCCGACATCTTCGGTGCCGTACAGAATCTGCCGCTGCAGGTTCGATAGATCGACGCGATCCGCATCGACCAGCCCGAGCGTTCCGACTCCAGCTGCCGCGAGATAGAGCGATGCCGGCGAGCCGAGACCACCCGCGCCAATACACAACACGCGCGCCGCTTTCAGGCGTCGCTGACCCGCGACCGTCACCTCCGGCATGATGAGGTGACGCGAGTAGCGCGCCCTTTCCTCGTCGCCGAAGACCGACTGCTCCGCCCGCGCGTTGTCGATGATGCTGTTGCTCATGCGCGGAAACTTAGCACGCCACGGAATGGATGACGTTCAGCTCTGCACGAGCTCCCATTTGATGCCGACAATTCGCTTTTCTTCGAAACGCTTCAGTGATTTCGGGAACACCAGATACGTGACGCCTTTGCGTTCGCAGAAGTCGACCACGCCGAACTCGGCACCGCTGTCGCTCTGTTGAATCGTCATCACGCGATGGTTCTTGAGCACGCTTTGGAAATGCCGATCCTTCTCCGGCTTTTGCCAAAGGGTATAAACCACCGGCTGTCCGCACCGCTCCACGACGACAGCAAAACGGGCGGTCTTCACCTCAAGCAACTTCATGCGTGCAGAGCTGCGAGCTGCATGGCCTTAAAAGAAAAGACCGCCAGAGAACTACGGCAAAGTGGATCTGACTACCGTTGCTGCATTCCTGCCCTGGCGGGGTTTGTCGGTCCGCAGTCCATAGCCCCTGACGGAGCCGGAACTTTCGCGAAATCGCGAGCGCGTGCAACGGTTTCTTCGCCGCGCGTTGACACTGCGGAGCGGCTTTGTTTGCATCGCGCGGATGAGGCCGTTGCTGCTGTTGTGTTTGGTCCTGGCGACGACCTCGTGCACGACGCTGGAGAACCGGCGCGATCTCTACCGTTCGCCTGCTGAAGGCTACGAACGTTGGTATCCGCATCCGCCGCCGACGCGGCTGCGATCATCCTCACCGGGTGCCGCCGCGACAACGACAACAACTACTACAAAAACGATCGAACGGAACGGCGTCCTTACATTCCCGGAAGAGAATGCGGTGCCGGAAACCGGCAAATAGCTGAGGCTACGCGAACGGGAGGTTCGCCTTGATGCGCGCCACGTCCGTGTGGTGCACGAGTGCAGACTTCGCCATCAACCGCTTCCGTTTCGCGCTCTTCGATGAGAGCAAGTGACGCCGGGACGCGTGCTGGCGCAGAACCTTACCGGTTCCGGTGATCTTAAACCGCTTGGCGACGGCTTTCCGAGTCTTGCTGCGCGCGATTGGCTTCGGCATAGGGCGCGTAAGATAGAGGACTTTGTCCGGCTGACAACTGCTTTCCCAGCGCTTTTCGCCCTCGCAGTGACAGTGCAATGGACGCACCGCTGCGCCACGCCTGCGAGCAAAAACTTGCTCGCGCGCGGCAGCGCTTCTGCGAGAGGTGACCGATGGATTCAGCGTCAGAGAAACCGCACGTTGTCATCGTGGGAGCCGGGTTCGGCGGCCTCGAAGCTGCTAAAGTTTTAGCCGACCAGCCAGTTCGCGTGACGGTGATCGACCGGACGAATTATCATCTCTTCCAGCCGCTGCTCTATCAGGTGGCGACAGCGGCGCTCTCGCCGGCGGACATCGCGGCGCCGGTTCGGAGCGTCTTAGGCAAGTATGCGAACATCGATGTGATGCTCGCGGAGGTGGTGGCGGTCGATGTGGCCGCCAGAAAGGTGCGCACGACCGACCAGGAGATCTCATATGATCACCTGATCCTCGCGACCGGTTCTCGCCATTCTTACTTCGGCCATGATGAGTGGGAGAAGCTCGCGCCGGGTCTGAAGAGTCTGGAGGACGCGGTCGAGATTCGCCGTCGTTTGCTGATGGCGTTTGAGTACGCGGACAAGCTCACTGATGAAGCCGAACGTCGTGCCGCGATGACATTCGCGATCATCGGCGGCGGACCGACTGGCGTCGAAATGGCGGGCGCGATATCAGAGATCGCTCGCTTCACGCTCGCGAAAGATTACCGACACATCGACCCATCGCACGCCCGCGTGATCGTGATCGAAGGCGAGAAGCGCGTGCTGGCGGGATTCCCGGAAGACCTCTCGGCCAGCGCGCTGAAGCAGTTGCGGTCGCTCGGCGTGGAAGTGATCACCGGCTGTCATGCCGAGAACCTCACGGAAGCAGGGTTCGAAGTGAATGGGGAGTTTATCGCGTGTCGCGTCAAAATTTGGGCGGCGGGTAACACCGCATCCTACGTTGGCAAAACGCTTGGCGTGCCAGTCGATCGCGGGGGACGAGTCGTCGTGAACAACGATCTCAGCATCCCCGGGCATCCTGAGGTGCAAGTGATCGGCGACCTTGCGCGCTTCGACCAAGAGAGCGGGAAACCGCTGCCTGGAGTGTCGCCCGTCGCGATTCAGCAAGGCCGGCATGCAGCGCGCAATATCCTTGGGATGCTCGATGCGCGAAAGCCGCAGCGTTTCTGGTATTGGAACAAAGGGAACATGGCAACAATCGGCCGGAACAAGGCGGTGGCCGACCTGAACTGGGTGCACTTTAGCGGGTTCCCGGCGTGGCTCGCATGGTTGCTCGTGCACGTCGCTTTTCTGGTGGGATTTCGAAATCGCGTCGCGGTGATGCTGCAATGGGCGTGGGCGTATTTCACGTTCAACAAAGGCGCGCGGCTGATCACGCGTAACTTCCAGGCGGAGATGCGGCCGCCGGCCTAACGAGCTCCTCAACCACGAAGAACACGAAGAGCACGAAGTCTGAAGCAAATGTCTTCTTCGTGTTCTCTGTGTTCTTCGTGGTAAAATTTCACTCGTGAGAGCGCGTTACGTTCTGCCGAATTTTCGTATCGCGATTGTCGGTTCAGGGGCGATCGGCTGCTACTACGGGGCGAAGCTCGGCTACTTCGGACGCGATGTGCACTTCCTGATGCGCGGCGATCTGCGCGAGGTGCGGCGGTTCGGCATTCGCATCCAGAGCAAGGCTGAGAACATCCGCCTCGCGAAAGTGAATTGCTACGCGACGACGCAGGAGATCGGCCCGTGCGACCTCGTCTTGATCGCGGTGAAAACGACGTCGAATGCTGATCTGCTCGAGCTGATCCCGCCGTTGCTGCACGAGAAGACGATGCTGCTCACGCTCCAGAACGGCCTCGGAAACGAGGAGTTCCTCACAGAATATTTCGGCGGGGACCGTGTGCTCGGCGGGCTTTGTTTCGTCTGCCTCAACCGCACCTCGGCCGGCCTGATCGAGAACTATGGTCACGGCCGCGTCGTGCTCGGCGAATACAACGGTTATCCCGCCGCGCGCACTCATGATGTCGCGTGGGAATTCAAGCGCTCGGGTGTCGTCTGCACGGTGGCGGAGAACCTCGCCTTCGCGAGATGGCGCAAGCTCGTCTGGAACATTCCGTTCAACGGACTCGCCGTGACTGGTGGCGGCATCGATACGGAAGCGATTTTGGCTAACGAGCAGCTCCGCGCCGAGACGCTCGCGTTGATGGATGAAGTCATCGACGCGGCGAAGGCGTGCGGGCACCAGCTTCCGACTGCGGTTGCGCTAGAGGAAATCAAGCGCACCGAAAAACTGGGCGCCTATAAGCCTTCAACGTTGATTGATTTCCAGGCTGGCCGGCCGCTGGAGGTGGAGGCGATCTGGGGTGAGCCGCTTCGTCGCGCGCAGGCGGCGGGCGCGAGTGTTCCGCGTCTGCAGCAGCTCTACGAGAACCTGCGGGAAGTAAACCGCGGACTCGCCCTCGGCTGATGACCGCTTCGTCGTCACTGCGAATCGAAGTTCGCAACGTGCAACGAAAGCTGCGGGTCGCTTTGCCGGAGCTGCAGCTGTTTGCGGAAGCCGCGCTGCGCGAGTCTCTCCGGCGATTTCCGGCGCGGCGCCGAAAGGTGGAACGCATCGACGAAATTCTTGCGGTGCTCGTGTCTGATCGACGGATTGCGGAACTGCATCGCCGCTTCATGAACATCGCTGGCGCGACGGATGTGATCACATTTCAACACGGCGAGATTTTCGTAAGCGTCGAAACCGCGGCTGCAAACGCGAAGCGCTATCGTACGACGACTGATGCCGAGCTCCGGCTCTACGTTGTGCACGGAGTTCTGCACTTGTTAGGCTTCGATGACACGAATGACCGTGCGGCAGAGCTGATGAGGAAGACGCAGCTAACGATCTTGAAGGCTGCGTCGGCAGTGACGGAGAAGCGACGACACGGTTTGAAGTGAAAGCCCCCTATGTTAGCGTCGCTGCCATGAGCAGGGAGGCAGGCTGCGGCGAGATGTTAACAGCGCCGGCGCCCACGTCCCCGCACCTGCTGCACTGCGCTGCGACGACAGCCAGCCCGGGTATCGAGCAGGAAACCGACACCGCGGAGGAGCTCGATATTCCATGGCTCGTCGTAGTCCATAACGACCCTGTGAACCTGATGAGCTACGTCACCATGGTGTTCCAGAAAGTGTTCGGGTTTACGCGCGAGAAGGCTGAGAAACATATGCTCGAAGTCCATCACGACGGGCGCTCGGTCGTTTGGAGCGGAATGCGAGAACGAGCCGAATTGTACGTGCAGCAGCTGCACGGTTATCTTCTGCTCGCTACGATGGAGCGCGTGAGCTGATGGAGATTCGCCGAGTAGGCAACAAGCTCGTCGTCGCGGATTTGGATCCTTTCCTGGCTGAGCTGCTTCGGCAAATTCCCGAAAGCACACGAACAGAAGGGAGCCCTGACGCCGAGAGACGGCTCTTTTCCGATCCGGCCGAGGCGTCGGAGGAGGAGCTTCGGGCGGAGTGGAAGCTCTATGTTGAACCTGAGCTGCGCTCGATCTTCCAGACGGCTACGGAAACTGTCGCAGGGGATCTTGCGCAGCTCGATTCGACGGCGAAGCCGTTCGCGAACTGCACGCTGCGGATTCCCACTGAGCATGGGGACGCCTGGCTGAGCGCGTTAAACCAAGCGCGGCTCGTGATTGCGGCGAAGTATGCCTTCACCGACGGAGAGCTTTGCGACCACTATCGGTCGCCGATTGGATCGCGGCGCGACTTGAGCTTGTTCCAGGTGAACTTCTACGGGTTCCTCCAAGAGTTCATCCTGCAGGAAATGCAAGCCGACTCCGACCGCGCGAACTGAGTCTGTCGGGCGCTGCTAGGTTGAGCGGCTGCGGACCTTCGCCATAAGCCGATCCTTGAGAGCGTCTGATGTTTTTTCAGGGCGCAGGCTTAACGCGAACGCCTCGTGCAAGTCATAGCACTGCGCGATGAAATCTTCCGCTTGTTGCGCGTACTCTTTGCGCGCGAGCTCAAAATCCTCTGTCTCTTCAGGTTCCAGCGCGCCGATGACGTAAAGTCGGGCGCGATTCTGGAATTCTTCAAAGCTCATCTTTCAGTTCTTTCAGCCCGTCGTAGATTTTTTTTAACCCGAGTTCGAGGCGGGTTTTAACGGTCCCTAACGGTGTATTCGTTTTTGCGGCGATTTCGCGCTGACTCATGCCGCGAAAAAACGCGAGGTTAATTGCCTGCTGCTGAGCGGGCGGGAGCGTATTGATCACTCGCCGCACGAGAATACGGGTGTCGCTGAAGGTAATTTCCTCCTCCGTCGCGTTGTGGACCCACGCATCGGGCTGCTGTTCGGTCTCGGCTTGGAGGCGATCTCCGGCGCGCGCATAAGCCTGTTTCTTGCGCAGCCCGTCGATCGCGCGCCGACGCGCGAGCGTGACCATCCAGCCGAGTGGCTTACCCTTCTGCGCAGAGAAATTTTTCGCCTGGTTCCAGATCTCCATGAAGATCTCCTGCAGCAGATCGTCCGCCTCCGCTTCGTTATGGACGACTCGCAGGATCAGCGCCTTTAAGATGCCGTTGTAGCGATCGTACAGGAGCGAAAGCGCTTCCGGATCTTCCTGCTGGATTGATGCCATCAGCTCGAAATCAGTCGGTGCACCTGGCTCCAGCTCCGGCGCCGCGGCGGGCATGCGCCGGCCAGTCGGTTCGGCAGGTTCGGTGGCGTCAGGGTCCGGTTCGAGTGGGTCCATACGCGGGTAGGCCGTGTGATGTAGTGCGGCGGCTCGGTTTCGTCCACCGGATTCGCGTCGGGGATTTCGCAGCCGAAGCGGGAGCGGCGGGAATCGTGTTGACCCGTCAAAACATGCCGCACTACCATGCCGCCGCGCGTCCTGCTCCCAATGAAGAAATTGACTACTCGGTTTGTGCTCACGTTTGCATTCGCAGCCTTCGCTGTTGCGAACAGCGTAAAGGCGCAGGATGCCGCTGCCCCTATCCGCCGCTCGTCGCCATCCGAAGAAGCATCGGCGACGCCCACGCCCACGCCCACCGCGGCGGAAGAACGGCCGGCCTCTGCGCTTGCGACGCAAACACCTTCGGCGCAGAAAGCTCCCGAGCAGCCGGCGCCCACCCCTCCGCGTCGCATCGTCCAGGAGCCGGCCGTCCGCCCCGCCATCTCTCGGCCGGCGCCTCGCAGAGACACGACCGACGCACAAGCTCCCAACCCACCGGCCACAGTTCCGAGGACAAAGCCAACCTTCGATCTCACGTCACAAGGCGGCGGCTATGTCGGCGGAACGGTGCGCAGCCTGGAGACCCGTTGGCAGAACGCGATCGTGAAACACGACGTCGCGACCATTGATGAATTGATCGCTGACGACTTCATCGGCACGTCCGCGACTGGCCGGCTGGGTTCAAAATCAACGCTGCTATATGAGGTTAAGCGCGACACGAACACGTACACCTCTGCGACGGCTCGCAATCTCACCGCGCGCACTTACGGCGGTCGCGTTGTCGTTGTCGCCGGAACCGCGAAAGAAAGCGGCACCACGGCGGACGGCAGACAGTTCGACGATTCTCGGCGCTTTACCGACACGTGGATGGAGCGCGGCGGCAAGTGGCAGTGCATCTCCAGTCACGCCACGCAGCTGCCGAAGAAGTAAGCCCGCCGACTGTTCGCGCGCAGACACTCGCTCGTGAAGCAGGCACTTATCGTCGGGCTCGGTGGCTTCGTCGGCTCTGTTCTTCGGTTCAAAGTCGGCGCCGTTATTCTGCATCACTCCGCGGCGTGGCGTTTCCCGCTGAGCACGTTTTGCATCAACGTCATCGGCTGTTTCATCATTGGCGCGCTCGCGGGCTTCGCGGAACGCCAGGCGATGTCGGCGGAGCTGCGCTTGCTGCTGTTCACTGGGTTACTTGGCGGTTTTACGACGTTCTCCGCCTTCGGCCTGGAAGGCGTGAATCTGATCCGTCGCGGCGAGGTAGGAATTGCGGTGAGCTATGCGCTGCTCAGCGTCATCTGCGGTTTCGCGGCTGTTTTCCTTGCGCTGCGCCTCTTCGGCACGGCTGGTCAGCGCCTGTAAAAACGGTTCGCACCGGGAGCTAAACGCCGATTGCACCGCCGCAGTTCGTGCGGCACCTGTTAGCCCATGTCGGGTCCTGCCAATGAGACGCTAGCTGTCGATCCGCTTTGGTATAAGGACGCGATCATTTACCAGCTGCACGTGAAGACCTTTCACGACAGCAACGCCGACGGCATTGGTGATTTTCGCGGCTTGATCGAGAAGCTCGATTACCTGCAGGAACTCGGTACCACTGCGATCTGGATTCTACCGTTCTATCCGTCTCCGCTGAAGGACGACGGCTATGACATCGCCGATTACTACAACGTCAATCCGAACTACGGCACGCTGCAGGATTTTCAGGCGTTTCTCGCCGCCGCACACGACCGTGGTTTGAAGGTCATCACCGAGCTGGTGATCAACCACTCGTCCGACCAAAATCCCTGGTTCCAAAAGTCGCGTCGCGCTGCTCCCGGATCGCCGGAGCGCGAGATGTATGTCTGGAGTGATACGCCGGATAAATACACCGGCGCGCGCATCATCTTCAAAGACTTCGAGACTTCGAATTGGTCGTGGGATCCGGTCGCAAAGGCTTACTACTGGCACCGCTTCTACTCGCATCAGCCGGATCTGAATTTCGACAATCCCGCCGTTCACGACGCGGTCGAAAAGGTCTGTGATTACTGGCTCGATATGGGTGTCGACGGCCTGCGGCTGGATGCGGTGCCGTATCTCTACGAACGCGAAGGCACGAGCTGCGAAAACCTGCGGGAAACGCATGTCTACCTGAAGAAACTTCGCGCCCATGTCGACGCGAAGTATCCGGGAAGGATGCTTCTCGCCGAGGCCAACCAGTGGCCCGAAGACGCGGTCGAATATTTCGGCACCGGCGACGAGTCGCACATGAACTTCCACTTCCCGCTGATGCCGCGGATGTTCATGTCGCTCCAGATGGAGGATCGCTTTCCGATCATCGACATCATGGATCAGACGCCGGCAATTCCGGAGAATTGCCAGTGGGCTATGTTCCTCCGCAATCACGACGAGCTCACGCTCGAAATGGTGACGGACGAAGAGCGCGACTACATGTGGCGCGTCTACGCGAACGATCCGACGGCGCGCATCAATCTCGGCATTCGCCGCCGGCTCGCGCCGTTGCTTGCGAATAGCCGACGCAAGATTGAGCTGCTGAATATCCTGCTCTTCTCGATGCCCGGAACACCGGTGCTCTATTACGGCGATGAGATCGGCATGGGCGACAATGTCTATCTCGGCGATCGCAATGGCGTCCGCACTCCGATGCAGTGGAGCGCCGATCGTAACGCCGGCTTCTCGCGCGCGAACCCGCAGCAGCTGTTGCTCCCGATCATCATCGATCCGGAGTACAATTACGAAGCGATCAACGTCGAGAATCAGCAGAAGAACCTGTCGTCGCTGCTCTGGTGGACGCGCCGCGTCATCGCGATGCGCAAGAACTACCGCGCCTTCTCCCGCGGGACGCTTGAATTCCTCTTTCCGGAGAACGCAAAGGTGCTCGCGTTCCTGCGCCATTTCGAAGGGGAGACGGTGCTTGTGGTCGTCAATCTCTCGCGCTTCTCGCAGGTCGCTGAGCTCGATCTTTCCCGCTTTGCCGGTTGCGCGCTGATGGAGGTTTTCGGGCAGAATTACTTCCCTGGAATCAAAGACACGCCGTACGTCGTGACGCTGGGACCGCACTCGCACTATTGGTTTGTGCTCGGGCCGCAGGCGGAATCCGCTTCGCGCGTCGCGCAGCGCGATGTGCCGACACTCAGTAGCCGCGGCGACCTTGCGACGCTGTTGCACGGCGATGGACGCAAGTTGATCGAACGCGAAGTGTTGCCGGGTTACGTGCGGAATCGCCGGTGGTTTGGATCGAAGGCACGCAGCATCAGCGGCATGCGCGTGGCGGAAGAGGTGGTCGTCTCCGCTGAGGCTGACGCGGCGCGGATTTGGTTCGTGGGAGTCACCTACCGCGACATCGCGCCCGAGACATACACATTGCCGGTGAAGGTCGCGCGTGGTGCGGCCGCGCGTCACGTCGAAGAGACGGCGCCGCATGCAGTGATCGCTCGGCTCGAGGGAGCAGAGGACGTTATCCTGCATGATGCGGTCTGGGACGCCGGCTTCCGCGAGAACCTGTTCCGTCTGATGGCCGAACGACAAGGCTTCGCGGGGAAAGGTGGCGAGATCGTCGGCACCGCTGGCGCTGGCCTGGGCGATGGAGTTGTCACTACGGTTTCGTCGCAAGTGCTCGGCGTCGAGCAGAGCAACTCGTCGGTGATCTTCGACGGCAAATATTTCCTGAAGCTCTATCGGAAGCTCGAGGACGGCGTGAACCCCGACGTCGAAGTGACGCGTTTTCTCTCCGAAAGCACCGGCTTTGCGAACGTCCCGACGTTCGCGGGCGCGGTCGAGTATCGTCGTGGTCGCGCGGAACCGACCGTCGTTTGCGCGATGCAAGCCGCAGTCACGAGTGAAGGCGATGCCTGGGCGATGACGCTCGATTCCGTCAGCCGTTTCTACGAGCGTGTACTCGCACGAAAAGCTGATCTGCAAAGCGACACGATCTCGGCCGGTCCGCTCGTGAACGACCTGATAGGAGGCGTTTATCCGGAACGCGCCAAGCTGCTCGGTGAGCGCACTGCCGAACTCCATCTGGCGCTCGCCTCCGAGACCGAAGACAAGCGGTTCGTGCCGGAGCCGTTTAACGCCATGGCGCAACGGTCTGTGTTCCAAAACATGCGGGCGATGCTGCGCCGCTCATGGGAGATGCTGGGCAAAAAGCTCGGGCAACTGCCGCCGAATTTCCGCGATGAAGCTGCTGAAGTTCTCGCGGCCGAGAAACAAATCCTCGGTCTGCAACAGCGCATCCTCGAGCAAACAACCGGCGCGGCGAAAATTCGCATTCACGGCGATTATCACCTCGGCCAGGTGCTCTACACCGGGAAGGATTTCATCATCCTCGACTTTGAGGGCGAGCCGGCGCGCGCGCTAAGCGAGCGAAAGCTGAAGCGCTCGGCGTTGCGCGATGTCGCCGGGATGATGCGGTCGTTCCAATACGCCGCCTACAGCGCGCTGTGGCAGCCATCGATGCGGCCCGAAGACATTCCCTTCCTCGAGCGCTGGGCCGATACTTGGTATCGCCAGATGAGCAGCGTTTTCCTGCAGAGTTATCTCAGCACGACGCGCGGCGCGACGTTCATTCCGCAACGCGAACGTGACTTTCAGATCATGCTCGAAGCCTATCTGCTCGATAAGGCGGTCTACGAGGTCGGCTACGAGTTGAACAACCGGCCGGATTGGGTCGTCATCCCGCTGCGAGGCATCAAGCATATCCTGGCGGACAGCTAAATTGAGTTGGCCTTTCGGGTCGCGGCGGGCACACTCCGGCCATGAATCAGCACCTCGACTCCATCGACCAGCAGATCGCCGCGAAGCACGTCCTGACGCATCCGTTTTATCTGGCGTGGACGCGCGGTGAGCTGAGCAAAGAAGCGCTGCAGGATTACGCATCGCAGTATTATCACCACGTCGCGGCGTTCCCGACGTATCTCTCCGCAGTGCACGCGAAATGCGAAGACCAGCCGACTCGCCGTCAGGTGTTGCAAAACTTGATCGACGAAGAGGCCGGCACGCCGAATCACCCGGAGCTCTGGCTGCAGTTTGCCCGGAAGCTCGGCACGCCTAACGAACAGGTGCGCGCGACTGCCAAGCAGCCGGAGACGGCTGCATTGATCGATACCTTCCGCTCGGTCTGCGGGAGCGGCGAGACCGCCGAAGGCCTCGCGGCGCTCTACGCTTATGAGAGCCAGATCCCCGACGTCTCAGAGACGAAGATCGACGGGCTGAAGAAGCATTACGGGTTTGATGATCCCAAAGGCTACGAGTATTTCAGCGTCCATATCGAAGCCGATCGTGAGCACTCGGCGGCCGAGCGTGAGATGCTGCAGGAGCACGTAAACGACTCGAACGCTGGTGCCGTTCAGGCGTCAGTGAATCGCGTGCTCGACGCGCTCTGGAACTTGCTCTCCGGCGTCTGCCAGCGGCACGCGATCGCCTGTTAGCGTTCTGCCCTTCCA
>JBHENE010000154.1:0-11473 GCA_046262215.1 Chthoniobacterales bacterium | reverse complement strand
ACGCGCCGGTAATCGGACCCGCAAACATCGCCTCCAGCGCGACGACTGAGCCGATCGCAATCCCCGCGATGATGCCCTTTTCCTTCGCTCCCGTCGAGACACTGAGGATCACCCACATCAAGATAAGAGTCAGGATTACCTCGAGCACGAACGTCTGGAGCACGGGGCCTGCAGGTGTCGTCAGGCCAAGCTTCTCATTCTCTGGAAACAGCCCGTGCAACGTCGCGCTCGCGGCGATCGCGCCGAACGATTGGCTGACCAGATACGGAAGCACAAGACTGGCGTTGAAACGACCAGCGGCAAAAAAACCAAGCGTGACCGCCGGATTCAAATGCGCACCGGAGACATCGCCAACCGTGTGAATCATCGCGAGAACAATGAGCCCGAAAGTGATCGCGACCCCGGCGTGTGAGATGATGCCTCCCGTCGTTTGATCCACGACAATTGCGCCCGTGCCTGCAAAGACGAGGCAGAACGTCCCGAAGAACTCAGCGGCGTATTTCTTCATCGGCCATCAATCTACACGCGTCAGCAGTGTCGGCTCTCCCCTCCCTTTATAGCGATCTTCAGCCGCTTCTCGATCGACGAGATCGCCAGATGCGCGATATCCATCCCGATCCATTTGCTTCGGATTCTGTGCGTGTTCATCGGCGTCGGTTCTGCTGCGTTGTCGAGACGATGCAGTTCTGATTAGCTCCGTCGGTGCCGCATCTTTCTTGGAACGAAGTCCGCGACCGCGCCATCCGCTTCTCGCGCGAGCACGCCGGCGATCGTTCGGAGAGCGCGGAGAAGCAAACCTTCTGGAACGAATTCTTCCACGTCTTCGGCGTCGCTTGCCTCGTTTGAGGAAAACGTTCGGAACCTGAAAGGCAACAAGGGAGCCATCGATCTCCTCTGGAAAGGCCGTTTGCTCGTCGAGCACAAGAGCTTCGGCGAAGATCTTGCCCCCGCGGAGACGCAGGCCTTTACCTATATCGAAGACCTCACGCGCGAGAATCGTTGGGAAGAGATTCCGCGCTTCGTCCTGGTCTCCGATTTCGCGTAACGTCACGCGCGAACTGACGATCCCCGCCGTGCCGGACCACGGGACATTTATCCGGGCTACCGCCAGCCGGCTGGCGGAGCTGCGGTGGTGGCAGGTGTCTCATCGACTACGACCGTGTCGGTAGTGGGGATCGCACCGTTAACGCCCGGGGTGAGTTACCAGGTGTGGGCGGTAGGAGTAAACTCGCGCGGCGAAGGGCCGGCGGGCAACAAAATCACCTTCACGGCGTAAAGCCGCGGACGGTAGAAACAAAGGCGGCGACAGGCGGGTGGCCGGTCGCCGTTTTTTCGCAGGCGTGGCCATTTTCGGGAAATCGGCCGAGCCCCAGGCGCGGCGAAGCCAGGAGCCTTTTGTGAAGGCGTGATGACGGCAAGGTGACAATCTCTCCGCGTCCGCTGACTCGATCGGCGGCGTTTTCGGTTGTGGTAAACTGACGAATGCCGCTGCTCTATTCCGTCCTCGATCTGGCGCCTGTCGTGGAAGGCGGTGACACGACCCGGGCGTTTCGCAATACGCTCGATCTGGCGCGGCATGCGGAGCAGTGGGGCTACCACCGTTACTGGCTCGCGGAGCATCATAACATGCCGGGCATCGCGAGCGCGGCGACGTCCGTGGTGATCGGGCACGTCGCTGGCGGGACAAACACGATCCGTGTCGGAGCGGGCGGCGTGATGTTGCCAAATCACGCGCCGCTCGTGATCGCGGAGCAGTTTGGAACGCTCGAGTCGCTTTACCCGGGCCGCATTGATCTCGGCCTCGGCCGCGCGCCGGGCAGCGACCAATTAACCGCGCGAGCGCTGCGACGTTACCTCGGGAGCAGCGGGGACAGCTTCCCCGAAGACCTTGCCGAGCTTCGGTCGTATTTCGAACCCGCCACCGCAGATCAGCCGGTGCGAGCCGTTCCCGGCGCAGGATTACAGGTGCCGCTCTATCTCCTCGGCTCCAGCGATTTCAGTGCGCGACTTGCGGCAGAACTCGGCCTGCCGTTCGCGTTCGCATCGCATTTCGCTCCCGAATATCTGCACGCGGCGCTTGCGCTTTACCGGCGTGACTTCAAGCCGTCGGCATCGTTGGAGAGTCCACACGTGATCGTCGGCGCGGGAGTTTACGCAGCCGCGACGGATGACGAGGCCAAACGGCTCTTCACCTCAGCACAGCAACAGACGCTCGCGTTGATTCGTGGACATCCGCGGCTGCTTCCGCCGCCAGTAGACGGCATGGATGATCTCTGGAATCCGGTCGAGGAGCGGGCGATTCGGCAGCGGTCGAGATATGCAGCGGTCGGATCGGCTGAGACTATTCAGCGTCAACTCGCGCAACTAGTGGAAGACACGCAGGCCGACGAGATCATGGCGGTCGCGCAGATCTACGATCATGACGCGCGCCTCCGCTCGTTCGCCATTGCCGGCGGAGGTTTTCCGCCGGATCAATGACGACCGCGACGGAGCGGTGGCGCCTTCGCCTAACTAGTCACGACGAACTCTCCGGCCGTTCGAGGTTTCTCAAGACTTCCTGCAATTCAGCCACCTTGATCGGCTTGCGCAGGAACGCGACCGCGCCGCTCGCGGAGCCGAGGTTCTCCTCGTCCCCCATACCAGAGAGGAAGACGATGCGGCCGGCTGGATCACTGCTCAGGATATTGCGGCAGGCGGTGAGCCCGTTAAGCCGGCCCATCTGGTAATCCATCAGTACCACTGCGGGGCGGTGTTTGTGGTAGGAACGGATCGCATCCAGGCCCGAGAAGACGACGTCGACTACTTCATGCCCGGAGGTTGCGACGAGCGCAGCGAAGGTCGTCGCAAACGCCCGGTCGTCATCTACAATGAGGACTCGCATGTTGCTTCGCGACGTTGAGGTTGGCGCCGCGCTCTGGCGACGGCGATTTGTTACGGCTTCGCCACTCCGATCACTCCGCAGGCGAGGCGGCCGCCGGCATTGCCAACTGGCTGTGATTTCAGGTCGTCTTCCTTTTCGTGCACGATCACGGCGAGACCGAGAATTGAACCGTCGCCGCTTAGCTTCATCATCTTATCGGTCCACTCCAGGTGCGCTTTACCCGACGCGTCCGCGTCGAGATTTCCGAGGTCTCCGATGTGGCGATCGGTGACCGCGCGATCGCCGTGCTGATGCTTTGCTGGATTGAAATGTCCGCCCGCAGAGGTGGCATCAGGAGCTGAGCAATCGCCGAACTCATGCACATGGAAGCCGTGTTTACCCGGCGTCAGGCCCGTCACATCGGCGACCACTTTCAGGTCATCGCCGGCTTTCGTGAAGACGACGCTGCCAGTGACCTTGCTCCCGGAAGCCGAACTTAACACTGCGATCGCTTTTTGGGCCTCCTGCGCGTGGAGGCTCTGCGGCAGTGCGGCGGCTGCGAGTACGGCGAGAAGCGGGAGGGCGAGATGTGCTTTCATAAGTCAGAGCCTACACCCGCGCTGGTCGGGAAGTAAACACAGCGTCGTCGTCCGCTCAGTCGATCAGCCGCTGCTCGATCCCAGCGTATGCATCGATGCGGCGATCGCGCAGGAAGGGCCAGTGCCTGCGCTGTTCATCAATGCGGCCCCAGACGACCTCCGCCATTACGATCTCTTCGCGATCCACGCTGCCTTTCGCGAGGATCTCGCCGCTCGGCGCGCAGAGGAAACTTTGGCCCCAAAATTCGATGCCCGGCCCGCCAGCCGGAGCTTCGTGGCCGACGCGATTAACCGCCGCGACGTAGCAGCCATTCGCGATCGCGTGGCTGCGCTGCATCGTCTCCCAAGAGGAATGCTGTGCCTTGCCGTATTGCTCTTTTTCGGCCGGATGCCAGCCGATCGCGGTCGGATAAAACAACAACTGTGCGCCGCGCAGTGCTGTCAGCCGCGCCGCCTCCGGATACCACTGGTCCCAGCAGATGCAGACACCGATGTTGCCGTGCGAGGTGGGCCAGGCTTTGAAGCCGAGATCCCCGGGCGTGAAGTAAAACTTCTCGTAGAATCCCGGGTCATCCGGGATGTGCATCTTGCGATACTTCCCGAGGAACTTCCCGTCGGCGTCGATGATGGCCGCGGTGTTGTGATAAACACCCGCCGCGCGCTTCTCAAACAAAGAGGCCACAATGACGACACCGGCGTCACGCGCGACCTCGCCTAACAAGTCAGTCGTCGGTCCTGGAATCGGCTCGGCGAGCACAAAGTTCGCGTGGTCTTCCGATTGGCAGAAGTATTGCGACCGGAACAATTCCGGCAGGCACACAATCTCCGCACCCTGCGTCGCCGCCTCGCGGATGAACGCGATCGCCTTCTCGAGATTCGCAGCCGGATCGGTGCCGCACTGCATTTGCACCAGCGCGACCTTGGAGCTCGCGTCGGCCATCGGCGTTATTTCACCGAATCAGCCGGGACGATCTTCACGCTCTCGACGTTCATCCGTTTCACCGGCCGATCGCCGGGCACCGTCTGGGTTGTCGCGATTTTCTCCAGCACGTCGTCGCCTTTAATCAGCTTCCCGAACGCGGTGTACTGCTTGTCGAGGAACTTGGCGTTGCCGTGCACGATGAAAAACTGGCTGCCTGCCGAATCCGGATCCTGCGACCGCGCCATCGAGAGCACGCCGCGCGTGTGCGACTTGTCGTTAAACTCCGCCTTCACTTTGTAGCCGGGATCGCCCGTGCCCCAGCGCGATTGCTTGCTCTCGTCCTTCGTCAACGGATCGCCGCCCTGGATCATGAACCCCTTAATCACGCGATGAAATGCGGTGCCATCATAGAAGCCGGATCGCGCCAGTTTCTTGAAGTTCTCGACGGTGTTCGGAGCGACTTCGGGCCAGAACTCGGCGACCATTTCGCCTTCGCTGGTTTTTATAACGGCGACTTCTTTAGCGGCGGCGGACGGTGATGGAGTAGGTGTCATAGATGGGCTCGGGGTGGTGTCCTGGCTGCGCACATTTGCGACGCCGAGAGACAGTCCCGCGAGGCAACAGAGCAAGGTCAGTTTCATAAGAGCGCTAACGTCGAACAGCCGCAGGCGAGCGCAAGCGTTTCTCGGCCAGCTTTCGTGCGCGCACGATGAGAGCACGCGACGGAGCGAGCTGCTGCGATAGCATGGCGTGTTCGCCTTTTTCTCTAACCGTCTGGGCTGTCTCGGTTCACTCGCTGTCTCAGCGATCGGCACCATCCTGCTCCTCGCGCTGATGCGAGGCTGTCACGGCGGCGGTCCCGGCGTCGGGTGGTAATTGGCGCGAGGTCAGCCAGGATAACGTCCGGCCTGCCACAATCCCGCTGTCTCGGAAAACCCGAGCGCGATATTCATCGACTGCACAGCCTGGCCAGCCATCCCTTTGCCGAGATTATCGATCGCAACCATGACGACCCCACTGTGATCGTCCGTGGCAAAGCCCACGTCAGCGAAATTGCTGCCAGCGACTGCGGCGACGCGCGGACTCTCCTCCAGCACGCGCACGAAAGGGCAATCGACAAACGCGTCCTTCACAAGCTGCCCGAGGGAGCTCGCGCTGTCGGGTAGTCGAAATTGCAACGTCGCGAAAATACCGCGGACGAACGGCCCGCTCTGTGGCACAAACGCGAGGTCGCCGGTGATGTTGCAGGCGCGCATCGCCATCGCCACTTCCGCGTGGTGTTGATGCGTCAGCACCTTGTAGGCACGGAAGTCGTTGGCGCGCGTCGGATGATGAGTTCCCGCGACGGCCGCGGTTCCGCTACCGCTCGAACCAGTGACCGCCGTTGCTGCGATGAAGCCCAGGTCGAGCCCGCGCAGCGGTAACAAGCCGAGCTGCAGCGCGGTTGCGAAACACCCCGGACTCGCGATGCGTTTCGCGCCAGTGATGGCCGCCTTATTCCACTCTGGCACGCCGTAGACGAACGGCGGCGCGCCGATCCTAAAATCAGCCGACAGGTCGATCAAAAGAAGGCGTTCGGCGAGACCTGCAGCCGACCATTCTGCTTCCAGCGAAGCGATCGACTTCGCGAGTTCGCCGTGCGGAAGAGCGGAGAACACGACTGGCTGCTCACTCTCTGCCAGCGGCTTCCAATCGATCGCGCCGTCGAAGCTACCTTTGACAAGGCCGCGCAGATTTGGATGCGCGTCGGCGAACGCCTTTCGCGTCAAGCTGCGCGACGTGCCGCGGATGCTCGCGACGTTTGGATGTTGGGACAGCCACGTGAGCAATTCTCCGCCGCCGTACCCGGAGGCGCCGAGAATGACAGCATCAACCTGCATGCGGATCGCGGATGTGCGGGCGGAGTTTCTCGAGCACAATGTCGCCGAGCAGCTTCGCATCGCTGCGGGCATTTGCGGCTGGCAACCCGAGAGTCTCGACGAAACGGGTGCCGACACGGTTGTCGGTGGCTGGTCCGGTAACCACATCGACTTGGAGCCCGAACACGTCACGGAAATGCCGCACCGCGCCAGCTACACCGACGGGATCGTTCGCGCACAGGATGTGAACCTTGCCCCAAGCCTGCAGCTCGGGATCGGTCAGGATCGTCTGCACGCCGTATTCGCCCATGATGCCGTCGCCCGTCTCGGCGATGATGAGGTCGACATCCTGCGCGGCGAGCTCGCTCAGGATTACGCGCGCGATCTGCGCCGATGTCGCAGCGCTAGTGCAGGCGACACCGGCATCAGTGAAATCGAGCACCGCCTCGGCACCGTAATCGCGCATCGACAGGATATCGCGCAGCAAACTCACGCCCGTTAATTTCGCGCCACCGACCCTGAAGCCTTCCTGCGAAAGCCGCCGCACCAGCGCACACGCGGCATGCGTTTTGCCAGCGTTCATGCAGGTGCCTGAAATGAAAATTACCGGCACCGGTTTCATCTCAGGCTTCCCTTTCACCGCGGCTGCATCGATGAACGCCGGCTGGCCCACGCGGCTCCCGAATTCTGGAAACGACAGGACGTGCCCGAGCACCTCGACTTCGAAAGGAGGACCGACGAGCGGGCTTCCAGAGATCGCGCGCCCGATGACACCGCCAACGTTTAACAGATGCAGCGTGTCGCCCGCGCGAGCGTTGTCTGGCATCACGCCTTCAAAGCCTTGCAGCGCATTCCGGTGACCGAGCGCGCCGACGATCACGTCGCCTTCATGAAGCGCGCTCATGCGGCCGTGGACGTCTTCGAGTTGGTTGTAGACGGTCTTCTCGCCTCGAATCCTGCCGGCGACCACCGCGCCATGTCGCGTCTCGATCGTCTCCGACAGCGTGACCTGCCGGCCGAGCCGGAGGTTACGTGTGACCGACGCGATTTTATGGAGATGCGTTCTGATCACGGGCGTTTCGCCTCCTCGGCCTGCGCGTTCATCGCGAGCATTTGCGGAACACCAAAAATCTTCGCATACGCAGCCGCTTCTGCGCCCGACCAAAACGAAGTGGCTTCGCCATAGCTGGCGATATCGGAGCGCATCAGGCTATACGGCGAGCGAACCCCTTCGACCGTGAACGTGTGCGGTCTCAGGAGCACGCGCACGTCGCCTGAAACAACCCGCTGACTCGACGCGAGAAACGCCTCCAGGTCGCGCGCGATCGGATCGAAGAACTGCCCTTCGTGTAAAAGCGCGCCGTAAAGGTTCCCGAGGTGTTCCTTCCAAAACATTTGCTTCCCGGTAAGCACGAGCTTCTCGAGTTCTCGATGCGCCGCGATCAGTAAATGCGCCGCCGGTGCCTCGAACCCGACGCGACCTTTGATTCCGAGAATGGTGTCGCCGAGATGAATGCCGCGGCCGATTCCGTAGCGCCGCCCGAGTTGATTCAACGTGTTGATTAGCTCGACTGGCGCCGCGACTTCGCCATCGATGCTGCACGGAACACCGTCGCGAAAGGCGATTGTGACCGCCCTCGACGAAAGCCCGAGATCGATTTCGCCTCCGGGGTATGCGCTCTCGGGTAAATGCTGCCACGCATCATGCGTTTCCTTGCCGCCGATGCTCGTGCCCCACATCCCTTCATTGAAGCTGTACTGCTCCACTTTTTCCGGGAACTCGAAGCCACGAATCGATAAAAACGCGCGTTCTTCAGCGCGTGACGGCGCAAGATCGCGGATGGGCGCGAGTATCTCCACTCGCGGCGCGAGCGTGCGGAACGCAACATCGAAACGCACTTGATCATTGCCTGCACCAGTCGATCCGTGAACAAGCGTTTGGGCACCGAGTTCCTTCGCATATTCGACCACACGCCGCGCCTGACAGACGCGCTCCGCGCTGACCGAAAGCGGATACAATCCACCGCGAAGCACATTGCCGAAAATGAGGAAGCGGATGTAGCCGCTGAACAGCTCTTCGCGCGCATCGATCGTGCGATGCGAGACTGCGCCAAGATCGGCGGCGAGCTTTTCGATTCGAGCCAGCTCAACCGAGTCGAAACCGCCGGTATTCACCGTGATGGTGTGAACCTCGCGGCCCTGCTCGCGCAGCCAGAGCACGCAATACGAAGTGTCGAGACCGCCTGAGAAAGCGAGCAGTGTGCGCTTCATTTCCAATCGAAAAGTTGTTGTGAGGTGGCGCTAAGAAATTCGCGGCGTTCCGCGATCCAAGCCTCACTTGTCGCAACCTCGCTGGTCAGCTCCGTCAGATCAGGCGCCCCTGCGTGCGGAGAGCCTGAGCGCTTAAACGTGCCATCCGCGAGTTGCTTCGCGACCGCCGCATAAGCGTCGCGGAACGGCATCCCATCCGCGGCCAGTCGGCAGGCCTCATCCGCTGCGTGCAGCTCTTCACTGCAGGCAGCCGCGCAAGCCTTCTCGTTCACTTCAAGTCCGGGAAGCAGACGCGCGATCACCACGAACAGCTCTCTCCCTTTCGCCGTGATCTGCAACAGCGGCTCCTTCAAGAGTTGATGGTCGCGATGATAGCTCGACGGCAATCCACCAGCCGTGTGTGACAGCACACCGGCGATGCCGCGCAATTCACGACACCTGCCGCGCGCCAGTTCCAGCACGTCGGGGTTGCGCTTCTGCGGCATCAAGCTCGAGCCGGTTGTGAACGCATCCGGCAGCCGCACGAACGCATATTCCTCCGTGCTCCAGAGCGCGAGATCCCAGAGTGCTTTCTCGAGTGTCCCGGCTGCGGACACAATCCAGTTCGCCATCGCCTGCTCATGCCGCCCGCGCGAGTTCATCACATCGATCGGACTCTGCTGCACACGCGAGAACCCGAGCAATTCCGCGCTGCGTGCGCGGTTGATCGCGACCGGCGCACCGAAACCCGCCGCCGCACCGAGTGGTGAACGGTCGAGACGCAGCCACACCGCCGGAAGCTGCGCTAGCTCTTCGAGCAGACCTTCAACAAACGCCGCCGCCCACATGCTCCAGCTGGACGGCATCGCGCGTCGCATATGGGTGTAACCCGGCAGCGGCGAGTGACCATGGGCTGCACTGAATTCGATAAAAGCGCGCGCGCATCGCTGAAGTGCCTCGCCGAGATCAAGCAGCCTCGCACGCATCAACAGACGCAGCGCGGTTTGCACTTGGTCGTTACGCGAACGCGCGAGATGGATGCGCCGGCCGGTTGCGCCGAGCCGCGCGGTCAGCGCAACTTCCAGCGCGGTATGGCCATCTTCCTGTTCCGGCGAAATACTCAGCTCGCCTCGCTCCGCCGACCCCTTCAGCTCGCGCAAAGCCGCGACTAAAGCGCGCGCCTCCTGCTCGTCGAGTAAACCGCATTCGCCCAGCATCCGCGCATGCGCAGCACTCCCTTCAGCATCGAACGGGAGTAGCTCCAGATCGTTCACGCGATCGTTGCCAACGGTGAACGCGTGCAGTTGCGCGTCGAGCGGCAGGTCTTTTGCCCAAAGCGTTTCAGGCATGCGTTACCTCCTTCGCCGCGGCCGCAAAATAGTTGCGTGCGACGTTTGCATAAAACTGCGCGCCAGCTTCGAGCTCCGACAGCATTAAATACTCGTTAGGCCGATGACTGCGGTTCGTGTCGCCCGGGCCGGCCTTCACTGCCGGAATGCCGCGCAGAAAGGCCCAATCCGATGCCGTAGCAGAGCTGACGGACGCGCGTTTACCGGAGGCGTGCAAAGCTGCTGTGACGATCAGTTCGCTCTCATCCGTTGCGACAGGTTCGTAACGCGTTGAATGCACGGCGATTTCGCTTTCGAGCAGCGCTTCGATCTCTGCCACGACCCCGGCATGTTCCAGGTTTGGCGTCGTGCGCAGGTCGACGAAAAATTCACACAGGTCCGGCACCTGGTTACGCGCGCGACCGCCGGTGATCTGCGTGACTTGCGCGACTGTCTGGCCGAGGCGCGCGTCCGCGTCGAATTGCAGTTCGGCTAACCGCGCGATGTCGCGCGCTGCTTTGTGGATCGCATTGTCGCCGAGTTCCGCGTGCGCAACGTGCGCCGATTCGCCGCGCGCGGTGCAGCGCAAAATGAGCATGCCGCGTTGCGCGGTGCACACTTCCAGTGATGTCGGCTCACCCACGACTGCCGCATCGATCCTGCCGAGCTTCGGCTTCGTGGCGCGAATTCCATCGCCGCCGCATTCTTCCTGCGCGACGAATGCGAACGTGACGCGGCCTTCAAGTGGTTGATCACGCAGTTCGCGTGCCGCCAGGATCATCGCGGCGACGCAACCTTTGGCGTCATTTGCGCCGAGCCCGGTCAACTTTCCGTCCTCGATCAGCGGCTTAACTCCGTCGCTCGCCCACCCGTCGCATTGCGGCACGGTGTCGATGTGGCTCAACAGCAGCAGGTGTGGGCGTTCCTCCCGACCGACGCTAAACCAAAGGCTGTCGCCTTCGCGCTGCACTTGAAAGCCGTCGCTGCGGAGATGCTCGGTCAGACGGTCGGCCAGCTCACGCTCGCTGCCGGATACGCTCGGAATCGAGACCAGGAACTCGAGCAGCTGAGCTCCGTTCACTTGCTCGATTCGTTGCGGCGTTGCGCCACTAACATCGTGCCGCTGCCTTCGTTCGTGAAGACTTCGGCGAGAATCGCATCAGGCAATGATCCGGAGACGAGATGAACGCTCCGCACTCCGCCCTTGAGCGCCTCGCGCGCGGCGGTAATCTTCGGCCGCATCCCCGCCTGGATTGCGCCGGAGCTCTCTAATTCGTCGAGCTTGGGGAAATCGACCAGCGGCAGCAGGCTTCGCAGGTCGTCGGGGTTCGAGAGGAGTCCAGGAGCTTTCAACACGAAAAACAGCTTCTCCGCACCAAGCGCGACTGCGATCGCCGACGCCACTGAATCGGCATTCGTGTTCAGCAGCTGGTGTGTGGCGTCACTCGTGAACGGCGCAACAACCGGCACGTAGCCCCCTGCGATCAGATGCCGCAGCAATTGCGGGTCGACGTTTTCGATGTCGCCGACGCACCCGAAATCTACCGTCTCACCGTCGACTTGCACCGGCAGACGACGCCGGCTGCGCAACATCCCGCAGTCCTGCCCTGATACTCCGACCGCGAGGAGTCCCGCGGCCTGCAGCTCTCCGACGA
>JBHENE010000153.1:0-11700 GCA_046262215.1 Chthoniobacterales bacterium | reverse complement strand
GGCCGAAGAGATCGCGGCCGGCGTTCCTTTGCCGAAGGTGACGCGAGAATGATTTTGCAGTGCAGGTAGCAATCGCAAAAAGCTGTCGCGTGACAGACTCGCCATGCCGCTCGCGAAGATCGCCGGAACGGCGCGCAGGCCTTCGAGCAGCGCGAGGTCGGCTTCATCGCAACCGAATGTCCCGGTCTTGGGAAGTGGCGAGACGAGCGTGCGACCCTGCTGTGTCTCCGCTTCGAGCACGATCATGATCTGGCCCTTTTGCCACGTCGTCGCGAAATTCGGCGGCAGGATCAAGTGCAGGGACGCGCGCGTAACCTCGCTGTTGTCGAGCGGGACGAAACGATCATCAGTCGCGCTGCTGTCGGCAATCGCGGGAGCAGCGGCGATCGGAGGGGGTGCCGGCGCCGGATTCAAGTACGCGAGCCCTACCGCGACAGAGTGCGAACAAATCTTCCCCGCAGAGCGCGATTCCCAGCAACTGCAGACGTTCTCCACATCAACCGCGCTTTTGATGCGCAGGCCGGAGCGGTAATTCTTCGCGCCTTCCCGCACGTAACCGGCGAGCATTGGCGGCTCATAACTCGCTTCGGTCACGCGGCCCGCCTTCAGCAAATCGCGCGCAGCCTTCATCGCCTGCCAACCGGCAGCGGCGCTCAGCAACTTCTCGGTTATCGGTATCGCGTTCATCAACTCGGCGGAGTGGCGCGTCTAATTCACTGTCATTCCGAGCGAAGTCGAGGAAACCCCGTGGAATTTAGATCAGTTTCGCCGCCGGGTTTCTCCACTTCGCTGCGCTTCAGTCGGAATGACACCGTTCGATACCGCTGCTAACTCCTTCTGATGCGCACACGTTTGGCCTGCTCGGTCGCGGCACTATTGATCATTGCTCTCTTAAGCGGTTGCGCCGGCACGTCCGCATCTGCGGGGCTGACCTCCACGATCGGCCCGCGGGAGCAGGAGACGCGCTGAGTCGACCCTCAATCCCGCCGGCTGTTCGCGATCTCGATCAGCACATCGGCGTGACACGGCTGATCGAGCGCGCACCAGCAGGCAAGATCCTTGCCGCGCAGGCAATGTCGGATATCGCGCTCGCTGAAGTTCTCACGCAGATGTTGCTCGTACAACTTCACCGCGTGTTCAGCGGTGAGCGTCTCGCCATTCATCAACTGCGATCCGACGGCGTAAGGATTGCCCCACACGGTCGGCCGTCCCACGTAGATGGCGTTCGGCGGCATCTTCCAGCCTTTCGCGCGGGAACGTTGGATGCGCTTCGGTTTCATGTTAGGCGGCTTGGGGCCGGTCTGGGTTGGATCGTGTGCACCTGACCCAATTGCGCACGATCCTCAACCGCGCAGATGGTCGAAGCCGCCATGATCGCGACGATACGATCAGGGGCAAAGCTCACGCGGCGCCGTTGCCCTCATGGAACTATCCGCGCTAAAGTAGCTTCGTGCGGCGTTTCGCGTGAATTTTTCCGCGCGAAGAAAGTCTAAATGAGACGGCTCCGGAAGCTCGTCGCTGCACGATCTCATTATGGGCGCAATTTCGCCCGGAGCCGCCTCTTCTATGGACAGCACGACCTTTCTCGACCGTTATCAGCTTTGCCGTGGTGTTGACGGGACACCGCTCGCCCTGCAGCGCGGACCCGGCGGCGTCACCTACCAGGCAGAAGATGTCGAGTCGGATCAACCGGTCGCGGTGAAGCTGGTGCCGTCCTATTCCTTTGCGCCCGACGAGCTGCAGCAGCTGGAAAAAGAGGCGCGCGCTGCGCAGCAGTTGAGCCATCCAAATGTCGCACGACTCCATAATTTTGGGTTTCAAGGCGGTGACGTCGTCTTCGTCACCGAGATCCTCGATGGCACCACGTTAGATGCGTGGGTCACCGAACACGGACCGCTCGCGCCGGCAGCAGTGGTGCGCGTTGCGCTACAGGTTGTCGCGGGATTAGCGGCCGCCGCATTTCACTCCGTCGCGCATCGATCGATCCAGCCCGCCACGCTCATGATCGTCCCCGGCCAGACGCCTGAAGGTGAATGGCCCCTTGTGAAAATTCTGAACTTCGGCGGGGTCCCGGCGACAGTTTCGGCGACAGAGTTTTCCTCCGGCCGGACAGGCGGCTCGGCAGACTTCGTTAGTCCTGAGCAACTAAAGGGCTTCCCAGTCGATTTTCGTTCGGAGATCTACTCACTCGGCTGCACGATGTGGTTCCTGTTAACCGGTGCGCCGCCCGTTCCAGGGAGCACCGATAAATCGGGCGCCGTGCCACGAGCGCTTCGACCGATCCTGGCGCAGATGGTCGCGCTGGATCCGATGCAACGCCCGCAGGATCCGGTCGCGCTGCAGGAGCAGCTGCGCGATTGCCTCGCAGTCTTGGAGCGACGTGGAACTGTCGCGCAGAAGCTTGGCGTGCCCGTAGCCGCAGCTGCGGCTCCAGTTACCGTCGTCGATTCCGAGCCGAAGCCGATGCAGCTGCTGAAGCCGCTGGCTCTTGCGGCTGCTGTTCTTCTGTTGATTGGAATTGTGGCCCTCGCGCTGCCGTACATTCGCCACTCGCCGACAACTGCAACGGAACCGATTGGCGTTCCCGTTGGCGTGCCTGAAAAATCAGCCGACGCCGTTGCCGCCACTCCGGGAACGACCGATACGGTCACAACAACGGCGGCCACTCCAGCAGCTTCGGTCTCTCCTGCTGCTACACAGCTTGCTCGCGCAACAGCCACGCCGGCAGTGGCTGCGGCTTCTGTTGCGCCTACGGCCGAACCGCAGCAGGCGTTAGTCTCGGTTGAGCCGCCGGGCCCGGGCGTAACGGTTGCACCGGAGAGTTCGCCGGCAGCTGTCGATAACACGCAAGCTGCGGCGCCAGCGGTCGCGAACAACACCGACGCTCGCCAGGGCGCACCGGGCGATCAGCCATCGGGCGCACCAATCGCGGGCAGCGATGGCGCGTCGCCCGCGAAAGCGAACGCGTCATCAAGTTCGAGCCTCTCGTCCGCGCCGCCAGAGTCGGATGCGGGGTCGAGTGCACGCACCGTCATGCGCGAGACTACGCCAAGTGAGAAAGCACCGGCTGCCGAGGCTCGGAGCACTACACCCCCGGCCGCCGCGAACTCGACGCCGAAGCCTTCCAGAAAAGTCGTCCGGAATAGTGAAGTTCGCCGTGCTGAACCAGCAGACGACGTGGACGTAAACGCACCGGCGGCGCCGCGCGGATCCAAACGCGCACGTTATCTCGGAACGACTCCAGAAGGTGACCTCATTTTCGGCCTTCCCTCAGATCAACGCGGCTACGTCGCCCCTCCTCCGCCGGACGGAGGCCGCGCCCGGCGTTCTCGTCGTCCGCCCGTCGAGCCACCGCCCGCTATGGTTCTGCCGGCCGAGCCGGTCGATCCCGACGACGAGTAGCAACCGTTTCGTCGACTCTGTTCGCCGCGTGAACTTCACTCGATTGGCGCTATGTTGTGCCCGTAGTGAACCACTTCGTCGCAGATAAGATTCCGCCCGCAGTCCAGGATGCTTAGGTGGCGTACGAAGCGGGAACCGGTCACGGTCTCGCGCGAAATCATCATTTCGAACGAACTCGGGATGCACGCACGGCCGGCCGCCGAGTTCGTCCGGAAAGCCGGCAGCTTCCGCTCCGATGTGAGCTTGGTGATCAACGATCAACGGTTCTCCGCCACCAGCGTGATCGACATCCTGCGCGCTAATCTCGAGCGCGGCGCGAAAGCGACGCTCGAAGCGCACGGGACTGACGCGGCCGAAGCAGTGGAAGCTCTGGCGCGTTTGCTGGGCGAGTTGCGCGATTAAACGTGCGCCTCTGTCCCGGCAGAGTCTTCGGCAAATCGGGATGTGCCGGCGGTTAGGCACCGCTCCTGCTGATACATCCTCCCGATGAGGAATGGGCAAATGGCATCGACGCGTTCGCGCGTCCGCAGCGACGCGCGTACGCTTCGCTGTCGCGAGGCGGCGTTGACGGTTCGCCCCGTTCCGATCGCGATCATCGTTGTCGCGACGCTCCTGATAGCATCGGCTGCCACATCTGATGCGCGAACGCGGCATCGGCATCATCCGACTCCGTTTCAGGTCGCACTCGAGCCGTTCTCGCTCCTGCATTCAGCCGTTCATGCTGTCGCCGCGCCGATCGCGCATGATGCGGCGCGACTCGCCTTCGACGCGGCAACTGCGCCAGCGCGCGTTGCATTCCACGCAGCGCGCAATCCCCCGGTCCGGCCCCCACGTCCCTCGCGCGACTACGAAGTCGCGCCAGTTGAGGCACCGATCTACACGCCGCGGCGCGCCAAATTGCCAGATCCAGCTTCATACAACGAACCAATCCAGGTGGCGTACGTGGTGCCGAATTCGAGGAGCGTAAACGCGCCCGCCCGTGCCGAACCGGTTGGCAGCGAAGACGATCTCGAGCCCGCAGGCGACCGCGACGAACTCCGGGACGAAGATTCCTCCGGCTGGAAGAGCGCCGGCTCTAAACCGATGGTCGAGGGCAGCCTGGCCGTTCTGCGCAACGGCATTGCCTATGCTCCGTCGCATGCGCCGCAGGCCGTGAAGAACGCAATCTGGGCAGCGAACACTTTGCGCGACAAACCCTACGCCTGGGGCGGCGGCCACGGCTCGTTTTACGATCGCGGATACGATTGCTCGGGCACGGTTTCGTTTGCGCTGCACGGTGCCGGCGTGATCGGCTCGCCGATTCCATCAAGCGACCTGATGCGCTTCGGTGAACGCGGTCGCGGCCGCTGGTTCACGATCTATTCGCGCAACGGCCACACCTTCGCAGTCATCGCCGGCCTGCGGTTAGATACCACGGATTTTCGAAACGGCGGCAACAGTGGGCCGCGCTGGCACACTGACCTGCGCGATACTGGCGGGTACGTCGCGCGACATCCCGCCGGGATGTAGCATTACCCGCCCCGGCTCCGCGGCGGCAAACGGCGAAATGGCGAAAACAGTCGCGCAGACGTGTCTTTTCGCGGCCGTTGGTACCCCGACGCATCTTGTGCTCGGCGCCAGTTCGTAGTGACAACGTGAAGCCGTATTCGTTGATCTACGTCAGCATCGCCAATCAGCCGTTTCGCGAGGATGAGCTGTTCGAACTCCTCCGCGTGAGCCGCGAACATAACAGTCGCGATCGGATTACCGGCATCCTGCTCTACAAGAATCGCACGTTCATGCAGCTGCTCGAAGGCCCCGAGGAAGCAGTGTGCAACACCTACTCGCGCATCGCGCGTGACCCGCGCCATCGCGATGTGACCGTGCTTCTGCAGGGCGAGATCGATGGACGCGATTTCGACGATTGGTCGATGGGCTTCCATAACCTTGAGGAGCCGTTTGCCCGCAACATCCCTGGTTATTCGCGATTCCTCGACGCGGACTTCTCGGTCTTCGAGTTCGCGTCCGATCCCTCGCGCGCGCATCAGCTGCTCCGCATCTTCCGCCGCACCTAGACGCCGCTGCGTCCTTCTTCTCCCGCAGCGCGAACCTTTTGCCATGGACAACAAAAAGATCGCTCTCGTTACCGGAGCTAACAAAGGTATCGGCTTCGAAGTTGTGCGGCAGCTCGCGCGCTTGGACTTCCGCGTCTTTCTGGGTGCGCGAAATGCCGACTCAGGACGTGATGCTGCCGAGAAATTAAGCGCCGACGGCCACGTCACGTTCGTTCAACTCGACGTCGCCGACGGTGCCAGCATCCAGCGCGCGGCCGACGAGTTGAACGTTCAGACGGATCGGCTCGACGTCTTGGTCAACAATGCGGGCATGATGCGCGACGCGGACAAGCGCGCACTCGCGATCACCTCGGACATCTTCGAGACCACGCTGCGCACCAACACCCTCGGGCCGTGGCTCGTCTCGCAAGCGTTCCTCCCACTGCTGCGGAAAAGCAGCGCGCCACGGATCGTCAATGTGTCGAGCAGCGGCGGCCAACTTGACGGCGGAGCGGATGGCTGGGCGCCGGCCTACTGCGTCTCGAAAACGGCTTTAAACGGGGTCACCGCGCAACTTGCCGCCGCGCTCCCGGAGTTCGCAGTGAACAGCGTTTGTCCCGGCTGGGTCCGCACGGATATGGGCGGGAAAAACGCGCGGCTTTCAGTCGGCGAAGGCGCGTCCGGAGTTGTCTGGCTCGCGACGGAAGCGCCTCCTGAACTCACCGGCAAGTTCTTCAAAGAGCGCCGGGAGATTCCTTGGTGATGGCGGGCTCGGTGCAAAGAAGCCGGTCGGTTGGCACGCGATATTTATTGACGCCTGAGACTCATTTGTGAGAAATACTATAAATATCAACAAATCGCCGTACGTAACGGCCGCTGCAGAAATAAAATATGAACCGAATCACACTCATGCTTGCGTTCACCGTGGTCCTGACCATTTTGATGTGTTGGCTGATCCCAATGCCAACAGTGTAAGTAGTTTCCTGTTCCTGGAAGCGCCGTCTACCACCTTTGCAGGCGGCGCTTTTTTTGTTTGCTGCCACTCATCGCGGCAACCCGCGGCTGAAAATTTCCAAGCAACCTGGCATGCGATCTCGCCGCCGCCGAATTCCGAGCTGATTCAGTCGCGCAGCATCCTCTCCACTGCTGCATCGACGTGAATTTGCGTCGTATCCAGCACCGGCAACCCGGCAACCGTCGGCTCCCGGAAGATCAGCGATAGCTCGGTTCCGCCGAGGATCAGCGCGTCGATCGCATCGCGCGCCTTCATCGCTTCTACGATTTCGGTTAGCGCCGCCCGCGTCTCGTCGAGGATCGTGCCGACGAAAAGTTCGCCCATGTATTTCGCGTGGATGAACTGCTGCTCGCCGTCATTCGGCACCACCAGCGCCATGCCGCGCCGGGCAAAGCATTCGGGAAACAACGCCGCCTGCATCGTGAACCGCGTCCCGAAAAGCGCCGGCTTCTGGACGCCTGCTGCAACGGCGGCGTCAGCGGTAGCGTCGACGATGCTGAGCAACGGGATCCGCACACGTTGCTGCACCTGGTCGAATACAATGTGCGGCGTGTTCGCTGACATCAGGGCGAAGTCTGCGCCGGCGGCCGCAAGCCGATCGAGTTCCGCGACCAGGTAATCCGCCGCCACGTCCAGCTGGTTAGCCGTGAACGCCGCGATCAGCTTCTTGTTATCGATGCTGTTGATGATCAGCGAAGGCGCGCGGCCTTGCGGGTCGCGCTTCTGGTAAGCCGCGATGAGGCGACGGTAATATTCGACTGTCGATTCCGGGCCAGTTCCGCCGAGCATGCCGAGCGTCTTCATGCCTCTACGTTTACTCGTGCAGAGAAGCGTGGTCTATCGCTCCCCCTAAATATAAACGAGCGTCGTCGTTCCTACGACGCGCGTGCCGCGCGCAGCAGCCGCACGAATCCGGCCGGGAAACCGCTGGCCGGCGCAGCGGCATGCGTATGTCTTTTGTGACGAATTCAGGCAACCACACACAACCAGCCGCGCGGTTCCTGCTCGCGAGCCTCTTCTGCCTGCTCGCCGCGATCATGCCGCTCTGGGCCGCGCAGCCAGCGGCTGCGACTGCAGCGCCATCGCCACCACCGTCGCCGTCAGCTTCAGTCGTGCCCACACCGGTGCCCCTCGCGGATGTTGTCGCCGCTGCGGATGCAGCATCCGATCGCCTGAACCAGACGCAGACTGAAGTCGCTGCGAATCACAGCGCCGCAGACATCGGGCGGGACCTCGCGACACTTGTTCAGGAAATCAACACACGGCTCGATGAAACGAACCATATGCTCGCGCCCGGTGTTCCGCTGGAAACGCTGCGTGACCTGGATGCGCAGTGGCAAAAACTCGCAGAGCAACTCGCAGCGTGGGCACGCGAACTCACCGAGCGCGCGACATTTCTTGACCGCGAACTTGCGCGGCTTCCTGACCTGCGAACTACCTGGCGGTCAACCGCGGAAATCGCCCGTTCCGACGACACGCCGCCGGAGTTGATGCAGCGCATCGATGGAGTGCTCAAGGCGATCGGCGATACGCAGGCGACGTTGGAGAAGCGCCGTGGCTCCGTCCTGTCACTCCAAACTCGCGTCGCGGAGCAAACGCAGCGTGTGGCCGGCGCAGTGCGCTCGCTGCGAATGGCGCAGAGCGCGGCGGTGAATCGCCTCTGGGCGCAGGACAGCCCGCCGCTCTGGAGCCCGGAACTCCGCGCCGCCACGCCTCAGGCATTGATCCACGAAGGGCAGGCTTCGTTCGGTGCGCAGGTGGGACAAGTGCGAGCATATCTCCAGCGGAGCTGGACGCAGCTGATCTACTTCGCGCTGCTCTTCGCAGCCCTTGCTTTCATCCTCCGAAAGGTAAAACAACGAGCCGCCCGCTGGACTGATGAAGACCCGGCGCTCGCCGGCGCGAACCGCGTCCTGCAGTTGCCAATCGCGACTGCCATGGTGCTCACGTTTCTGTTCTGCCGGCCGATATTCCCAGAAGCACCGCGGCTCTTCCTAGTCACGCTGGCGACCATCGCGCTCGTGCCGATCATCATCCTGCTGCGCCGGCTTGTTGACCGTCATCTCTTCCCGATTCTCAACGCGCTGGTCGTCTTCTACTTCCTCGCGCAGCTCCGCGGACTCGCCGCCGGGCTGCCAGTCCTTTCGCGCATCATGCTACTGCTCGAAACAATCGGCGGCGGCATCTTTCTCCTTTGGTTCATTCGCTCGACCCGCCGGTCGGACCTACGCAGCACCACTTCGCGCAAGCTCACCCGCGCCGGCGCGCGGATTGGCGTCGTGCTCTTCGGCATCGTCGTGGTGACGAACTCGTTAGGCTACGTCGCGCTCGCGAACTACCTCGCCGCAGGCGCGCTCGGCACCGCCTATCTCGCCATTCTCCTCTACGCGGCCGCCGGGATCGTGGAAGGTCTCAGCTTCTTCGCGTTGCAAATCCGACCGCTCGCCTCTCTCGCGATCGTGCAACAGCATCGCGTCACGATCCGCCGCCGGATTGCGCAGATCGTCGTCCTGGCTGCATTCGTTAGCTGGATCCTGCTCGCGCTCGGCGCGTTCTCCTTGCGCGGCGCAGCCACGGAGCGGGTCAGCATGTTTCTGAACGCCGACCTCGGCGTGCGTTCGCTCCACATCTCGTTAGGCGCCGTTCTCGCCTTCCTCTTTACCATCTGGCTCACACTGGTCGTTTCAAGATTCCTCCGCTTCATGCTCGAGGAAGAAGTTTACGCTCGCATCCAGCTCGCCCGCGGCTCGGCCTACGCCGTCTCGACCGTTCTCCATTACATCATTCTGCTCGTCGGCTTCTTCGCCGCGCTCGCCGCCGTCGGCGTGGACATGACGAAGTTCGCGATCCTGGCGGGCGCGTTCGGCGTCGGCATCGGCTTCGGTTTACAAAACATCTTCAACAACTTCTTCTCCGGTCTGATCCTGCTCTTCGAGCGGCCGGTGCAGGTGGGTGATGTGATTGAAGTCGGGAACGCTACCGGAGTCGTTAGGCGCATCGGCATTCGCGCGAGCATCATCATGCTCGCGGACAAGACGCAGTTGATCGTGCCGAACGGGCAATTGATCTCCGAGAAGGTCAGTAACCGCACCGTTTCCAGTCGCCACAAAGCCATCACCTTCGCGGTGCGTGTTGCTTACGGCAGCGACCCCGCGCAAGTGATCGAGCTCCTCACAAAAGCCGCGAGCGAGCACCCGAGCACTTCGGAAAAACCGGAGCCGGCAGCGTTCCTGAAGGAGTTTGGCGCCGATGCGCTGCTCTTCGAGGTCACCTTCACCACCGAGGACGTGGACCATGCGCTGCGCGTGCAGAGCGATGT
Organism: Chthoniobacterales bacterium; assembly: GCA_046262215.1. GTDB lineage: Bacteria > Verrucomicrobiota > Verrucomicrobiia > Chthoniobacterales > UBA10450 > JACCTI01. The sequence continues at coordinate 1,931 of JBHENE010000153.1, read as the reverse complement.
CGCGATCGCGGTCAGCGGGGCGCTGCGCGAAGCGGGCATCGAGATCCCGCTGCCGCAACGAACTGTCCATTTAGAAAGATTCCCTTCGGCCCAGGACAAGGCGCTTCGATCGACCGCCGGCAACGGCGCGTAGTCGCCGCGACGGCCGCCGACTTCGGTCGAGCATCGGCACGCTTATTGCATCTGGAGGCGTAGTGAAGCGAAAAGCCGCCAGCGTCTGGAACAATCTCTCGCTCAGGCTTAAAGGCTGGATCGTCATCGCCGCTCCTGTGCTGGCGATGCTTGGCGCAACCGCTCTTTTTGCGGTGGGGATCCGCATGGGCAACCGTGCGGAGCTGCATGTCCGGCAAACCCTGGCTGCCCAAGCGCAGGCGCAAGCGGTGCTCACGCTCGTGGTCGACAGCGAAACCGGCTTCCGCGGATACCTGCTGACCAGGCGCGACGAATTCCTGGAGCCAAAAAACCGGGCGACTGCCCTCCTGCCCGGCGCGATCAATGCACTCGACCAGGCGCTCGCCGAAAGCGAACGCGCTCCCGTGATCATGCAGAATCTGCACGCTGGGATCGATCGCCGGATCGCCCTGGAAGATGAAGCACTTGACGAACAGCGAGCGCATGGCTTATCGCCGCGGCTCAGCGAAATCCTGCTCGAGGGGAAAGCGACGATGGACACGTTGCGCCGCGACTTCGACGCGATTTTCGCTCAGCAATCCGCTATTCTCCAGCATCGCCGGGCCGACGCCGAGGCAATGGATCGCGCACTGACGCTGGCACTGGCTTTGACAGCTGCCGCGGGCGTCGTCATCGGCATTATCGCTGTCCAGGTTTTCACGCACGGTGTCGCCAGCCGCATCGAGAAGCTCGCTGCCAACACGAGACGCCTGGATGAGGAGAAACCGCTGACAGATCTGCCGCTCGGTCGCGACGAGATCGGCCAGTTGTCAGCAGCGCTCAGTGAAGCAAGCACGATGCTCGCCTCGCGCCGCCAGGAGTTACTCGGCGCGAAGGAAGCCGCCGAGCGCGCGAACCACGCCAAAACCGAGTTCCTCGCGCACATGAGTCACGAAATTCGTACACCGTTAAACGGCATCATCGGACTCGCCGACCTCGTGCTCGAGACGGAACTCTCCAGCACCCAACGCGATTACCTCGACATGGCGAAAAGCTCTGGCGACTCGCTTCTCGCGATCGTAAATGACGTGCTCGATCTCTCGAAGGTCGAAGCTGGAAAGCTGACGCTCGAGAAGATCGAGTTCGATCTGCGCGACATGTTGACCAAGACCGCGCAGACACTGCGCACCCGCGCGCGGGTTAAGGGTTTGCAGTTGAATCTCCAAATCAGCGAGGCCGTCGGAAGCCGCGTCGTGGGTGACTCACTCCGACTGCGGCAGGTCCTGATCAATCTCGTCGACAACGCGATTAAATTTACCAAAGCCGGCGAGATTACGCTGCGCGTCGAAGCGGGCGACACGCGCGGCGAAGATTGCGAGCTGCGTTTCTCCGTGGTCGATACCGGCGTCGGCATCCCTCCCGAAAAACAGGAGCTGATCTTCGCCGCCTTTGCGCAATCCGACAGCTCGACGACACGCGAGTTTGGCGGCACGGGGCTCGGGCTCACCATCTGCTCGCAACTCGTCGCACTCATGGGCGGTCGCATTTGGGTCGAGAGCACGCCCAGTCGCGGCAGCGCGTTCCACTTCAACATCCTGGTCGGCTGCGCCGGCCCTTCGCCGCAGCTTGCGAAATGCAGCGCGCCGGAGTTGGCCGCACCGACGGGGCAGACCTTGCGCGTCCTGATTGCCGATGACAACGCTGTCAATCGCACGGTCGCTGCGGGGATCATCGACAGCTTCGGCCATGCGTTTGTCCTCGCGTCGGATGGCAAAGAAGCAGTCGAGGCTTGGGCGCGCGAGGAGTTCGATGCGATCTTG
>JBHENE010000152.1:0-4516 GCA_046262215.1 Chthoniobacterales bacterium | reverse complement strand
GACATAGACGTTCTGCTTCGAGAGAGAGACCTTTACGCGAACATTGTTCGGGTTCTGCGGACGATGCGCGACGACATGGTAATTGCCGCCACCGCTGCTCGCCATCGGTGAAGTTTCGCAACTGGTCAGGAACACCGCCGCAGGCAAACTAGCCGCCAGAAGCAATCGGGAGAGAATACGCATCGTTAACGGAGAATCTATCGGCGCCTTCTTGTCAACCGGTGAGACGTTCAAGACTCAGCTGACGCGAGCTTCTCCTTCTCGCTCCGCGCAAGCAACTTGCGGAAATGCGGGGATTCGTTCGCGTAATCGGGATATCGGCGATCGGCTTCGGCTGGCCGATACCGCCAGTGCTTGTACATCCACAACCACGGCGCGGGCTTCTGCCGCAGCATCGGCTCGAATCGATCCCAGCAGGCCTGCGCGATGTCGTGATCGGTAGCGTTTGGCGCGATCTCGATGACGGGATGCAACACGAGACGATAACGCCCGTCAGCGAGCGGCTCGCAATGCGCGGGCAAAATGACCGCGCCGGTTCGGCGGTGCAGCCACGCGTGCGCGAAGGTCACGCACGTCTGCAACCCGAAACAGGTAATCGGCACACTCGGAAGCTTCGCCGAAACCGTAAGATCAACCGCGAGGGCGATGCTCCTTCCGGAGACAAGCGCCTTGTAGAGACGAAGGATCGCTCGCTCGCGTCGGATCGTCTGAATTCCCCTGACTTCGCGTAGCCGATTGAAAATGCCGTTTAAGAGCGGGTTCTTGAAGCTTTGCGTCACGACCGTCGACGGGATCCCGCTCAGCGCCAGCGCGAACGGAATCCACTCGAAGCCACCGTAATGGGGGCAGGCGAAAATCACGCCCCGCTTTGCTCCGCCGCTCGCGATGAACTCGGTCAGTGCGGTGACATCGATGAATTGGGCGAGATTATCTTCCGTGAGACGCCGCCCCCAAAAGAGGTCGCCCATCGCGCGCGCGAAATATTGATACGAACGTCGCACGACCCGCCGCTTCTCCGCACGAGACATCGCGCTGCCGAAAGCGGCCTCCACATTTTGGATCGCTACTTGTCGCCCCGGGACGTGGAGAAAATACGCGAGCGAACCACAGAGATCCGCGAGCAGCAGATACGCGCGCCGCGGAAGCATCGGCACCAGCGCTTCGATCGCGCGGACGACAATATACTCGACGCGATGTCGCAGTTTCTTCCAGCCGCTCGTCATTCGTTAGGCGCGTTGTTGCCGGGCTGTGGGAGCGCGGTGCGGTCGAGCTTCGCATAGTTCGGGCGCGCCGCGATTTGTTCGAAGGCCGGCGATTCCTGCGCGTAGAAGGGATAGCCGCTTTCACCTGCCGGTTGATAACGCCAGTGCTTGTACATCCAAAGCCACGGCGCCGGATGCGCGCGAATCATTGGCTCCATCGAATCCCAGCAGGCTTGCGCGATCTCCTGATGGGTCGCGCCTTCCGAAAGCTGCACTTTTGGATGCGCCACGATCTTGTAACGCCCACGCGGCAGCGGCTCGCAGTGCACCGGGATGATCGGCAACCCTGTCCGATCCTGCAGCCACGCGTGCGCGACCGTGACCATCGTTTGGAGACCGAAGCAATTGATCACGACGGTCGGATGATGAGCGGGCAGCGTTGTGTCCACCAGCAAAGCGACGCGACCTTTCTTCCGGAGCGTCTTATAGAGCCGGATGATTGCACCTTCGCGCTCGACAACTCGATGCCCCGACTGTTCGCGCAGCTTTTTGAAGAGATCATCAAGGAGCGGATTCTTAAACTCCTGCGTCGTGATGTCGCATGGGAATCCGAGCCATGCGGACGCTAGCCCGAGCCACTCGAAATTGCTGTAATGAAAGGTGCCGACAATGCAGCTGCCGGAGGGAGCGATGTCAGCCTGCGCGCGGCCGATATTTTCGGAATCGATGTAATCGGCGAAGGTCTCCGCATTCAGCCGCGGACTCCAGAAAAGATCGAGCATTGCGCGCGCAAAATGTTGATACGATTCCGCTGCGATCGCTTCGCGTTCGTCCGACGAATATCGATCGCCGAACGCAGCCTCAAGATTGCTGATCGCGACACGGCGGCCGCGATGGTCGAACCGCGCGGCGAGGCTGCCGGCCAGACCGGCGAATTCGTAGCACGCATCGCGGGAGAGCAGCGGAACAAGCTTGAGCGCGAGCAGCATCCCAAGCCATTCGAGCCGATACCGCAGTTGCTTCCACCGCCTCTTCACGCGCGGAGCTTAGCTTCTTTCCGCAGCCTCGCGAAACATAGTCGCGCCGACCCTTGCTCACATCGGAGAGAGGCAGGATAGCTCGTTAGGCGGTCGCTCCGATTGACTTGAAACCGTTCAGTTTTAGCTTGGCGGCGCGGACGTAATCCACGTTTGCAAGACTGTGAAAAACGTCCTCTTCGTCTGTACAGGCAACATCTGTCGAAGTCCGATGGCGGAAGGACTCTTCTGCAAGCTGCTGGCGGGTCGCAAGGATATCGCCGTTGCTTCCGCGGGTGTGCACGCCGCCCGCGGTCAGGTGCCAAGCTACCACGCGGTGCAGGCTCTCCGCGCTGAAGGGGTCGACATTAGCGGCCTGCGCAGCCAGCCGCTAACAGCGTCGCTGGTTGATCGAGCGACACACATTTTCGCGATGACTGGTGCGCATCTCGAAAGCATTCAGATGCTCTTCCCGCACGGCACCGCGAAGGCGTATCTCTTGCGCGAATTTGAGGAGCCGGGCACGACCGTCTGGCGCGATGTTCCCGACCCGATCGGCTGCGGGCGCGAGGTGTATCAGCTCTGCGCAGAGACGATTAAAAACGCTTTACCGAGCGTGCTCGCGTTCGTAGAACAATCCCCAGTTGCGGCCCCTGTCGGCTCACGCGGCGCCGGTTCATCCCATCCTATGGCAGACATCTCATCGCCCACAGCCGGCCCATTTTCTTCGTCCGGCGGCGGGCTGCGCAATACGGACCCGGAGATCTTCGCGGTCGTCCAGGCAGAAGAGAAACGGCAGCGAGAAAACATCGAGCTGATCGCGTCAGAGAACTTCACCAGCCGCGCGGTCATGGAAGCCCAAGGGAGCTGCCTAACGAACAAATACGCCGAGGGCTACCCGGGCAAGCGCTGGTATGGTGGCTGCGAGAATGTCGATGTCGTCGAGCAGCTCGCGATCGATCGCGCGAAGCAGCTTTTCGGCGCCGAGCATGTGAACGTTCAGCCGCACAGCGGCGCGCAGGCGAACATGGCGGTTTACTTCTCGGTTCTGAAACCGGGCGATAAAATCCTGGCCATGAATCTCGCCCATGGCGGGCATCTCACGCACGGACATCCGGCGAATTTCTCGGGTAAGTTCTACACTGTTGCTCAGTACGGTGTCAGCGAGCAGACCGAGCTGATCGACTACGACGCGTTGCAACAACAGGCCGAAGAAGTCCGGCCGGCAATGATCACGGCGGGCGCGTCCGCCTATCCGCGCATGATCGATTTTCCCCGACTGCGGCAGACCGCCGATTCCGTCGGCGCACTCTTGTTCGTCGACATGGCGCACATCGCCGGACTCGTGGCGGGTGGACAACATCCGAGCCCAATCGCGCATGCCCATTTTGTCACGACGACGACGCACAAAAGTCTCCGGGGGCCGCGCGGCGGGATCATCATGTGTCGTGCGGAACACGCAAAGGCGATCGACGCCACCGTCTTCCCGGGAATCCAAGGCGGACCGCTCATGCATGTCATTGCTGCTAAAGCCGTTTGCTTCCACGAAGCGCTGCAACCGGGTTTCCGCGAATATCAGCGGCAGGTCGTCGTAAACGCGAAAGCGCTGTCTGCCGGACTGTCGAAGCATGGCTACCGGATCGTGTCCGGCGGGACCGAAAACCATCTCATGCTTGTCGATCTCCGCCCGAAAGACCTGAACGGTAAAGTGGCGCAGGAGAGTCTCGATCGTGCGGGCATTACGGTGAACAAGAATGCGATCCCGTTCGACACGAGCTCTCCATTTAAGCCAGGCGGGATCCGTGTCGGCACACCCGCGGTGACCACGCGCGGCATGAAAGAAGAAGAGATGCTGGAGATCGCCGACTTGATCACCGAAGCACTCGAAAAACGCGAAGACGCCGCCAGACTCGAGAATATCCGTGGCCGCGTTTGCGAGATGACACGGCAGTTTCCGCTGCCGTCGTAGCATCGTCACATGTCCGAACAAAAGGCGCTTTCCGATGGGAACCCCCTGCGCGAGGGAATCACGACCCGGACGCTGCCGGAGCCGTGCACCGTTGTCATCTTCGGAGCGACAGGAGACCTGACGCACCGCAAATTAATCCCGGCGTTGTACAACATCGCGGCGGATGGTGAGCTCCCCCTGGGATTGTCTGTCGTCGGTTTCGCGCGGCGGCCAAAAACGGACGAAGCCTTTCGCGCCGAGCTGGAGGAAGCGACACGGAAACATTCCCGACAGAGCGTGCGCGACGAGGTCTGGAAGAACTTCGCGGCATCGCTGTTTTATCATCAGAG
>JBHENE010000151.1:0-17009 GCA_046262215.1 Chthoniobacterales bacterium | reverse complement strand
GAGACAGGACTGGCGCGCGGCATCCCGACGGAAGTGCGGCTCGTGCACGCGGATCCGACCAGCTTTTATCGCGTCCAACGCGGCTCGCCGGCGGCGTTGAAGAACTTCATCGAGTGGATGATTCAGCGGAAGAAAAACGGCGAGAAAATCCATACCAACGCCGCGGTTCTCGATTATCAGCTGAGCCTGCTGAATGGCACACCGACGGAATGGACCTGCACGGCCGGCTACAAGCTGTTCTTCGTTTCTGCGCAAGGAAAATTCTGGGAGTGCAGCATGGTGAAAACCGAGCGGCACATCATGGACATCACGCTCGAGGATCTGTATGCGAACTACCGCAAAAAGCCGTGCCAGGTCGGCTGCGGAGTTTACTGCGCGGTCAGCACTTCGTTGCTGGTTGAGAATCCGGCGAAGGTAGTCGGGAAGGAAATTGTTTCCCGCGCGAAACGCGTTCCATCTTTAATGCGCGGCGCGTTCGCTTCGTCGCGAACTGATCCACAAAGCGCGGGCGACGTGAAGGGTCGCGGTAACGGCGCCCCAGCAGCAAAGCGCGACGAAAGCCTTGTCGGCAGCTCGCAGCAGTAGGCCGGCAGCGAACATCCAGATATAGATGTTGCGGCGTCCCCCGACCAACCGCACGAAACGGTCGAACGGCGCGACGTCATCGAGATTCCGGCCGGTCAGTTGTTTCACCTGGCTCTTCGCGATTCGATCGATGATATCCGTGGCGACTAGGAGAAGCAGCCAGTGCCAGACGTTCCCGATGTGAAATGCGAGCGCCGTCCACCACGATAATTCGAGAACGTAATCGAGTGCGTGCTCGCGTTGGCCAAGTGGCGTTGTTTCGACCTTAACGCGCGCCTGTTTTCCATCCAGGCCGTCGAGTACGCCAACAACGAAAGCGAGCACGGTTCCCGCAACCAGTTGACCCGAAACAAACAGCAGAACGACGAGCGCAGACACGGCCGCAGTGAAGAGAGTGATTTGGTTCGGCGTCACCGACGTCCAGCAGAGACGACGGATGATACAGGTTTCGATCGGCGCATGAACAAGCGCTGGCAGGTCGAGGGTGCCGTTTTGCGCCGCATCGAGGACGTGCCGTTCCGCTACGGCGAGCGCGCTTGATGTTGTTGGCGGCGGGAAGTAGAGCGGCGGGATCGAGCGCCGCATGCTGGTGATGTAAGCAGGCAGCGAAGCCAGCTCGAGCGTCTGGATTTGACGGCCCTTCGCCGCAATCGACAGTTCGTGGAAGAGAGATTCGGGCCGCGCGAGTGACCAACTCGGATCGATCAACGCCGCTCCGCAGTGGGCGCCATGATCCCCGAGGAGCGTGGTTGTTTGCTGGTTCAGCAGTGCGGCAAGCAGCCGCGCGTCGTAGTACGCAGCTGACACAACAAGAGCGCGCCGATGCACCGGAGCCAAGCTATCACGCACGATAACCGACAGTTCCGCACGCGCCCAGGAAGGCCGCTCGATCGCGGCGCGAATTACATCAGGCGTTTCGGAGACAACGGTGACGCTGCCGACATCGAGCCGCTGCAGGGTGCGAAGCAAGCGCTCCAGTATCGACATACCGCAAAGCTCCGTCAGGGCCCCTGGCGCATCAGCCAGGACGATGACGCCGCAGTCGTTGTGTTCCATTGCGCGTCTCCGTTTACACATCGGCCGACGTTGTTGCACGGAGATCTGCTCGTCAGGCGGGGCAGAGTTTCGGATTGTTATCGGAAACGCCGCGCGTACCCTCTGAGTCAACGGAGCAGGCGCTTCGTCGAACAGGAGAACTTATGAGCACATCCGCCGTCGCCGAGCAGCAGCAAACTGGCACGAAATTGAACCAGCTCGAGCAGCTGAAGAAGTTTACGAAAGTGGTCGCTGATACCGGCGATTTCGAGACGATCAAGGAATTCAAGCCGCAGGATGCGACGACGAATCCCAGTCTGATCTTCGCTGCGGCGCAGAAAGAAAACTACGCGCACTTACTCGATGAAGTGCTGGCAGATCGTAAGAACTCTGGGTTAACCGGGCCCGCACAAATCGAAGACGCAATCGACCATCTCCTGGTGCAGTTCGGGACAGAGATCTTGAAGATCGTGCCTGGACGCGTCTCCACCGAAACGGACGCTCGGCTGTCATTCGACACCGATGGCACGATCAAGAAAGCGCGACAGCTGATTCGGCTTTACGAAGATCGTGGGATCGGGCGTGAACGTGTGCTGATCAAAATCGCCTCCACGTGGGAAGGCATCAATGCGGCCGAGCAGCTGCAACGCGACGGCATCAAATGCAATCTGACACTGCTGTTTTCGCTCGCGCAGGCAGCACGCTGCGCGGAGGCGAAGGTGCAGCTAATTTCGCCGTTCGTCGGCCGGATCTACGACTGGCACAAGGCCGCGAATAAGCGCGACTACGTTGGCGCCGAAGATCCAGGCGTTCTGTCGGTGAAGGAGATCTACACGTACTTCAAAAAGTACGGCTACACGACTGAAGTGATGGGCGCGAGCTTCCGCAACGTCGGTGAGATCACGGAGCTGGCGGGCTGCGATTTGCTCACGATAAGCCCTGATCTGCTAGCGAAGCTGGCTGCTTCCACCGAGACGGTGGAACGAAAGCTCGATCCGGAGAAGGCGAAAACGCAGGAGGTGCCGCGCGTTGGCACCGACGAGAAGACATTCCGCTGGTGGATGAACGACGATGCGATGGCCACCGAAAAGACAGCTGAAGGAATTCGGAAATTCGCCGCGGATATCGTGAAACTCGAGAAGATCGTCGCCGCGAAAATTCAGAAGTAGGACGCGAGCGCAGAGGGGATGTTCAACATCGTCCTCGTCGAGCCGGAGATCCCGCCGAATACCGGGAACATCGGGCGGCTTTGCCTTGCCACCGGTTCCCGCTTGCACCTGATCGAACCGCTCGGGTTCAACACCGACGATCGGCAACTGCAGCGCGCGGGGCTCGATTACTGGAAGGAAGTAGACGTTCAGCTTTGGCCTTCCTTCGCGGCGCTCGTCCAGTCGCAGCAGATCGCCACGCGGATGTTCTTTCTCACGACGAAGACGTCCCGCGCGTACTACGACGAGTTATTCCGTCCCGGTGACTTTCTTGTGTTCGGCCGAGAGACGAAAGGTTTACCCGAACCGTTGCTGGCGCTGAATCGTGATCGTTTGCTAACCATCCCGATGCTGGGGACGCGCAGCCTTAATCTCGCCACTGCGGTGAGCATTGTGCTATTCGAAGCGATGCGCCAGAACGCTGCCGTCGCGGCACCATCGCAGGCAGCGCAACTTCCATCCGGTCACGCTGTTGAATAGCCGCCGACCCGTTCGCGGTCTTATCTTCGCAAGCTTATGAAACGCATCGCACTTACCCTTATCGCGACGAGCTTCGCAGTCGCTCAATTTGCCGCCGCGCAGGATGAGGAGCGGCCTGCTCAAGTCGCGCCGCATAATGCTCCCACGGGCGGTCAGGCCGCCCGGCGGTCCGCGCCGCCGCCGCAGATGCAACGACAGGCTGCTCGTTCTCAGCAAGCAAATTTCCGCGGACAACAGCCGCAGCAACGTGCTTTTCCGAGGCCGAACTTTAATGCAGCGGGGCCTCGCTTTGGCGGACAACGATTCAATCCAAACGGTGCGCGCGTGCAGACACCAAGGCGCAATTATCAACCACCCGCGCCGACAGCGACACTGAACGGCAACGGTACCGCAACGGTTCCGACGGACACGACAGCGACGACGACGGCGGCGCGTGACTGGCGTAACGGTGGGGCCACGCGACCCGGCTGGCAAAATCGTGGAGACCGCACCGGCAACAACACTTCAGTGGTGAACACTCCGACGACCGACCCCGCTACGCGAGAGGCGATTGAGCAAGATCGGCGTAATCGCACCGGCAGCACTGGCACTGAAGGCAGTTTTGGCACGGCCCCAGGGAGACGCGGTGGTCATCGCGGGTTTCACGACCGTCACGAAGGCGATCCGAACTTCCAGCAGGAACATCAGCGTTATCATGAACGCCACGATCGGAGTTGGTGGCGGAACCGCTATAATCGCTTCGCGCTCTTCGGCGGCGGTTATTACTACTGGAACTCGGGCTTCTGGTATCCCGCGTACGGCTACGACTCTTACTACAGCACGTATGCATACGACGCTCCAATCTACGGCTACAACGATCAGGAGCCCGGACAGGTGATGGCCGACGTGCAGGCTGAGCTCGCGCGTCGCGGTTACTACTACGGTGCGATCGACGGCACGTATGGGCCGCAGACGCGCGCGGCGCTGCTGCGTTATCAGCGCGAGAATGGTCTCGCCACGACGGGAATGGTGGACCAGCCGACGCTTGAGTCGTTAGGCTACCAATAATCGATCGTCCTATTTTCGGCACGTAAGCCGCATGCAGGGTTTCTTCTGCATGCGGCTCTTCGCTGGAACGAGTGGTCATTGCGCCAGCGGCTGATCTGGCGATGCTGACGCCCGATGAGTCAACCGCAGCTCGTAGCAACCGATTTGCGCCGTTCTTTCAAGATCGGCTCGCGTAAGATCGACGTGCTCCGCGGCGTGTCGCTCGCGGTGCAGCATGGCGAGGCTGTCTTTCTGGTGGGCGCTTCGGGAGCCGGCAAGACGACGCTGCTTTACACGCTCGCCGGGTTGGAGCGGCCGGAATCGGGAAGCGTGGAATTCGAAGGACGGAAGCTTTATCACGGCAGCGCCGGCTCACAGGCGAAACTGCGGAACGAGAAGATGGGCTTCGTCTTCCAAGGATACTTCCTCCTGCCCGAGCTCACCGCATTGGAGAATGTGACGCTCCCTGGAATGATCGGCGGCCGACCTAATCGCGAGTCGGCCGAGGCGAGCTTGCGAGATGTCGGTCTGGCTCAACGCATGCATCACTTGCCGGCGGAACTGTCAGGTGGCGAACAGCAGCGTGTCGCGATCGCGCGCGCGCTGACGAACGATCCCGATATCATTTTCGCGGATGAGCCGACCGGGAATCTCGATTCGAAAACGGGCGACACCATCATCGACCTGCTGCTCGGGTTGGCGCGCGATCGAAAGAAGACGTTGCTAGTTGTGACGCATGACAACCGCCTTGCGGTGCGCGGTGATCGCGAGCTGCGGATAACTGACGGGTTGCTCGCGTAGCTCTGGGATCACGCGGCCGGCGCGGATTTGCTGCTTGAATTGGCTTTGAGACAACCGAAACTTTTTTGTGCCCACGAAAACGACTGACGCTGACACCTTGGTGATGGAAAAAGCGAAGGACGAACCTTCGCTAAACGCCGTCGTAAAACCGGCCGACGAAACGGCCAATAGTGGTTCGGTAATCCCGGCGAAAGAGCTCACAATTTACCTCGACGGCGAATACGTTCCGCAGTCCCAGGCGAAGGTCTCAGTCTTCGATCACGGCTTGCTGTATGGTGACGGAATTTTCGAAGGCATTCGTTTCTACAATGGGCGCGTCTTCCGTCTGGAAGAACACCACGACCGTCTGTGGGATTCCGCCCGCTCGATCTGTCTCGAGATTCCCGTCAGCAAGCAGGAGATGACCGAGGCGCTGCTTGAAACCATTCGCAAAAATGGCCTTCGCGACGGCTACATCCGACAGATCGTCACCCGTGGAGTCGGTAACCTCGGGCTGAATCCGGTCGGATGTAAACGGCCCAGCATCATCATCATTGCGACCAGCATCGCCCTCTATCCGGAAGAAGCTTATCGCAACGGCTTATCCATCGTGACCTGCGCGACGCGGCGGTCCGGCCCAGCGACACTCAACCCAGCGGTGAAGTCGCTGAACTACCTGAACAACGTGATGGCGCGGATCGAGGCGAACCTCGCGGGCGCTGACGAAGCGTTGATGTTGAACGATGCGGGCAACATCGCGGAATGCACTGCGGATAACGTGTTCATCGTCAAAAAGGGTCAGATTTTTACACCGCCGATCTCGGCTGGTGCGCTTCGCGGAATCACGCGTGCGGTGGTGTTCGAAATCGCGGCAGAGCTTGGCATTCGGATCACCGAAACTGATATCAGCCGTCACGATGTATTTGTCGCCGACGAGTGCCTTCTTACCGGCACAGCTGCAGAGGTGATCCCGGTGGTCAAGGCTGACGGTCGCGTGGTCGGGACTGGCAAGGCGGGCCCGATCACCACGCGTATGATCGCTCGTTTCCGCGAGATGGTTCGCGAAGGCGGCACTCCGATCTATTCTTGATCGTCGGTCGACAGCGCACCGGCGTAAAAGGTGCTGAAAGAATGCCGGAACTGAATGTTCGTCGGCCCAAATTGGTCTAACTTACCGAGATGTTGTGTGACGTTTGCAAATGCAATGACGCGACGGTTTTCCTGACGCAAATCCTTGAGGGCAAGATGCAGAAGGTAAATCTCTGCGACGGTTGCTCGAAGGAGAAAGGTGTCCAGGATCCGACGGGGTTCGCGCTTGCTGACCTGCTGCTGGGGATCGGTGCGGCCGAGGAGATCGAAAAAGGTACGCCGACGGAGAAATGCGGCGTTTGCGGGTTCACTCAAGCGGATTTCAAGAAGACCGGCCGGCTGGGTTGCAGCGCGTGCTACCTAACCTTCTCGGAAGGCTTGGGCTCGTTGCTGAAGGCGATGCACAAAGGCACCGAACATGTCGGCAAATTACCGCAGCGCGCGCATCGCGAGATCGAGCGAAGCGATCGCATGCGCACATTAACTGAAAGCCTCCGGAAGGCCGTCGCCGAAGAGAACTATGAGAGCGCCGCTTCCCTGCGGGACCAGATCAAACAGCTCGAAGCGGAGTTGACCAACCACGGATGAAATTCGCAAATGTTATGGCGAGCGGCGGAGAGTGGCTCCGCGGCGAAGGTCCGCATCACCACATCGTGGTGAGCAGTCGGGTGCGGCTTGCGCGCAACCTTCGTCACCGGCCGTTTCCGGGGTGGGCGAAGAAGCTCGAGCGGACGCAAGTTCTCGATCTGATCAAGCCGCGGGTCGAAGAGCTGCCGGAGATGCAGGATTCCTTCTCTGAGCTGCTGCAGGATCTGTCCGCGCTCGAAAAGCAGGTGCTCGTCGAGCGCCACCTCATCAGCCGCGAACACGCGGCGAAGAGCGTCGGCAGCGCAGTGGTTATGAACCGCCGGCAGACGCTCAGCATCATGGTTAATGAAGAGGATCACCTGCGCATGCAGTCGATTCGCTCTGGGTTACAACTGAAGAATGCGTTCAAGCTCGTCGACAAGGTAGACAGCACGCTCGAAGAGAAGCTCGATTTCGCTTACGACGGGCGGCTCGGTTATCTGACGGCTTGCCCGACGAATGTCGGAACTGGGATGCGTGCGTCAGCGATGCTGCACCTGCCCGGGCTGGTATTGAGCGAGATGATCAATCAGGTCATCCAGGCCGTGAACAAGATCGGTCTAGCCGTTCGCGGTCTTTATGGCGAAGGCACGGAGGCGATGGGCAACCTGTTCCAGATCTCAAATCAAACGACGCTTGGCGAAAAAGAAGAGGAGATCATCGCGCGCCTGAGCAAGGTGATCGAGACGATCATCGAGAAGGAACACGACGCGCGGCAGATGTTGATCCAGAAGAAATCGAACACGCTTTGGGATCAAATCGGACGCTCTTACGGCGTGCTGACTTTCGCGCATGCGATGACCTCGAAAGAAGCGTTGAACTTGCTCTCGATCATCAAGCTCGGCGTCGACCTCGGCGCGTTTCCCGAGGACCGTCGCCTGCCGATCGACGAGCTATTTATCGATACCCAGCCGGCGCACCTTCAGAAGGGGTCGCAGCAGAAACTCAACGCGGAAGAACGTGACGAGTTGCGGGCCCAAATCATCCGCGACCGTTTGCGAGTGTTCCCCAAACCTGATATTAGTAAAGTGGCGCGGGAGGCAACGGGCAGTGGCTCGGCCTCCGAGCCTTCCAACAATGAATAATTTTACGCCGCGGGCCCAGCAGGTTCTGGCGCTCGCTCGGAAAGAAGCGGATCGCTTCAATCATAATTACGTCGGGACTGAGCACCTTTTGCTCGGGCTGATCAAGCTCGGACAAGGTGTCGCCGTGAACGTACTCCAGAAGATGGGCATGGACCTCGAGACCGTGCGAATGGAGGTCGAAAAACAGGTCGGCTCCGGCCCGGAAACGAAGATGGTCGGAAACATTCCTTATACCCCGCGTGTCAAGAAGGTCCTCGCGCTGGCGGGGAAAGAAGCGAAGGCGCTGAATCATTCTTACGTCGGCACGGAACACATTCTCCTAGGCCTGTTGCGCGAGGGGGAAGGCGTAGCTGCTCGCGTGCTAAAGAGCCTTGAAGTCGACATCGAGCGCACTCGCAACGAGATCCTCAAGGAGCTCGACCCCAACTTCACTCCGCCAGAATCCGAGCAGGAGCAGGGAGCGAGTGCCGAGGGCTCGTCGAAAAAGGATGTCAAGACGCCGGCGTTGCGTGCATTCGGGCGCGACCTGACGGAGCTCGCGAAGAAGGGCGAACTCGATCCCGTCATTGGCCGCGTGAACGAAATCGAGCGGGTGATTCAGGTTCTCTGCCGCCGCACGAAGAACAATCCCGTGCTTCTCGGTGAAGCTGGTGTCGGTAAGACAGCGATCGCTGAAGGTCTCGCGCAGGAGATCGCGAGCGGCAACGTCCCTGAGCTGTTGCGCGACAAGAAGGTCATCACGCTCGACCTCGCGCTGATGGTTGCCGGCACGAAATACCGCGGCCAGTTCGAAGAGCGCATCAAAGCGGTGATGGATGAAATTCGTCGCTCGAAAAATGTCATCCTGTTCATCGACGAGCTGCACACGATCGTTGGTGCCGGATCGGCGGAGGGCGCGATGGACGCGTCGAACATCATCAAGCCGGCGTTGAGCCGCGGTGAGCTGCAGTGCGTCGGTGCAACAACGCTGAACGAATATCGCAAGTACATCGAGAAGGACGCGGCGTTGGAGCGTCGTTTCCAGACTGTCCGCGTTGAAGCGCCGACGGTCGACGAAGCGATCCTGATTCTAAAGGGCCTGCGTCCGAAGTACGAAGCGCACCACAAGGCGAAGCTCACCGACGAGTCGCTGGAGTTAGCGGTGAAGCTTTCCGAGCGTTACATCACCGGTCGTTTCCTGCCGGACAAGGCGATCGACGTCATGGACGAAGCCGGTGCACGCGCGCGGATCAACGCGATGACGCGTCCGCCGGACGTGAAGGAAATCGAGCGCGAGATCGAAGAAATCCGTATCGAGAAGGAAGCCGCGATCAAGGCGCAGGACTTCGAGAAGGCCGCGTCACTGCGGGACAAAGAGAAGCAGACCAAAGACAAGCTCGAGGGCATCCTCGCCCACTGGCGTGAAGAGCGTGAGGAGAAGGAAGTCCTCGTGTCGGCTGACGACATGATGAGCATCATCTCGAAGATGACAGGCGTGCCGCTCCAGAAAATGGAGCAAAAGGAAACCGCCAAGCTTCTCGCGATGGAAGGTGAGTTGAAGGGCAAAGTGATCGGACAGGACGAAGCGGTCGTTGCGATTTCGAAGGCGCTTCGCCGCAGTCGCGCGGATCTGAAAGATCCCCGCCGGCCAATCGGTTCGTTCATTTTCCTCGGGCCGACGGGTGTCGGTAAAACGTTCCTGGCGCAAAGCCTGGCGGAGTTCATGTTCGGCGATCGCGATGCACTGATCCAGATCGACATGTCTGAGTACATGGAGAAGTTCACCGCCTCGCGCCTGATCGGATCGCCTCCGGGATACGTTGGCTATGAAGAGGGCGGGCAGCTTTCCGAAGCAGTGCGCCGTCGTCCTTACTCCGTCGTTCTTTTTGACGAAATCGAGAAGGCGCACCCAGACGTGATGCACCTGCTCCTGCAAATCCTGGAGGAGGGGAAGGTGACCGATTCGTTAGGCCGGAAGATCGATTTCCGGAACACGATTATCATCATGACTTCGAACGTCGGAGCCGAGACCTTGAAGCGTCAGATGACGATGGGGTTCAACGCAACGAAACCGATCGGCGAGCACGAATACGACACGATGCGCGACCGACTCATGGAAGAAGCTCGTAAAGCTTTCAAGCCCGAGTTCATCAACCGTCTCGACGACATCATCGTGTTTCACCAGCTCAGCAAAGCCGATCTGTTGCAGATCATCGACCTGGAAGTCGCGAAGGTGTTCGCGCGGATCAAGGACAAGGATGTCCAGATCCAGCTGGATCAAGCGGCGAAGGAGTTCCTGATTGAGAAGGGCTACGATCCGCAATACGGCGCGCGCCCAATGCGTCGCGCGGTTGAGCGATATCTCGAAGATCCGTTCGCTGAGGAGCTGCTGCGCGGGAACGTCAAAGCAGGCGACGTGGTGCACACTACGCTGGCAGGCGACAAGCTAACGTTCCACGTCGAGGAGCCGCAAGGCAACGCGACGGCCAGCGCGAGCTAACGCTGACGATTTCAGACAAAGCCGCGCCCGAAATGGCGCGGCTTTTTTGTTTGTTCCGGGGAGCACAGGCTGCCAGCCTGCCGACGACACCTCGGCGCGCGGAAGGACTGCACGCGCAACCCTGACATTTTGGCAAGCTGCCAAAATGAGCAGGCTAGCAGCCTGCGCTCGGCCGAGTTGAACCGAGCAGAGCAGGGCCAGGAGACACGTCAGCGGGTCCTGATTCCTTCCGCGACGGCGACATGAAAAGTCTGCTTCTGCTTCGTCTTCCCGAACGTGAGCTCCGCCGTGTAGTCACCGCTCGGTAGCAGCATCTTAGGATCAACGCCGCCGTATTCCGTCAGGACGTCCTTTGTCGGCAGCAGGTTCCAGTTTAACCGCGTGACGCCTTGTGTCGCAGGTGACTTCAGATTCGCGACCGGCGTGCCGGCCGCGTTGCTGATCGCAATTTTCACTTCATCGCCCGTGAACTCCTTCACCCAGACGTTGAAGATCGCACCTTCCGGTGGGTTCGCGCCGCGGAACTGGCCTTTGCCCGCCCACTCGACCCAGCCGGGGAGCAGATAAGCGCCATTCACCGGTGCTACCGTGAAGAGGTGCGCCGGTTGTGCAGCGACGTCCGGCGTGAGCTCGCGAAACGCGCGTGTGTCATCGAGGATGGCGATGCTGCGGCCGTGCGTTGCGATGACCAGATCAGTCGTGCGCGGGTGAATCTGGATGTCGTCGACGCGCATCGCGGGAACGTCGGCAACGCGGATCCACTTCGTGCCCGCGTCGAAAGAAGCGAACAAGCCGAAGTGCGTGCCCGCGTAGAGTAGGCGCGGGTTCATCGGATCTTCACGAATCACCTCCACCGGCGCGGTCGCAGGAAGATCGCCGACAACACTTTGCCAAGTCGCGCCACCATCCGCGGTGCGCACGATCATCGGCGCATCGTTGCCGCTCCGATACGCATTTAGCACGACATAAGCGACCTTCGGATCCTGCGCGCTTGCTTCGATCCGCACGACCCATTGGCCACGCAGATTCTCCGGCAGATTCTGCGTAAGCTCATTCCACTTCGCTCCGTCGTTCTCCGTAACCCAGAGACGCCCGTCGTCCGTTCCCGCCCAGAGAACACCGGGACGGAGAGGCGACTCGGCAAGCGAGAAAATAACGCCGAAGTTCTCCGCCCCGCTACCCGTCGCGTTCGTCTTTTCCGGATCGTTGCGCGTGAGGTCAGGGCTGATCGGCGTGTATTTCTCGCCGCGATCCGTGAGCCGGAAAACGCGATTGCCGGCGAGATAAATGACGCCCGGTTTATGACGGCTCATCAGCAGCGGAGAATTCCAATGGAAGCGGTAACGAGGTTGGCCCTCCGGCGGCTCGGGACGCAAATTCCGTTTTTCGCCGGTGCGCAGGTTAATGCGGTGAATCTCGCCGCCCTGGCTTTCCGCGTAGTAGGTGTCGCGGTCTGCGGGATCGAACTGGACGTAGAATCCGTCGCCGCCGCCGAGATTCGTCCAATCGGAGTTCATGATGCCGTCCTTGCTCAAGACGCCGCTCGGGCCCGCGAAGTTAGAGTTATCCTGCAGACCGCCAGCGATGCGGTAGAACGGCTGCGAATCGTCGAGTGAGATACGGTAGAACTCGCCGGCGGCGATGCGATTGAGATGCTCCCAGGTTTTGGCGCCGTTGTGCGTCTGATAAACGCCGCCGTCATTCCCGACCAGCACGCGCTGGCAGACTGATGGCTTCTGCGGCTTGTCCTTGTCTTCGGGTTTCGGCGGCTTCGGCGCGGGCACAGTGCCGGCTTGGATGGCGAGCGCGTGGCAGTCCGGATGTAGTTTTTCAGAATAGTCTTCGCGGAAACTTTTCCCGCCGTCGTCCGAGACGAGGAGCGCATAGCCGAGCAGGTAAACGCGCTGGTCGTTTGCGGGGTCGACTCGGATCTGGCTGAAGTAGAACGGCCGCGGATCGAGATCCGTCATGCGCGTCCATTTTTCACCGCCGTCTTCGGATCGGTAAACGCCGCCACCTCGGCTATGAATCTCACGGATGTCCGTTGCGCCGCCTTCATCGCTCTGCACGACAGCCATCACGATGTTCGGCTTCGCGGCTGAAACGCTCAGGCCGATCCTGCCGGTCTGTCCCGGCAGGCCGGCGCCGAGTTTCTTCCACGCGGCACCGCCGTTCGTGCTCTTGAAAATTCCCCCGACATCGTCGCCGTTCGTGGCATTCACGCCGTAGGTGAAATCCCACGGCGTTCGCTGGCGCGCGTAAAGTGCCGCGTAAACGATCTCGGGATTCGAAGGGTCAAACACGACGTCAATGCAGCCAGTCCGTGCGTTATGCGGGGCGGGCGCTTGCAGCACGAGATTCCAGGTCTTGCCGGCGTCGGTGGTCTTATAAAGACCGCGCTCACCTCCATCGACCCACAGATGCCCCGAGACAGCGACGTAGGCGACATTCGGATCCTTCGGATGCACGATGATCCGACCGATCGCGCGGCTGTCCTTTAAGCCGACGTTCTGCCATGTGCCGCCGCCATCGGTGGAACGGTAAACGCCGTTACCCCATTCTGACGAATTGCGATCGTTCGCCTCGCCGGTTCCCACCCAAACGACATCGGCGTCAGACGGCGCGACCGCCACGGCGCCGATCGACAGCGCAGACTCCTTATCGAAGATCGGGTCGAACGTTGTGCCGTTGTCGCCGGTCTTGAAGAGGCCGCCAGTCGCGAGGCCGACGTAGAACACAAACGGATTTCGCGGATCGATCGCGATGTCGGAGACGCGACCGCCCATGATCGCCGGGCCGATCGATCGCGCCTTTAGATTCTTGAACAACACTTCAGTCAGCGGAGGTGCGCTCGGCGGCTGCGGCGGGATTTCGCTTTGTGTTTTCGGCGGAGCTTCCTGCGCGCGCACGTTGATGGAGGCGAAGGCTACTATGCCCGCGAGGAGAAGAGATGAACTACGGGAGATCACGAACATGCCGCAAAATTAGCACTTAACCTGCGTGCTTGTCGTCGCGGAGTTTTCCTGGCGATTGACTCCGGGCGCTCTTCCGAAGAGACAGAGTGATGATCTCGGTCTCGTTAGTCGGAGCGATATTAGCGATAATGCCGGTGAAACCGTCGCCAACCGCATCTCCCGTCAGAACGTTGCCGCCGTCGCGCGCCAGCGAGTGAACCGATTCTTCCGCCGGCTACTCCGTGGAACGGTAAGAGCCGGCAGCTCGTGGCTCCGAAGAACGATCCGTGGATCACGCCATCAGAAACGGACGATCTGCGCACGACGCCTTCATACGACGAGACCGTCGCCTGGTTGCGTAAGCTCGTCGCCGCGGCGCCGCAGCTGCACATGCTCTCGATCGGAAAGTCGCCTGAAGGCCGCGACATCTGGTTGATCGTGGCGGCGAAGGAGAAAGCAACGTCGGCCGACGAGCTGCGCGCCAACGGGAAGCCGACTGTGCTCGCGCAGGCAGGCATTCATGCGGGTGAGATCGATGGGAAAGATGCTGGCCTGATGTTGCTCCGCGACATGACGGTGCGCGGCACAACACGCGAACTGCTCGACGGCGCGAATTTCCTCTTCGTCCCAATCTTCAACGTTGATGGCCACGAGCGGACCTCGCGCTTCGGCCGCGTGAATCAACGCGGCCCAGAAGTAATGGGCTGGCGAACGACGTCACAGAATTTGAATCTTAATCGCGATTACGCGAAGGCCGACGCGCCTGAGATGCACGCGATGCTCCGCCTGCTCGATGAGTGGCAGCCGGATCTCTACTTCGATCTGCATGTCACCGATGGCGCGGATTATCAGTACGATGTCACGTGGGGATCGAATGGCGCAGGTGGGCATTCGCCGGCGATTACCGCGTGGCTCGAGAAGATGCTGACGCCCGCTCTCACGATTGATCTTACCGCGATGGGCCACATTCCCGGCACGACCGATGTGGCGAACCGGGTCGATGAATTTGATCTCACCAAAGGCATCCGCGGGTGGAACGCGGACCCGCGTTTCTCGACTGGCTACGGTGATGTCGGGCATCTGCCGACGGTGCTGGTCGAGAATCATTCTCTGAAGCCGTACGACCAACGCGTGCTCGGAATGCGCGTGTTGCTGGAAAGTGCGCTCCGCACCGTGGCCAAGGGTGGCCGTGAATTGCGTGCTGCCGTCGCAGCCGATCAAGCTGCGCGGGCGCCGGTCATCCCGCTCGCGTGGGATGTTGATCCTGCGGCGCCGATCGACAAGCTCGAATTCAAAGGCATCGAAGCGCGCGTGGCACCCTCCGCCATCTCCGGAGGGCTGCGGACTGAATACACGGGCAAGCCGCTCACCGTGACGATCCCGTACGTGCACGCGACCCACGTGAGCTCGTCAATCACGCGCCCGAAGGCGTATTGGATACCCGCGGCATGGAGCGACGTGATCCGGCGGCTGCGGTTGCATGGCATTCAAATGGAGACGCTCGACCCCGCGCGGGATGTGAAGCTGACGATGTATCGGCTGGATGAGCCGAAATTCGCCAAGGAAGCCTTCGAAGGACATCTACCTGTCACCGCTAAACCGGTAGCCGAGCCACGCACGACTCACTTCTCCGTCGGCTCGGTGCGGGTTCCGACCGACCAGCCGCTGGGGGATCTTGCGGCAATCTTACTCGAGCCGGCGTCGCCCGACTCGTTCTTCCAGTGGGGCTTCTTCGATCAGGTGCTTCAGCAAACGGAGTACATCGAGCCATACATCGTCGAGCCGATGGCGGATCGGATGTTGCAGGCCGACCCGAAACTGGCGGAGGAGTTTCGCCAAAGACTGGCAGCGGACGACGCGTTCCGCGCCTCTCCTACGGACCGGCTGCGCTGGTTCTACTCGAAGACGCCGTTCGTGGACGAGCAGTGGAAGCTGTATCCCGTCGCACGCGAAGACTAGGCGGCCGCCGAGACTTGCTGCGGATAGCGGATTTTGACTTAATGTCGTTTTTCCGCGACAATTCGAAGAAATACACGCTAGAGCGTGGTATACGCTCCGAATCACATATCAAACTGGCGCATCATGTGGCCGGCCTTTCACTATGATCTCATCTCACATTTCTAATTTTCGCCCTTCGTTGTCTGCCGTCGCGCTGGTCGCAATGGCAGCTTCGCTTAATCTCGTTACGTCGGCGTTCGCACAGACGCCGACACCAACTCCAAGCCCGAGCGCCTCACCTTCGCCTACAGCCAGCCCGACCGCGACGCCTCCGACTTACTCGCGCATTCTGGTGTTTGGCGACAGCTTGTCTGATGTCGGAAACCTTCGGCATCGCATGCAGGAGAAGGGCATCAGCTTTCCCGGAGGCGACTTCAACTACAGCGACGGTCGTTTCACCAACAGCAGCGACACGAAGCCTGGTTCGGCGACGTTCGTCGGCGTGTGGCATGAGCAACTCGCGCGCATCTTTCTAGGCAAGACGCCTTCAACGCCGAGTCTCGACGGCGGCGATGACTTTGCTTTTGGCGGAGCCACGACGGAAGACGGGACGCGTGATTACGTTCTGATCAACGGCAGCATTTTTGGAAACGTCACCGTCACGATTGATAACATTGGCAAGCAGGTCGACGACTACATCACCCGCCGGATGATCGATCCGAACGCGCTTTTCGTTGTTTGGGGTGGGGGCAATGATTTGTTGGACGACAGCACGGCGTCGAACGTCAGCGCAACCGCTGCACGCGTCGCGATGAACGTGAGCCGGCTGGCAAACGCTGGTGCTAAATACTTCCTCGTGCCGAACGTGCCCCCTCTTGGTGGCGTCCCACGTTACTCTGATGACGGCGCCAAGCAGGCCGCGAAGAACCGAGCATCTTCCGATTATCGCGCGCAGCTAAACACGAACCTGGACTCGACGGTCAGCATGCTGGCGTCGCAAGGAAAACAGATTCAGCTCGGGCGCATGGACATCTGGTCGCTCTTCGTCCGCTTCGTCGCGAATCCGGGCGCGTATGGCATCACTGATTTCCTCCACTCGGCGCAGGGCCAGAGCGTGAACCCGGACAAATTCCTCTTCTGGGACGACATTCACCCGACGACCGCCGCGCATTATCAGATCGCGAACGAGGCAAACCGCGTCCTCACTGGCGCGGTGCAGGCGCCAGCCCGCGCAGTCAATCTCGCAACGCGTGTCAGCGTGAGCGATGGCGAAAAAGTTGCCGTCGGTGGGTTTATCATCAATGGGACCGAGGCAAAACGCGTTGTTCTGCGTGGTATCGGGCCGTCGCTACAGAGCAGCGGCATCTCAGGTGCGCTGCCGAACCCCACGATCGAGCTCTTTAATTCGGCAGGCGCTTCCGTCACCGTGAACGACGATTGGAGACAGAATCCTGAAGCAGCGGAGATTACGGCGTTGGGTTTGGCGCCGAAGAATGATCTCGAGTCCGCGATAATTCAGACGCTCATGCCCGGCAGTTACACGGTCCGGCTGAGCGCAAAGGATGGGATGCCTGGCATCGGTGTCGTAGAAGCATACGACGTGGCAGCGGCTGCAAATTCGAACCTCGCGAACTTAAGCACACGGGGTTTTGTAGGTAATGGGGACGATGTCCTGATCGGTGGCGTGATCGTCGGCAGTGGCGGGGCGCCAATCACCGTGGTA
>JBHENE010000150.1:0-3544 GCA_046262215.1 Chthoniobacterales bacterium | reverse complement strand
GAGCTGTCGCTCAGATGGAGGTAACCGATGCCTGCGATGAGCGAGCGCATAGGCTTCGCCGTCTAGTGCGAGTGATTATGTTCTTCGTCGTCGACGCCGCACGCGCAGGTGTTCACTTCCCGTGTGATGACTCGATCACCCGCGAAGATATGCGTCGTGCACGGCATGCACGGATCGAAGCTGCGGATTGTTCGCAGAATGTCGATGCCTTTGAAGTCGGCTGGATCGGTGAACGTTTCGAGCAGCGGCGTGTTCAGCACCGCCTCTTCGTAAGGCCCGGGGTTATCCCACGGATCGCGCGGCGACGCGTTGATCGTAGATGGCGTGACGATTTGATAATTCGCGACCACGCCGTCTTGCAGCACGACGTGATGCGTGAGCCATCCGCGACCCGCGCCCCAGAATCCGACGCCGACCTGTCTCCCGGTCTTGGGAATCTCATACGGCGTGGAAACTTCCGTCTTCCCATGCTTCAGCAGATCGAGGCCTTTCAGCCAGTCGTTCATTGCCGCCATCGCGTTGAACGCGATGCAATAGGCGCGGGCGCGGTTGCGCTCGAAGGCGTTCCAAACTGGCGGAATTTTCCACTCCATCTCCTTCTCGGGTAACGCAGCCTGCGGGAGGAGAATCTTAA
This sequence comes from Chthoniobacterales bacterium, assembly GCA_046262215.1. Classification (GTDB taxonomy): domain Bacteria; phylum Verrucomicrobiota; class Verrucomicrobiia; order Chthoniobacterales; family UBA10450; genus JACCTI01. The sequence goes on along the minus strand of JBHENE010000150.1, from coordinate 2,910 downwards.
GACTCTTGCCTGTTGATTCGATGAACGGATTCGGCCGCACTTTTTGGCCTGCTGCGGTCGTCCAGAGGCGCGCGTAGCATCCCGCTTCGAACGACTGTCGATCCCAGCGTGGGCTGGTTGCCCAGGAGTATTTTTCTTTCCAATTCGTGCCCTCGGGCTTTGGCAGCGTCTGTTTATTCCACGGATGGAATGGACTGAGCGGATTGCCGAGCGGGTCGTTCGGAAAATCTTTCCCCTCCCAATTTTGATAGAACGATCTGTCGACAAACTCCTCCATGCCCGCGTTCAGCGCGGTGAACTTGGTGGTGACCAGCTCGCCGTCGACAATTGCGCCGGGAGTCGCCCACCGTTTTTCGCCCCACTTGTCGCAATTCAGGTAGGTGGAGTCGTAGGTATCGGGATCGTCCCAGCAGCCGGTATCGGCCATCGTCATCTGCCGGCGGCCGACTTCCTTGTAGAGCGGGTTCACCGAGTAAAAGAACTCCGTGATGTCATCCCAGATCGCGCAGACCTTCTTCGAGTAGTCGAAGAACTTCTGCAGGCGCGCGTAGAACTCGTTGAAGGTCTGCAGACTCATCGTCGTGCTCACGCCGCCAGGCACGATGGTTTCCGGATGAGGATATTTGCCGGCTAGAAAGCAGATGCCTTCGCGGGCGACCCGCGTCATGTGCAACGCTTCGAGGTAGAGCTTGCCTTGAAGCGGATTCAGATCGCGCATGATGTCTGCGATCGTCTCGTAGCCATGCCAGTCGCGGCCCGGCGCGCGGTAGTTCAGCGCCTGGTCCCAGAGTTCCGGGTTCGTCTGCCTGACCATCAACTCGGAGTAATCAGGACCCGCGAGCAGGAAAAGGTGCAGTGGGTGATCGTATTCAAATTCGATCGCCAGCATCATGTTACGCACGATGATGCCGAGCGGAGGTGGCACCACACCAATGGCCATCTCAATCGCGAGCGCCGAAGTGACGGAATGCACGCCGCCGCACACACCGCAGGCGCGGCTAGTGATGAAGATTGCGTCGCGAGGATCGCGACCGACCATGATAACTTCGTAGCCACGGAAAAGCGTGGCCATCGAGTTCGTGGTCAGAACTTTTCGTTCCTTCAAATCGGTGACGGCGTGAAATGCCAGCGCGCCCGCGATGCGCGTCACCGGATCGAAATCGACGTCGCGGATGTAGCCGTTCTTCGCGAGCAGCGACTTGATTTGCGTCTCGCTCAAAGGTTTCGGACCAGGATTGATCGGACGCTCGGTCAGGCCGAAGCCACCCGGGTCGCCCCGCAGCGTCATCTTGCCATCAGCATCAAAGTCGATCGGGAGATTTTTGAAGCACATAGATTCTTGTCGTTAGGCGCCGAGGATTTGTCCCGCGTCAGCGAGGCTGCTATCGACGGCCAATAGTTCGCTCCGCAGTGCCGTTAACCCGCCGCCCAACGCGGCTACATGTCCATCGAGCGGCGCGGTGTTGTCCCGCACCGCCTTCAAACCTCCGACGAGTCGCGCGAGGTTGCTACCGGCGTAGCCGCCCGCTTTGTAGAGGTAGTAGGCCACTGCGATCAGGGACAGCGCCACGACCAGGACGATCACGAGCGCGAGCGCCAACGTCCAAATAGTGAGGAAAGTCAGCGCTGTCATTTCTGTGAGGCGAGGTCGACTGCCAGACTGCCAACGTCGTCCGCGCCGGCTTTCAACAGCTTACTTGCTTCAACGAGCGAGCCTGCGGTTGCGAGTGTCTCTTCGAGCGCGGGAATCGCCGCGGTATTGTTCATGATACCGACGCCGGCCTCGAGCATCTCGCGCGTGTACCGCTCGATCATGCGCGCGGATTTCAGCAATCGCGCCAGCCAGTAGAGCGCGACTGGCACAACGACGAAGGTGATGATCGCGAGCGTGATCGCCCAGATCCAGTAGTGCAGGCTCATGCTTGTCCTCCGCGCAGCGCGCGCACAGACGCGCCGAGATCAGTCACGACCTGGCGCAATCCTCCATCGACCGCTGCCAGCCCGCTATTCAATGTGGTGACCTGAGGCTCGATCTGCGCGGTTTCGGTTTCGATCGCACGCAGGCCGAGCCGCAGCTTCGCGAGCCAGCTTGTGGGCCGTTCGCCGATTCCTTCCAGCACGCCGGTGATGCGAATGACGTTGATCGCGACAACTGCAAGCAAGAGCAGCGCCGCCAGACAAGTGAGGGTAACGAAAAGAACCATCAGCGGTTTCCTTCTGTTAATTGGCGGATGCGCGAAGTGGACTTCGCGATTTCGCTGGCCGACCCAAGGATCATGCCTGCGTATGCGTTCGTGTCGCGGAGGACGGCGAGTGTGACGGTGTTTTGCGCGATACGTTTGCCGCCCGTCCAAATTTCGTGCACGAGCCGGTCAATCTCGCGCGCCGTGCGGACGATCAATTCAAGCAAGACGGCAACGACAAGAACGACAACAACCGCGACAACCAGCGTGATGATCCAGAGTTGTTGCGTGTGCGGGTCCATCACGAACGCTCCAGCACGCCTTGGATTCCTTTCACACGGCCTTCGAGCGACTGCGCGGCTCGCGCGATGTCTTTGACGATATCGTTTGCGCCGGCGACGCCCCAGATCGGCTTCGTGTTTGTCTCAATCTCACCAGCTACGCTCAGCGCTTCTGCCGCGAGTCGCCGGATGTTGCGCGCGACGAGCAGGATGGTGATCAGCAAGATCGCGACGATCAGCACGACGACGCCGCCAACGATGAAACCGTAGGTCCAATACATGTTACTTCGGCCGCCACTTCCGCCTCGAGCCAAGCCCTTGATAGCGGATATACAGCTGGTGAACGAATTTGCTGACGGCGCTGGGATCTTCGGCATGGCCCCAGCCACTCGGAATGTGCTGCGCGTCCGTCCAACGCGCTTCGCGGTTCAGGAACTTCATTGACA
>JBHENE010000149.1:0-3544 GCA_046262215.1 Chthoniobacterales bacterium | reverse complement strand
GTCGCAGCGGACGCGAATCTCGCCGGGCAGATGTATCCCGACCAGAGTTTATACCCGGCAAACAGCGTCCCCGCAGTAGTGAAGCGTATCAACCAGGCCCTCCAACGCGCCGATCAGATCGCGCACGCGGAACGTGTAGCGCATGCCTCTGGCTTGCGGGCTGCGGAGGATCGCAAGCGGGACTCATGCGCTACAACCACAGGCGAGATCGACTGGTTTGCGCCCATCGTGGCTGACGCGGAAGCCGGCTTCGGCGGGCCGCTGAACGTATTTGAGCTGATCAAAGCGATGATCGAAGCCGGCGCGGCCGGTGTGCACCTGGAAGACCAGCTGGCAAGCGAGAAGAAATGCGGACACATGGGCGGCAAGGTGCTCGTCCCGACGCGCACCGCGATCATCAACCTCACCGCCGCCCGGCTCGCCGCCGATGTCTGCAACGTGCCGACGATCATCATCGCGCGCACCGATGCGGGGGGCGCGGCGTTGTTGACCACCGATGTCGATGAGCGTGATCACGAGTTCCTCACCGGAGAGCGTACGATCGAAGGTTTCTTCCGCGTCCGCGCAGGGATCGATCAGGCGATCAATCGGGCTCTTAGCTACGCGCCTTACGCCGACATGCTCTGGTTCGAGACATCAAAGCCTGACATCGATGAGGCGAGGAAATTCGCCGAGAGGATTCACGCCGAGTTCCCCGGCAAGCTACTCGCCTACAACTGCTCGCCCTCGTTCAACTGGAAGGCGAAGCTCGACAGCGCGACGATCGCCAAATTCCAGCGTGAGCTCGGCGCGTTGGGCTACAAATTCCAGTTCGTCACCCTCGCCGGATTCCACGCGCTCAATTACAGCATGTTCAAGCTCGCGCATGGCTACCGCGACCGTGGCATGGCCGCTTACTCCGAGCTGCAGGAAGCGGAATTCGCGTCGGCGAAAGACGGTTACACCGCGACGAAACATCAGCACGAAGTCGGCACCGGCTACTTCGACGAAATCGCGAAGGTGATCATGGGCGGCGAATGCTCGACCGCGGCGCTCGAGGGCTCGACCGAGCAAGAGCAGTTTCATTGAAGGAGGCCGCTCTTTCGCCGTCGCCAAGCGCGCTCACGGATAGCCGACTCGCCACACTGTGCGCGGAAGCGGCGCGCGATGCCTTCGCCGAGTACGAAGCACAGTTCGATGAGATCACGCGCCGCGCGCGTCACCGCTTTCTGGCGCGGGACTGGCACGGCAGCTTCGATGATGCCCGGGAACGGCTGCGGCTCTATTCGCTGATTGTCGGCAGCCTGACCAATCGAGTGCGCGAGCTGATGGGGCCGCGTCTATCCGAGCGGTCAGTCTGGAGCGCGACCAAGGCCGTCTATTCGGCGTTGATCGGGGCAATCGCAGCGCTGGGAGATTGCGGAAAGCCTTTTCAACTCCTTAACGCGTCGCGTCTTCGCAACCGAAGGCGTGAACCAGGCAATCGAGTTTGTCGATACGGAGTTCGACGCGCCTGCAAGTGACGGAGCTGGAATAACGCGCAGATATTCAGAAGCACCCCTGCCGGAGCTGATCACGCGCTCGCTTACGGACGAAAAATCGGGCGGCTTCCCCGTCGAGCAGTGGAACAACCTCCAAACCGCCGTCGAGCTGGCAGCGGAGCGGCTTGACGCCGCCCTCCCCGGTGCCGGCGAAATACAAGTCGTAACCTCGGTGTTTTACCGGGGGCGCGGCGCGTACATCGTGGGACGCGCGGCAGCCGGGGCGCACTCGTTGCCAATCGCGTTTTGTTTACTCCACCGGGACGGCGGCATCACGCTCGATGCGCTGCTGATCGGCGAATCCGACCTGGCGGTGCTCTTCTCCTACACGCGCGCCTACTTTCGCGTCGACGCGCAGTGCCCGTTCACGCTCGTCCGATGGCTGCGGGATTTAATGCAGCGCAAGCGCCTCGCGGAGCTCTACAACGCGATCGGCTACAATCGACACGCCAAGACGGAATTCTACCGCGATTTCGTGCGGCATCTGCAAAGCTCCGACGACTGCTTCATCGAAGCGGAAGGGACTCGCGGGATGGTGATGCTCGTATTCACGCTGCCGAGCTACGATGTGGTTTTCAAGCTGATCCGCGATCGGTTCGATCAACCGAAGGAGAGCGATCGACGCGATGTGATGCGGCGCTACAAGCTGGTCTTCGAGCACGACCGGGCAGGGAGGCTGATCGAGGCGCACGAATTTGAGCACCTGCAGATTCCGCAGGCACGCTTCCGATCCTCGCTCCTCGACGAGCTGAGACGCGACGCCGCAGGCACCGTCCGGCTGGAAGGCGAGGACGTGATTATCGCGCATGCCTATGTCGAGCGTCGCGTACGGCCATTGAACCTGTTCTTCCGCGATGGCGACGAGGCGGCGGCGATCGACGCGGCGTGCGATTACGGCCAGGCGATCAAAGACCTCGCTCGATCAAACATCTTTCCCGGCGACCTTTTGACGAAGAACTTTGGCGTGACCCGCCGCGGTCGGGTTGTGTTTTACGATTACGACGAGCTTTGCTTTCTCACCGACTGCCACTTCCGCGAGCTGCCGCAGTCGCAGAGCTATGAAGAAGAGATCGCGGCCGAACCGTGGTTCTCAGTCCGTGAGAACGACATCTTTCCGGAAGAGTTCCCGCGCTTCCTGGCGTTTCCGAAGGCTGCACGCGAGGTGTTGATGGAGCGGCACGGCGATCTCTTTCAACCGCAGTTCTGGCGTCGTATGCAGGACAAACTGCGCGCGGGCGAACTGCCGGAGATTTTTCCATACGCGCAGGAACGCAGGTTATCGCCCGCATGACCTCAGCGGATGAACAGACAGCTTCAAGACAAAAAGTTTTGACGGGCCGTTCGCAGAAAGATACATCCGGCCCGTTGCCGAAAACCGTGCAACATATTAGGGGGCCTCAAAATTGCCGGCAATTACGCGGCTTGTGGCTCGTCTCCGGAGATACTCAGCCATGAAAATTAAAAACGTCCGCCGCGCGGCTTTCTTCAACTTGCGAGCCCTTATCGCATCTCTCCTGTGCCTCACGGCAGGGATGCTTGCTCTGCTCGCCTTCGGGGTCGTCCCGCAGCAGCCAGACGACAAAGGGCAGACGACTAGTTCGTCCCGCTGGTTGACAGGGCTGGCATCTACCCTCGGGATAGAGTCACAGCGCTCTGCAGGCGGCGGTGGAGCGGTCCCTGTGCACAAGGACCCGGCGGAGCGAGTGCAAGGAACGTCGCTACCGTCGGCCGCTGTTCCGTATACCGGCCTGGTGCCTGATCTGCGCCCGGTCGCGGCAGTTCGCAGCGGGAAGTTGCGGGACATGCCGCCAATTGATCCGGCAACGGTTCCAAAGTTGAATTATCCCGAACCGATTCTTCCCCCGCCTCCCACGGACAGTGCTGGCCCCGAGGGGCCGCTCCAGAGGACTGCGGGACCGCAGCTTTCGGCACCGACTCCGACCGGCCTCAGCTTCGATGGCGTCGGCGTTGGCCTCGCTGGATACAGCCCTTCCAGTAATCCGCCAGACGTGAATGGCCGCGTC
>JBHENE010000148.1:0-13366 GCA_046262215.1 Chthoniobacterales bacterium | reverse complement strand
GCGACATCACGACCAAACCGCCGATGCTCCAGCACAGGAGCCACGCCACCTCGGGAGATAGTCCGCGCCACCGTACCTTCTCGACGCGCCAGCTGATCACCGCGACCGCGAGCAAGAGCAAACTCCACGGCGCGAACTTGTGGAGGAGATGCGGAAGGTAAAAATAGAGCGGCTGCGATCGGTGCACCGTGCCCCCGAAGCGCCCCGCGAATTCACGCAGCACGACCTGTTCATAGAAACCCGGCGCCGTCATGATGCCGCCCGCGACCCAGGCGAGGAAGATCGCGAGAGATGCAACCCACGGCCACCATCCGCACCAGGCACTCACGCCACCGGTCTCTCGTCGACGCCATTCGAAAAACACAATTCCCGGCAGCAGGAACGCATAAACAATTGGGCCTTTGATTAGCATCGCTGCGCACAGCAGCGCGAACATGCTCAGCCGATCACGAGCGTTCCATCCTTCAGGACCGCGAACCTTCCTCCAGATCAGCGCGCCGACCAGAAAGATGACGAGTGTGAGCGGCATGTCCGTCCGCACGAGGGTGGCGAGCCGCGGCGACAGCAGATTCAATCCGAACGCACTCATCGCCACGACACCTGCAGCGAGGCCGTAAGCGCGAGTCGCCTGCCGTGAAATAAGAATCAGCAATGCCACCGCAGCGACGAGCGACGGAATCCGCCACGCTGCGTCCCATGATCGCGTGACACCGTACAGCCCCGCTGAAACCCAACCGACGAGCGGCGGCTTTGTCGCCATCTTTTCGTTAGGCGTGTGTTGGTAAAGCCAGTGACCTTCATTCGCCATCTCGAATGAGGTAAACGCCTGCTTCGCCTGGTCGTAGTCGTCGAGCTGCCACGGCAAATTCGTTAGGCAAAACAACAGCACGATCAGCGTAGCGACAGCGTACCACGTGCTCTTCCGTCCAATGAGCTGCGCCACGTCGAATGCCATCTTCAGCTTACGACTTTTCGGTCATCCCGAGCGAAGTCGAGGGACCCCGCGGCAGTACGCAGCCTACCGCCACGGGGTTCCTCGACTGCGCTTCGCTCCGCTCGGAATGACGAAGCACAAGGAGTCACTCGCGCCAGAGAATCGCCCGGATGGGAGACCCGTCGCCTCCGGCAATCTTCAATGGCAGCGCAGCCAGACTGTAACGCCCGCTACTAACCGCGCGAAGGTCGAGCGATTCGAGAATGTTGATGTTCGCACGGCCGAGTGCGTGGTGGTTCGGCAAATCCTTTGATGTGATTTTATCGACCGACGGAACATCGAACCCGAGCAGTTTCACGCGCCTGGCCTGCAGCCACGGCGTTATCTCGGGTGCGATGACCGGGATTTGCTTCGGGAACTCGCTTCCGTCCGGCCAGACATTTGTCTTCAGCAATAAACGCGGCGCCGTCCGAAGCTCGTCAACGATCGGAGAAAGATCTGCAACCGTAATCGGCGGCATCTCGCCACCGCTATATTTACTCGCGAGATCAACCACCACGGCAGCACCGAAGTAAGTCGGCAGCTCCGCCTTCTCCATCGTCCATCCATCGTCTTCGAAATGGAACGTCGCGTCCGCATGCGTGCCGTTGTGCAGACTCATGTCGATCGCGCCGACATTCACGCTCGAGCCTTCCGCGATCCTGCCATTCATTCGATAACGGAACGGCACATCACCCGGCCATGGCGGCAGCTCGGCGGAAAGCGTGCGAGAGATGTCGAAAATTTCCATCAGGTAACGAGTGAGGCTTTTCCCGCGAACTCCTCATAAGAACGCGTGACCGCGATCTCCTTGATGATCTGCAGTGCTTCCCAGCATTCCGTGAACGTGTTGTAGAGCGGCGACGGCGCGACGCGGATCACGTCCGGCTTGCGAAAATCGGGCATCACTCCGCGAGCGCGCAGCGCGAGACACATCGGTTGCGCATCTTCGTGCACGATCGAGACATGCCCGCCGCGCCGCGCCGAATCACGCGGCGTGCCGATGTGGAATCCGAGATCGGCCAGTTCCGCATCGGCGGCCGCGATGATGAACTCGGTCATCGCAACAGACTTCGCGCGGATGCGTTCCACCCCCGCTTCTTCAATTGGCCGCAGCGCACCGTCGATCGGTGCCATGCTCAACACTGCCGGCGTCCCGATTTGCAGCGCCGATGCGCCGATTCCCGGAAAGAATTCATCCGACATCTCGAACATGCTCTCCTTGTGCACGCTCCACCATCCGGCGAGACCGGCGTCCACTCTGCCGTCGGCCGCGAAGTGGCGCCGATTGATGAACAACCCCGCGACTGATCCGGGTCCCGCGTTCATGAATTTGTAATGTCCCCACCCCGCGAAGTCCGCGCCCCATTCATCCAGGGCGTGCGGCATCACGCCGACGGAATGCGACATGTCGATGCCGATCAGGACGCCGTTGGCACGCGCGGCACGGCAGAGACGTTTTAGATCGAGCAGCTGGCCGGTCGTGTAGACCACGGACGGGAACAGCGCCATCTGCAGCTCGGGATTCCCCAGCGCTTTTTCGATTTCCGCTTCGTCGAGAAACCGCGAATCACCGGCTGGCGCGATCACAATGTTTTCGTCCGGATCGAGGCCACGCAGTCGCAGATGACTGCGCAATGCGTATCGATCCGTCGGAAAACTGTGGGCATCGATCAGCACTTTTCGGCGCTTGGCGTCCGGCTTGTATAACGTCGAAAGCAGCTGGTGCAGATTGATCGTCATCGAGTTCGCGATCGCGATTTCGTCTGCCTCAGCGCCGACGAGCTTCGCCACCCGGGCCGCCAGCGTCTCTGCCATCGTAAACCATGGCGAGTCACCTTCGAGCCAGCCGCCGATGCCGCCCGTCTTCCATTTCTGCAGGACGCTCAGCAGCGTCTTCTCGGCGTCCTTCGAGAGAAGTCCGAGCGAGTTGCCGTCGAGATAGATCTGCCCTTCCGGGATGAAGAAGCGCTCGCGGAATTTCGCCAGCGGATCAGCTGCATCGAGCTGCTGCGCGACGGCGAAGGAAGGTGATTCAGGCATCGGAATCGGCATCTTACGACTGATGCACGAGTTCATCAATGCGCCGCGCCGCGCCTTACATCTCGAGGCGAATTGCCCAGAGATCTGGGAAGATCGGATTGAAGAGCGACTCCTTCAGGAAACCCACACCGGGTGAACCGCCGGTGCCTTTCTTCGCGCCGATCGTGCGCTCGACTAACTTGATGTGCCGGTAACGCCATTCCTGCAGGCCTTCGTCGAAATCCGTCATCAGCTCGAGCAGGATCGATACTTCGGGCGACGACTTATACAGCGCGAGGATGGCAGCCTGAATGCGCTCATCGCCCGCGTTTGGCTGCGTGAGATCACGGTTGTTTAGGTCGTCTGGAATTGTGGCGCTGCGTGTGGCGAGGAAGTCATAGAAGTGATCTATCACACTGCGTTCGCCGTGGCGTTGCGTCAGCCGCTCGAAGCCCGGCATATCTGCTGGCACATGCGTGAAGGTGGACGCGCGTTTGTAGCCGAGCATGAACTCGAACTCGCGGAATTGGATCGACTGAAAGCCGGACGCGGAGTCGAGACGATCGCGGAAGCTGGAGAACGAACTCGGCGTCATCGTCTCGAGAATGTCGATCTGGACGACAAGCGTTTTCATGATGGTGCGGGCGCGTTTGAACGAGTGAATCGCGTCGAACAAACGGCCTGCGGAGAAATCGACCTTCACCTTTTCGAACTCGTGCAGGAGCTGCTTGAACCAGAGCTCATACGTTTGGTGGATGATGATGAACAACATCTCGTCGTGCTCGGCCGGCGTGGAGCGAGGCTCCTGGAGCGTGAGGAGCTTCTCGAGATCGAGATAGTTCGCGTAGGTCAGCGGGGGCATGCCGGATAGTCACTCTGCGAGCGCGCGTGCGTCAACGCGCGAGGATGGTTTGACGCTCTGTGCGTGCGGAAATAGCCTCGTCACATGGCTGAAGTAGCTGAAGCACCACCTGCAGCGCCGCGGAGCAGCGGGCAATCGTCGGTGTTGCCGCCGATCAATCTGCAAAAGTGGATCGAAGAAAATCGCGAGCTGTTTAAGCCGCCAGTCAGCAATCGCTACCTCTACGACGGGCGCGATTTCTTCGTGATGGTAATCGTCGGGCCGAATGCGCGGAACGATTTTCACCTCGTCGATTCGGAAGAGTATTTCTACCAACTGAAAGGCGACATCAAAGTGCGCATCCGTGAAGGTGATCACATCGTCGATTACCTCGTGCGCGAGGGTGAGACCTTCTTCATCCCCGCAAACGTGCCGCACGCGCCGGTGCGTCCGCCGGATACCATCGGTGTCGTGGTCGAGCGTCGTCGTCCGCCGGAAGAGACCGAGCACGTCATTTTCTACTGCGAGAACTGCGAGGCGCTTGTCGAAGACATCCACTTCGATTGCGCAGATATCGTGCAGCATTTCAGCCAGGCGATGCTCGATTTCTGGAACGACGATGCGCGCCGCACCTGTGAACGCTGCGGCCACAAGGTGCAGAAGCCGGAGCCAGTAAGGCCGTTCTAATCGCGGCGGCCCCGACCGACTGCTCGATCCATGAAGATCGATCTCCACACGCACATCCTGCCGCGCGGGTGGCCGGACCTAGACGCGAAGTACGGCTACAGCGGGTTCATCCGCCTCGAACATCACAAACCGTGCTGCGCGCGCATGATGATGGGCGACCGCGTCTTCCGTGAGATCGGCGATAACACGTGGGATCCGAAGCGCCGCATCGAAGAGATGGATGCGGCGGGCGTCTCGATGCAGGTGTTATCCACGGTCCCGGTGATGTTCAGCTATTGGGCGAAACCGGCGGACGCGCTCGACCTTTCGCGACGGCTGAATGATCACATCGCTGAAGTCGTCGCGGAATATCCAACGCGCTTTGCCGGCCTCGCAACAGTGCCGTTACAGGACCCCGATCTTGCGGCGGGCGAACTGCAGCGATGCATGCGCGAGCTCGGCTTCCGCGGTGCACAAATCGGCACGCACGTCGATGCGAACGAGCATTGTCACAGCCCCGACTCCCGCAATCTCGACGACCGGTCGCTCGAGGTGGTGTGGGCCATGGCCGAGCAACTGGACGCCGCGGTCTTCGTTCATCCGTGGGACATGCTGGGAAAACGCCGGATGCCAAAGTATTGGCTGCCGTGGCTCGTCGGTATGCCGGCGGAGACCTGTCTCGCGATTTGCTGCATGACGCTGGGCGGCGTGTTTGAGCGGTTTACCAAGCTTCGCGTCGCGTTCGCGCATGGCGGCGGCTCTTTCCCGTTCACCGCCGGACGGATCGAGCATGCGTTTCATGTGCGGCCCGATCTCGTTGCGGTGGACAACAAGACGAACCCTCGCAGTTATCTTCGCCGTCAGACTGAAACCGGCGGCACCCGCCCGGCGCGCTTCTATGTCGACTCGCTCGTACATGATCCCAGCGCGCTGAAGATGCTGGTCGAGATGTTCGGCGCGGAACGCGTCGCACTTGGCTCCGATTACCCGTTCCCGCTCGGCGAAGCGCATCCGGGACTGCTGATCGAGTCACTCACCGAATTTTCCGCCGAAGCAAAAGAGCGTTTACTTTTCAGGACAGCTCAGGAGTTTCTCGGTCTGAAGTAACGGTGCATGAGTACGCAGATGCGCAATAAAAGGGTGAGAGGCGACGCGCACGCAGGAGAGTCGCGAACGCCGAACTAATGTGAGCCCGTGGACGCCGTGAACTCACCTCTCTCGCAGCTGGCTGATTACGTGGTCGAGCACGTCGACTGGATCACGAGCGCTTGGGTGGGGGCGATCGAACGCCAGCCCGACATCCAATCGTCCGATGATTTAACGTATCGGCAGGTCGTCGATCATTTGCCTTTCCTATGTCACGACCTGGCTGACCGGCTGCGCGATCATGACACTGGCGGCACTGCACCTGACATCGAGCACGCACGCGTCCATGGAGCGCATCGTTGGGAGCAAGGCTATCGCCTCGATGAAGTGATTCGCGAGGCCGGCATTATCCGGCATGTCTTCGCGGTCGAGTGTGTCGGCGCCTTCGTCAAAAACGTCCCGGAGTTCACCTACGAATCACGCACCGCGGCGTCGACGATCATCCACCGGTTCTTCGATGACATGCTCATCGCTTCGGCGGAGCAGTTCGCCAGCGAGAAGGAAGAGGCCCTCCGTGAGAGTGCGCAAAGCACGCAATCTATTCTCCAGTCAGCGCTCGATAGCATCATTGTCATCGAGGAGGACGGGCGCGTCCGTGAGTTTAATCCCGCGGCAGAGCGCATGTTTGGCTATCAGCGCGACGCCGTGATCGGCAAAGAACTAGCGGAGCTGATCATCCCGCCTGCATTGCGCGAACGGCATCGTCAGGGATTAGCGCATTATCTGGCGACCGGTGAGGGCCCCCTGCTCGGCAAACGCATCGAAGTTCCTGCGCTTCGATCGGACGGAACGGAGATCCTGGTCGAACTAGCGATCACGCCTTACCAACTCCGCGGCAAGCCAGTGTTCACCGCCTACCTGCGGGATATCACCCATGTTCATCGCGGTGCGCAGGCGATGCAGCGGCTAGTCGCGATCGTTGAATCGTCGAATGACGCAATCATCAGCAAAGATCTCGACGGCGTCATCACCAGCTGGAATTCGGGCGCGCAACGGATCTTCGGCTACACAGCCGACGAAGTAATTGGTCAGCCGATCACGATGCTGATCGCGCACGAGAAGCAAAGCGAAGAAGCGGCCATCCTGGACCGCCTTCGACGCGGCGAGCCGATCGGCCATTACGAGACTACCCGCCGTCGTAAGGATGGGTCGGTAGTCGAGCTCTCGTTAACAGTCTCTGCGATCAAGGACGATAAAGGAGCGGTGGTCGGCGCATCGAAGATCGCGCGTGACATCACCGATCGGGTCCAACACGAGAAACGGCGCGAAGCGCAATACGCGATCGCCACGTTGACGTCCGGCGACTCGCCTATCGACGAGACGGCACGCAAAATTCTCGGGACAATTGCGCAGAGCGGGCCCTGGGTTTTCGGCGCTCTGTGGCTGCGGCAATCCGATGGAAGCCTGAAGTGCGAGACGACTTGGAAATCCACAAGTCACGACGTTGCGGAGTTCGATCGGGACACACGAGATCGCGTTCTCGCGCCACTAGAAGGGATTCCTGGCGACGTTCTCCATTCCGGCAAAGCGACATGGATTCCCGACGCGGCGGCCGACGCGAAGCTGGCCCGCCGCTCGAGCGCGACAGCGTGCGGTCTCCACGGTATGTTAGTGTTCCCGCTCACGGCGCCACACGGCACGAATGGAGTGATCGAACTTATCAGCGCTGCTGTTCTGTTGCCCGATGCCGATTTGGTCCGCCTCGTTGAGGCGCTCGGAATTCAGGTGGGCCTCTACATTGAGCGCAAGCAAACAGAGGAAGAGCTCCATCACCAGAAAGATGCCGCCGAAGCTGCCAACCAGGCGAAAGATCGCTTCCTCGCCGCGCTCAGTCACGAGCTGCGGACTCCTCTCACTCCGGTGCTGATGTGGGCGTGCGCCACTGCGGCCGACGAGTCGCTTCCGCCAGACCTCCGCGAAGATATCCGGATGGTCTGCCGAAACGTCGAGCTCGAGGCGCGGTTAATCGACGACCTGCTCGACCTCACGCGCATCACGCAAGGCAAGCTGCAACTGAAGCTGCAGGACTGCGACGTTCATCTGCTGCTGCAACACGCGATCGAGATCGTCCGAAGTGAGCTGAGGGCGAAGCAGCTGAAGCTGAAGCTCGAGCTGCAAGCGACCAACCATCAGATCCACGCCGATGCGACGCGCATGCAGCAGGTGCTCTGGAACCTCCTCAAAAACGCGCAGAAGTTTTCGCCCGAGGGGGGCGAAGTTGTCGTGCGCTCGTTCGACGTCGCATCCGGTGTTCTCGGCTTGGAAATAACCGACAACGGCCGCGGGATCGATCCGGAGTTGATGCCGAAGCTCTTCACCGCATTCCAGCAGGGCGCGGCATCGACGACGGGATTAGGCCTCGGACTCGTGGTCTGCAAAGCGATCGTCGAGATGCATGGCGGGAAGATTTATGCGCGGAGCGCGGGGCCAAATACCGGCGCGACGTTTGCCATCGAGCTAAGCACCATCGCCGGTCGTGGCGTCGGCGGCCCGATCGCCGAACCGCCGGTTGCGCATCAATGGCGGAGGCTGCGAATTTTGATGGTTGAGGATCACGAACACACCTCCGTCGTGATGAGCCGGCTGCTGCGACGCGCAGGGCACGAAGTCCTCACGGCGAACACCGTGCAGACCGCGCTGGACGTTCTCCGTTCCACCAAAATCGATCTGCTCGTGAGCGATCTCGGCCTGCCGGACGGCAACGGCTTCCAAGTAATGCGCGAACTCGCGAAACGCAGCGAAGCAAAAGGCATCGCGGTGAGCGGCTACGGCATGGACGAAGACGTCGCGCAAAGCAACGCCGCGGGTTTCTCGGTGCATCTGACGAAGCCGATCAGCCCGGAGCAGCTCGAGCGCGCGATCAAAGAAGTGACAGGCGTCTGAGTGGCGCGAGCGCGTTGCCGTTCCCGCTCCGCCGCATTTTCTCTGGAAGTGGCGGTGAGGGCCTCTATCTTCAGCGCTTCCGCGCGATTAGCTCAGTGGTAGAGCGCTTGCTTCACACGCAAGAAGTCGCAGGTTCGAACCCTGCATCGCGCATTTTGTAACTCTTCTGGACCGGCTGGGACAGATGCGGACTCGGATGGATCGATTCCAGTTCACAGTAGCGCGACCCGCTTGGACAGTTCACTGCACCAGCTCGGCTCACAGCTGCGAATGCAGGTCGACATCTTCTGCACGCAGATTGTCGCAGGCGGAGAAGCGTTGGCTTGCCGAGATCCGCACTCACCCCGACGTCACTGCTAGGCTGCCTTCTCTGCTGCGCATATACGGCGTAAATGGCAATCCGATCGAATAGGGCTTACCAGGCGATGCAGCGAACCCTGACCGGCGGTGCAACTCCCGCCGCCACCTATCTTACCTGCTACGGAAGCTTGTAGATTTCCACTAAGCCTACGCCCGTCCCTCTGTCCACACCGCGCATCAGGGCGGTGAAATTACCGGCGGCGACACTGGTGATAAGAGCGGATTCCTTGTCGTTCCGCGGTTGCAGCCCGCTCGCTTCCAACTCCGCCTGCTGCGACTCTTTCCAATCGTTGTTAGCTCGCACAAGCATGCCATTCGAATCGCGCAGTTCGAGTATCGGGTCGGCGATCGCACCCGCGACACCTGACGCCGTTAAGGTCGGGCCCAGAGCGCGAACGACAACGCGCGCATTCCCTTGTCCGTCGCTGATAATGAAGCCACCGATCATCGTGTCGTCGTCAGTCCCCACGAAGCCGCGCGTGCTGATGTTGGCGAGCTTCGCACCGGCAAGGCCGTCAACGTCGTAACCTTCAACCAATCCTAGGCCGGTCTGATTATCCACGCCTGAGACGATGGCGGTGTATGCCGCAGGTGCGAGCGAAACGGAGAGAGCGGATTCGCGATCGTCTTTCGGCGCAAGCCCTCTCGCCTGCACTTGCCCAGCCTGGATGGCGTCTTCGCGCCAGTTATTGTTTGTCGCCAGAGCGGAGCCATCGGAGCCAAAGAGTTGCAGCTTCGGATCGCCTAACACACGAGTCAGGCCGGCATCTTTCAACGAGGGTCCAATCGCACGTAAGACGAGGTTTTTCCCGCCGGTGCCGATGATGATAAATCCTCCGATCAACTGCTTGTCGCCGGTTTGGACGCGTGCCCGCGTCGAGATATTTAGCAGGCGAGTGGAGCTGGGTGACGGCGACGGGCTTGCCGATGGCGAGGGCGACGCGGTCGGGCTCGGTGTCGCCGTCGCGCTCGGAGATGGCGTCGGCGTCCCGCCTGGGTGTGTGTAACGCTCGATGAGCGTCTGCACGTCCCCGGTGCCGATCCCCAGCCCGACCGACCAGCAATCCGACCCGGGCGCGCACGTCACGTCGGCGAGGCGACTGGCGTTAATCTCACTGATGTTCGCAGACTTAGCGATTATCCAAGAGCTTCCATCCCACCGCTCGATGAGCGTCTGGTCTGCCCTCCCATTGTTGTAACTGCCCACAGCCCAACACTCCGACGGAGACGCGCATGTCACACGAGCGAGGAAGCTAGCCATACTGGGATTGGGAGACGGGACGATGGCCCATTTAACCCCGTTCCACCGCTCGATGAATGTCGAGCCGTGCTCTGAATTATTGTCGGTGTTGTAATAACCAACCGCCCAGCAGTCCGCGGCCGAGGTGCAGGTCACACCGCCGAGAGTTACAAAATTTTCGCCGGTGTTAGGCTCGAATTTGGAATTTGGCACGACGATGGACCAATCAGTTCCATTCCACCGCTCGATGAGTTGCGTGCTGCCAGCGGAGCCGACAGCCCAGCAGTCGGACCCGGAGGTGCAGGTCACGGCCCGGAGAAAATTGTCCAGCGGCCGGCAAGATAGCGGAAAGCAGTTGCCGCTGTTTGGCACATCCGGGGACGACACGATCGCCCACGAAGTCCCGTTCCAACGTTCAATAAGCGTCCCGTACGCAGTAGGATTAATAACCGCATCGCTCTGGTAGGCGTAACTGCCGACCGCCCAGCAGTCGGACGCAGATGTGCAGGTCACGCTGTTGAGCAGGTTACCCTTCGTCCCATTGTTCGGCGAAGGAACGATTGACCACGACGTTCCGTTCCAGCGCTCGATAAGCGTCTCGTCAATGCTGCCGTTATTTGAGGAACCCACCGCCCAGCAATTAGAGGCAGAGGGGCAGGTTACGCTGGCAAGTGCGTTGTTGTTTGAGGATCTGTTCGGCGAGGATACGATCGTCCAGGCAGCCCCATTCCAGTGCTCGATCAGCGTCTGCGCAAAGTTCGAAGACCCGCTTCGAAACGAGCCCACTGCCCAGCAGTCCTCCGCCGACACACAGGCAACGCCAGAAACGGAGCTACTCGTGCCGACATTTGGCGAGGTGACGATCGACCATTCGCCAACCGCATCAGTGCTCGCCGCAAAACTGGAAGTAGCGAGGTAAGCAGCTGCTACGCACATGCTTACGGCAAGAAGGACGCGAATAGGGGCGAATCCGAACTCTAGCTGGCTACATTTTTTCATGACGAGACAAGTCCTGTAGACACGGGCGGTGAAATTATCCGCAAAGTTCATTAGCCAGTTCGTTTTCCAGGGCAAAAGGGGATGCTTCGTCCCCATTACACCCAGCCAACCGCCCCGGTTAAGAAAAGAATCGCTCCGGCGAGAGCATCGGCTGCGGCTGGCAAATGCGCGCGACGCAGCTTTCCCAGCTTTCGTGGCCGCTGAGGATTTCGATCTCGACGCGGAGGAAATAGATCGGCACCGCCGGCGACAAGAGGCGCGGGAAACGGACCGCGTCTTTCTCCGTTGTTACGATCATTGCGAGATCGCGGCGGACACAACGATTGATGAACGACTGCAACTCCGCGTCGCTGTAGCGATGGTGATCGGTGTAGCGCTTCGCAATCTCGATTTTTGCGCCGAGTTTGCGCAGCCCATCTTCGAAGCTTTCCGGCGCTGCGATCCCGCAGATCGAGCCGACGAAGGCGCCCTGCAGTTTGTCGAGCGGAAGACGCTCGCCGGTGAAGACGTTCTGCAGATGCAGCGGCTGATGGGCGCACTCGATAATCTCGGCGGTTCGGTTGTAGCGGCGGATGCGCTTGACCAACTCCTCGTTAGGCTCGCCGGTGCATTTCGTGATGAAGATGTAGCTGGCGCGGCGCAGGTTTTGTCGCGGCTCGCGCAACGTGCCGCGCGGAAGAAGGGATTCGTTTCCAAACGGCGCCTGCCGTTCGATCAACACGATGTCGAGTCGGTGTTTGAGGTGCAGATATTGCAGCCCGTCGTCGAGGAGTAACGTGTCCGCGCCGAGTTCCTTGATGGCGTAGAGGCCGCTTTTTACGCGGTCTTTGTCGACGAGGACGATGACGTCCTTAAGGTTGTTTGCGAGCATGTACGGCTCATCGCCGGCGGTGAGCGAGTCGAGCAGCAACGACTTGCCGTCCGAGACGATTCGCGGCGGCGAAGCCGCTTTTTTGCCGAAGAAGGCGCGTTTCGGAACGGCTTGCGGCACGCTCTTGTAGCCGCGGCTGAGAATCGCGACGCGTCTTCCGCCATTGTGCAGAGCACGCGCAAATTTCTCGACAATCGGCGTCTTGCCCGTGCCACCGACGGTTAAATTTCCGATGCTGACAACAAGGCAGCCAAGCGTGCGCTCGCGCAGAATGCGATGGCGGTAAAGGAACAGACGAAACTGCACGATGCGCTCGTAGATGAACGAAAGCCCGTAGAGCAAGCCGCGCAGGAGTGTGGCGCGCGCGCCGTGGCGACGGTTCAGGATGACGTCGATCGCGAACTGCTCGACGTTTTCGGAACGCTGGCTCATGGAGCGGCAACGACGCGGGTGCCGCGATTATCGGCTGTGGTGATGAGGATCCGTGCGCCCGCAGGAGCTGCGGCAAGCATCGCGTCGGCGACTCGCTGCGGCTGGTTCAACGTGACCGCGGCGATGGTCGAACCGGAGCCGCTGAGAAACGCACCGAGCGCACCCCCCTCCTCCGCAGCAGCGACGACCGCGTCGAAGAATGGCACCAGTTTTTTGCGATACGGCTGGTGCAGCTTATCAGCGAAGGCGCCGCCCAGTTTACCGTACTTCTTCGACGCGAACGCAGCCGCGATCGCGCAGGCGTTGCCGCAACTCTCCACTGCATCCACGCGACGCAGGCGGTCTGGAAGTAGCGCGCGCGCGTCAGCTGTCCGCACCTCAAA
Source organism: Chthoniobacterales bacterium (assembly GCA_046262215.1). Classification (GTDB taxonomy): domain Bacteria; phylum Verrucomicrobiota; class Verrucomicrobiia; order Chthoniobacterales; family UBA10450; genus JACCTI01. The sequence goes on along the minus strand of JBHENE010000148.1, from coordinate 550 downwards.
GTTCGGAACGAGCAACACGATCTTCAATGTCGAATTAACCGTGAAGCGTTGACGCGCCTGCGGACGAACAACGCTGAAACCTCCAAAGGTGGCTGGAGCGGCGTTGTCCGGATGGCCTTCGAGCTCGGCGCAGATCTCGAACAGCGTTTCGCGAGACATGCGACGACCGGTAAGTTCGTTGAGAGAGTGCACCACGCCGACGCGCACCGTCGCGCTGCTCCCCAACCCACGCGATGCGGGCACATCGCCGCTGATATTGGACGCGAAGCGGAGTGGTTTGATCGCAGCGCGCGCGAAGAAGATATCAGCCGCTTCAGCGACGATTGGCGCGACGGTTTCGCCTCGCCCGGCGCGCACCGTGATGTCGTTATACAACCGGAGCGCGAGGCCGAGACAATCGAAACCCGGGCCGAGATTCGAGGTGCTTGCCGGCACCCGCACAGTGACTTCTTGCATGATTCGCTCGTCGCCAGCAGCCGGCGGCAGAGCGCGCATTCTATCGTGCTACCCGACGGCGGCAAGGACGCGGCGCTGGCAAAACGCACGCAGA
>JBHENE010000147.1:0-5806 GCA_046262215.1 Chthoniobacterales bacterium | reverse complement strand
GGCTTGCTGCCGTCGAAGCGCTGTCGCGGCACGGCCCAATCAGACCACGCATCATCGATCGTTTTCGGCGATGCCCGCCGCATGACGTTGAATATCTGCGGGCTTTCGTTCCTAACGCGCGCGGTTATTTCACGGCCGGCGTCTCTTGAATTGAGTGGCGCCCACGCCGGCACGGTGATGAACTCGTCCGTTTGAACCGCCTCCTTCCAGCGAAGATACGCGTAATTGCGGTCGGAAATGCTGACGACCAGCGCGACATCGAAATCCGCCGCCCTTAGATCTTCAATCGAGCGCCCGTTCGAGGGGACGCGCACCTCGATCTCGAGCGCGAGCGGATGATTGTCGATCAGAGGCGGATGATCCGCGGTAGCGTAGCCGATTGCGCCACCGGTCGCCACCAGCGCGGCGATGATCAGCAGCGCAACCGCCTGGCGCTTTAAATAGCCAGCGAAGCGCGCGCCCCTTAGTTGAAGACCAACAAAAAATCCGGTGGCGAACCCGATGATAAAGGCAAGCGGCGCCCAAATCGCGACCGCAGCACAGGCACGCCCCCCTTCCATTGTGGAAACGTGATGTGCCTCCATCGCCCAATCGGAGATCGGCACCGCCATAAGTGCTCCCACGAGTCCCGTCACAAACGCGACCAGTAACGCGACAGGCCAGCGTCGCTGCGGAACCGACGAGGACGGAGGAATTGTGTCGGTGCTGTTCACGGCGCCAATGTTGCTATGGCTGATGCCGAACTACCGCGCCACCTTTCATGACGAGCCGCACTTCTCGTAAAGCCGTTATGTTCTTCGTCGGATCGCCCGCCACGGAAATAAGATCCGCCAGCAGGCCGGCACGAATGCTGCCGCGGTCTGAGAGGTGGAAAATGCTGGCGTTGCCGCTCGTGGCCTGGCGAAGCACATCGATCGGCGCAAAGCCGTATTCCTTCACCAGCAGTTCCATCTCGAGCGCGTTTTCGCCATGCGCGAAGACACCGGCGTCGCCGCCCATCGCGAAAGTCACTCCCGCTTCGCGCGCCGCCTTCATGCTCGCGCGTTTCACAACAATTCGCGGCGGATCAGGGTCAGTGCCTTTCCTCCACCCGGCGTAACGCGAGACCGCGTCGCCTGCTGCGACGGTCGGGCAAAGCGCCACGCCCTTCTGTTTCATGAGGCGAAAGACTTCCGCGTTGCCTTCGTCGCCGTGCTCGATGGTCTCCACTGCGGCGTTGATCGCCCGGCGCATTCCTTCCGGCGTAGTCGCATGGGCCACGGTCGCCCGGCCGGCTGAGCGCGCCGTCTGGACAATCGCGTTCAGCTCCTCCTGCGAAAATGTCGGCCGCGACGGCTCGCCTTCGCCCCATCGGTAGTCGGCATAGACCTTCACCACTTCAGCCCCTTTCCCGATCTGCTCTCGGGTGACGCGTGTCACCTCCTCGACTCCGCTTGCCTCCTGCGCTCCCTGCGGCACAGCCGTATCGGGCGACAATTTTGGGCCGTAACTGGCGGTCGCGACAATCGCGGGGCCGGCGACAATCAGCCGCGGGCCGGGAATGATGCCCGACTCAATCGCCTGTTTCAGTGCAACATCCGCGTAACCGGCGCCTTCCGTCCCGAGGTCGCGCGCAGTGGTGAAACCGGCCTCGAGCGTCTTGCGCGCATGCACCGTCGCGCGCGCAGTGCGCAACGCGAGCGGCTCCCTCAGCACCTGGTCGTTCCAGCTCGTCTCGTTGTAAGGATGAAGGAACATGTGCGAGTGGCCTTCGATCATCCCGGGCAGCAGTGTCTGGCCGGGCAACTCAATCGTGCGCGCGTCAGCCGGCGCGGCGACGTTTGCGCCAGCCGCGGCGATCTTGTCGTCCGTCACGAGCACGGTCCAGCCGGCGTGCATTTCCTGGCCGTCGAAAACTGCCGCAGGTCTGAGCACAATCGGTTGCTCAGCATTCGCGCCCACCACGGCGAAGAGCCAGAGGAGTATCATCCACAGATTAACGCAGATTTTCACAGATTTGGTTCAGCAGCTTTCTTCTTCAGATCTGTGTAATCTGCGAAATCTGTGGACGAAGTCCTAATCTTTGCGCGCGACGATCTCGAGAAACGTCGGTGTCGTAAACCACGCGTTTGGGTCGGCATCCGCCTCGCGAAATTCCCGTAAGACATCGGCGGCCCATTCTGGAGTCACGCGCCCAAGCTCCTGCAAACGGACGACGTTGATCTCGATGAAGCTCTTCGGCCATTGCCAGGTATAATCGCGCGTCGAAGCGGTGCGCACGCGCGGGATGATCTCGAGGACCCGGAAGCCGGCCGCTTGCAGCAGCTCCGGCAGCCGCCGCGCTACGTTCGGTTCGCCGCCGGACGCAATCCAGCTTTCCATGACTTCGAGCTCGAATTTTTCGAGAGCCGGTTTGATGGGCATGAAACGAAACGTCAGGTAATCGCTGTACTCGTGAAAGATCGCTATCCCGCCGGGTCGCAGCGCTCCGGCGATGTTGTCGATCAGCTTCTCCGGCGAGGAGACAAACGACGCGACCCAGCGGCACCAGCTCGCGTCATAATCGAGATCGCTCAACGAAAGTTCCATCAGGTCGCCTTCACGCAGCTCGACGTTGTTTAATCCGCGCCGTGCGCATCTCTCGCGCGCTGCTTCGAGGAAACGAGGGGAGCGTTCAATGCCCAGCACCGCGCCGGTCGGACCGACGATCTCAGCGAGATCAGCCGTGGCGTAGCCGGGCCCTGCGCCGACATCAAGTACGCGCCAGCCATGGGTGATACCGACCCGCTGCCAGCAGGCGGTGACCACATCGCGCCAGACTCGATGCTGCAACCCAAGCCGCGCGACTTCTGCGTCGTGAGTGCCCAAAACGTAATCGGTCTCAGCGCCCTTTGTCTTCACAGCCCGTCAACATGATGTTCCCTCGAGATTTCGCCCACCAGAATCTTGCGCGACGGCGTGGATCCAGGTCTGGGGAGCGCACGCTTGCAGCGTGCTGGTCGCCGCATTCTGCGGCCTATGTGTTTAGTTTTGCGGCGTGGTTTGCGGCTCGGCGCAAGCCAGAGGCTTGCCAGCTTGTAGCCGGTGGTTGAGGTCGCCGCAGCGACCGATACCACCGGAACCGTTGCATTTGAGTCTCCCGACCCCGGCAGGGGTCGCAGCGGCCTGGGCTTGAGTGCTGCAACCCCTGCCGGGGTTGGGATTGTTTTTGTATTTGTATCCCGGGGGTATCTGTCGCTGCGGCGACATCAACCCCCGGCTACAAGCTGCCAAGCCTCCGGCTTGGTCGTCTTCTAAGCGCGCCACCGCCCACGAGGCTAAACAGATACTCTGCGGCGACGAATTTTCCCCGGCCCTTGTCGTCCCCGCGACGTAGATGGAAGGGAAAGTTCGCCACTCGCGAAACAGTTCGGAGTCGCCAGCACGCTGCAAGCGTGCGCTCCCGGGGATTTGCCGCCAATGGCGTCGTTTGGTTTAATCCACCCGGCATGAAGCCGCGCAAGGCAGCCGTCGCTTTCATCCTTGTCACTGTCACCCTGGACATGCTCGCGCTGGGACTCATCGCACCGGTGCTGCCCAAGCTGGTCCTGAACTTCCTCGGTGGCGACGCGGCAGATGCGGCCAAGATGTTCGGCATCTTCGGGACCGTCTTTGCGTTGATGCAGTTCATCTTTTCTCCGGTAATTGGTGTGCTTTCCGATCGCTTCGGGCGGCGGCCGATCATTCTCCTTTCCAATCTGGGGCTCGGTCTCGATTACGTGGTGATGGCGGTCGCGCCGACCATCGGCTGGCTTTTCATCGGCCGCACCATCTCTGGAATCTGTGCCGCCAGCATCTCCACGGGCATGGCCTACATCTCCGACGTAGTGCCGGCGGAGAAACGCGCGGGCGCTTTCGGAATGATCGGCGCCGCGTTCGGCGTTGGCTTCATTCTCGGCCCGGCGTTGGGAGGATTACTCGGCACGTCCGATCCGCGACTGCCGTTCTGGGTCGCGGGCGCTTTGAGTCTCGCGAACGCGCTTTACGGCTTTCTCTTCGTGCCCGAATCGCTTCCGCTCGAGCGCAGAAAAGAATTCTCACTCCGTCGTGCGAACCCGCTCGGCTCGCTCGTGCTGCTGCGGTCGCATCCCGAGTTGTTCCGGCTCGCCACGATCCAGTTTACCGGCTATCTCGCGCACGAAGTCTTCGAAATCTGGGCGCTTTACTCGATTTTTCGTTACGCGTGGAATGAGGGACAGGTGGGGCTTTCGCTCGCGGTGGTAGGCGCGTGCTCAGTCCTGATCTCGGCCGTTTTCGTGGGACCAATCGTTTCACGTCTCGGCGAACGCCGGACGCTTTATACCGGACAAATGTTCGGCGGGCTCGGCATGTTCCTGGCCGGCCTCGCACGCACTGGTGCGCTTTATTTTGCTTCCATCCCAGTCATGATGATCTGGACGATTTCAGGGCCGGCCGCGCAAGGCATGATGACGCGCCGCGTGAGCGAATCGGAACAAGGCGCTCTGCAAGGCGCGATCAGCAGTCTTCGCTCGGTTGCGGTGCTGTTCGGGCCCGGACTGTTCACGTTCACCTTCGCATATTTCATCGACAACCGGTGGGGCTGGAGCGTGCCGGGTGCGCCGTGGTTTCTGGCCGGAACGTTATTGCTCATCGCAATGTTCCTGGCGATGCGGATTCCAAAGCTGCCCGCTTCTTCGCAGGCGCAGATTCAGCAATCGCCTGCCGATGTCCCTACGATCTGATGCCACTCTCGCTCTTGTGCAAGGCATCGCCAGCCTGCCGCACGACACTTGTCAGCTTCGCGCGCTGCGCGCAAAGTGTTTCCCCGCCCATGCCACGACTGCCGCGCCAGAATTATCACGATATCGAGCGCATCATCGAATTCGATTTCGTCCGCGCCACGGAAGCCGCCGCGCTGAATTCGCTGCAATGGCTGGGCCGCGGCGAAAAGGAACTGGCTGACGCCGCGGCCTGCGATGCGATCCGTGGGATGTTCGATCTGATGAACATCTGCGGCGAGGTAGTGATCGGCGAAGGAATCAAGGACGACGCGCCCGGCATTTTTAAAGGCGAGCAACTCGGCACGTGGATGCCCGGGTCACCGCCGTTCGATATCGCGCTCGATCCAATCGACGGCACGACCAACATCTCGAAAGGGATGCCGAATTCGATCACCTGCATCGCGGCCGCCAGTCCGGAAGAAGGGGTGAAGGTCGCGCTGCGCGATATTCCCTCCTTCTACATGATGAAGCTGTCCTATGGACCGGCGGTGACGCGCGCGATGCAGATCGCCGGGATTGAGACGATCAAGCTGCAAAGCCCGATCGAGGAGACGCTGATCGCGGTCGCGAAAGCGTTGAACAAACGCGTACAGGACGTGGTCGTGATGATGCTGGATCGGCCCCGGCACAAGGAGATCGTAGCGGAAATCCGCCGCGTTGGGGCTTCCTTGCGGATGATAGGCGATGGCGACATCGCGGCGGCCATGGCGCCCTCCCTCACTGACAGCGGCATCGACCTTTATCTCGGGATCGGCGGAGCACCGGAAGCGGTCCTGGCCGCGGCGGGCATCAAATGTCTCGGCGGCGACATGCAATGCGTGATGTGGTCGCGCGACGAGAAGGAACGCAAAAGCCTCATCACCGACGGATATGAAGCCGATCTGGGTCGCGTCTTCTTTGCCGACGATCTGGCGAACGGGAAGAACATCATCTTCTGCGCGACTGGCATCAGCGACAGCGCGCTCCTCGCCGGGGTAAAAACGCAGGGGCCAACCACGATCACGCATTCGATCTTGATGCGGGCGAAGAGTAAAACGGTTCGCTTC
>JBHENE010000146.1:0-8042 GCA_046262215.1 Chthoniobacterales bacterium | reverse complement strand
CCCCGCCGTGCTTTGGTTCACCCGTCATCGCCTGGTCGCGCTCGCGCTGATCTGTGCGCTCTGCACCGGCGCGATCGTCGCCGCGGCAATGTTTCGGAACCTGCCGTTTGCCGACAGCGTTTGGGCGAATGAAATCACGTTTCGAGACGCGTTGGCCCGGAAGGCTCGACGTACTGCTGTTCATCCGGAGTTCGTCTTCCTCGGGATCGACGAGCCGTCCAAGAGGCTGGACCAAGTCACCGACGAAGAGGTCGCTACCTCGCCCGTTCTGCAAGCGATACGCAATGGCTATCCGTGGTCCCGCGATGTGCATGCCGAGTTGATCCGACGGCTTTGCGAGGCGGGCGCGCGTCTGGTCATCTTCGATGTGATGTTCAATCCCGACCGCCCGGGCGACGAACAGTTCGCCGCCGCCTTGGAACGTTACCGTGATCGCGTCGTTATCGGGGCAAACATCGCGACTGGCGTGGATGCCATCACTGGCAGCCCTGAGATCACGATCATCCCGCCGAATCGGACGCTCGTGCCAGACCAGCTCGCGGATGATCGTGTCGGCTTTATCAATTTCTGGCCCGACGACGACGGCCGCATTCGCAAGTTTAACTATACGGTGACCGATGCGCAGTTGATGCGATTGAGTCGCGGCGAAGATCCGGGTCCCGTGCAGCCGTGGGATACCCAGCTTGAATCGTTCGATACCCGCGCGTTGCGCAAGCTCGGCCGCGCAGACCGCATCCCGGCGGGTGGTGGCAGCCGCACTATCCGGTTCGGACGAGACGATGCCTATACACCGCGGTCGATTTTTGAAGTGTTCGTCCCCGAAATTTGGGAGCGGAATTACGGCGGCGGCAGCTTCTTCAAGGACAAGATCGTGCTGGTCGGATCTTCCTCCGCGGTGGATCACGATTTTCACCCAACGCCGATCAGCGACAACACCTCCGGGCCGTTGCTGCACTTCCACGCCCTCGCTGCTGCGCTCGATGGAGAATTCCTCACCGAGACCTCGCAGGCGGCAAACCTCGCGTTGTTGCTCGGCGCCGGCGTGTTAGCGTGGGTGCTCGTAGCGTTTGTGCGCAATCCCCTTGGCGTGCTGGTGCTGCAGTTCGGGGTTACCGCGGCGTATCTCGGTGGCGCGCTTTCCTTGCAGAGCGCACGCGGCATTTACCTGCTCACAGTTCCCGTGCTCGGCGCGTTTAATCTGAGCAGCCTGTTCTCGTTAGGCTTCGATTTTTTGCGCGAGCGGATCGAGAAGGTGCGGACCCGGCGCACGCTCGAGCGTTACGTCTCGCGCAATCTCGTGAAGGAAATCTTGGAGAACCCCAGCAGCTTCTACAATTCGATGCGCGGTGTCCGTAAGCCCGCCACGATGCTGTTCTCGGACATCGTAGGGTTCACCGCGCTGACCGAGCGAGCTGATCCTGTTCAGCTGGTCACGCAGCTGAACGAATACCTCACCCGGATGGTTGGCGTCGTGTTCCAAAACGGCGGCACGCTCGATAAATTCATCGGCGATGCCGTTATGGCCGTGTGGGGAAACGTCAGCAGCCGCGGCGTCGCCGAGGATGCGAAGTTGGCTGCTCGAACAGCACTCGGCATGCGCCGCGAGTTGATGGCGCTGAACGAAAAATGGCATCGCGAAGGCTCTGTGCCACTCGCGATCGGCATCGGCATCAACCAGGGCGACGTGTTAATCGGCAACATCGGATCGTCCGGCGAACACGAACGACTCGATCCGACGGTCATCGGCGATGCGGTGAACCTCGCGTCGCGTTTGGAAGCACTCACGCGCGCTTACGCTGTCGATATTCTAGTGGGTCCGACAGCGAGCGAGCTAATCCGCGACGCGTTCCACCTGCGTAGCGTTGCGCGCGTGCAGGTAAAAAATAAGAGCGAAGCAGTGGAAATCACCACGCTGGTCGCAGCGCGAGACGACGAAGTTGACCCCGAGTTGCTCGGCGCCTTGGAAGTCTACGAAGAAGGATTCCGCGCCTTTCGGAAGCGCAACTTCGCGGAGGCGAAGCTGCTCTTCACGCGCTTCCTCGAGGCGCGACCGAACGACTACCTCGCGAAGATGTATCTCGAGCGAGCGGCGCAATATGAGGAGCAGCCGCCTGACGAAACGTGGACTGCGGCCGAAGTCTTCACGAAGAAGTAGAAATCCGCGGCTGCAGCGCCTTTGCCGATAGCCAAATGCGCGCACCGCGTTTAAAGAAATCCGCGTGACGGGTAAGACGCGCAGCTTCCATTTTCTCGGGATCTGCGGCACTGCGATGGGAGCCGTCGCGGCGGCGTTGCGCGAGCGCGGCTGCACCGTCACCGGCTCCGACGAAAACGTCTACCCGCCGATGTCGACTTTTCTCGAAAGCCGTGGCGTCGCGCTGAGCTCCGGGTTCCGCGCCGAGAACATTCCGGACGACACCGACGTCATCGTCATTGGTAATGCGATGACGCGTGGCAATCCCGAAGTCGAAGCGGTGCTCAACCGGAAGCTCTACTACCTTTCTCTGCCCGAAATTCTCCGGAACGAATTCCTCCGCGGCCGCCACAATCTTGTTGTCACAGGCACTCACGGAAAGACGACCACCACCACGTTGCTCACCTGGATCATGACGGTCGCCGGGTTTGATCCGAGCTACATGATCGGGGGCATCCCGCGGAACCTTGGTCAGGGCGCGCATCTGACCGACAGCAAGTTTTTCGTGATTGAAGGCGACGAGTACGACACCGCATTTTTCGATAAGCGCTCGAAGTTCGTCCACTACCTCCCTGAGCTGCTGATCGTGAACAACATCGAGTTCGACCACGCGGACATCTTCGAGGATCTCCAGCACGTGAAAACCAGCTTCCGCCATGTGCTCCGGATCGTGCCGCAGAACGGCATGGTCCTCTTGAATGGCGACGACGCGAACTGTCTCGCGGTAGCGAAGGAGTGCCAAGCGCAGCTTGTTGAAGTCGGGTTCTCGCCGAACTGCGCGCAGAAAATCCGTGACGTCGCTTATGGCACCGATACGTCCCGTTTTACGCTCGGCGACGAGACTTACGAGCTGCCGTTGATCGGCGAGTTCAACGTGCGTAACGCGGCGATGGCGATCACGGCGGCGCGGTTTTATGGGGCGACCCCGGATAAAATCCGTGAGGCGCTCGCGAGCTTCAAAGGCATCGCGCGCCGTCAGGAAGTGCGCGGCGAAGCGGGCGGCGTGAAGGTGATCGACGACTTCGGCCATCATCCGACGGCGATTGCGCAGACGCTGACAGCGATGCGGCAGCGCTACGTCGGCCAACGTCTTTGGGCGATCTTCGAACCCCGCTCGAACACAACGCGCCGCGCGGTTTTCCAGACGCTTTTGCCTGATGCGTTGAAGCTCGCGGACGGCGTCTTCATCTCACAGGTCGCCCGGCTCGATCAGCTCCCGCCCGAAGACCGGCTCGATCCCGAGGCGGTCGTCGCCGCGATCGGTGAAGGTGGCAGGCCGGCGTTCTACGAGAAGGATGCAGACCATATCGTCGAGCGTCTTGTGCCGCTGCTGCAGCCTGACGATGTCGTCGTCGTTTTCAGCAACGGCGGCTTCGATGGGATCCACGAGAAGATCCTTGATCGACTGCGCCGGTAGCGTGGCCGCGTGCTGCTCCGGCGCTTGAATTACAGAAGCCAATCACGCGTTACCACGCGGCCACGGTATCGGTCATCCTGAGGCTGGCGGAGCGCGCCGAAGGATCTCGCGACGACACTGCGGTTTTAGCCGAATCGGGTTGGCGCGGACTGCGAGCGGCCCTCTCGCGACGGCGGAAATCTCCCATTCATTGCGAGATCCTTCGACCGTCCTGCGGCGGCTCAGGATGACAGTTGCGAGTGTGGCAGCTGAAAAATCCCGCGCCTCGCCAGCCCTACTTCTCCGCCGCGGAAGTGTGATCGTGCACGATCCTCCAGCCCTCCGGCAGCTTCCGGAACAAGAGCGTGAAACGTCCGTGCGGCTGATCTTCTTTCCGCTGCAGCTCCCATCGCCCGATCACCAGCGCCGCGTCGTCGCTGATCGTCTGCACCTCGATTTCTGAGAACGTCAGCGACCCCATCTTTTCCCGGCTGTCGTATTTCTTCGCGTAGCGATCGCGCACCGTCTGCCAGCCGCGCGTGATCGCGTCGCCACCGAGGAACTCCGTCGCTTCCCCGCGAGCATAGCCGTTCATGTAATCGTCGATATCGCCGCGGTTCCAGGCGCTCGCCTGCGCATCCAGCACGGCGCGGATCTCCTTCGCGGCCTCATCTGCAGCGCGCGCGGTCGCGCAGCTCGAGATCACGGCTGTGAATACGATCATGCGCAGCAAGCTCTTCATTCGTCTACGATGGCGAAGTAAACCGCGGCGCGTCAACGCTCCTCCCCACGCGAGTTGAGTTGACCCCATCACGCGAAACCATTAAATAGGGCCGTGTTTCGCCCGTCTTGCGTCGTGATCGCGCTGCTCGCGACGATCCAGCTCCTTGTCGCTCAAGCGCCGCCGCGTCCGAGCCCGGCCGCCGTCGCCCCCGCCGGCGCCGCTGCCCTTCCGCCGCCCTCGACTGCTCCTGCACCAGCCGGCGCACCCGACACCGTCACGCTCCAATACCCGAACAGCGATGTCGGCGACGTCCTCCGTCTTTACGAGAACCTGACCGGCAAGAAGCTCGTCATGGACAACACCGTCCAAGGCAAGGTCAACATGTTCATCGCCCGGCCGATCCCGCGCGACGAAGCCGTTCGCATCATCGAGATGAACCTGCTCATGAACGGGTTCTCGCTCGTGCCCGCGGGCGGCGATGTGGTGAAAGTCATCGGCGCCGGGAAAAGTCCGCGCACCGCCGGCGTTCCCATCATCTCCGACGAAGACCTGATCCCGCCCGGCGACCAGGTCATCAGCTTCCTCTTCAAGCTGCGTTTCGCTGATCCACTCGAGCTTCAGCAAGTGCTCCAGCAATATCTCTCGCCGCCGCAGGCCTACACCTCCTTCCTCGCGCTGCCGAAATCTTCCGCCGTGCTCGTGACCGAGAACTCCGCGGTTATCCGCGGGCTCGTGAACATCATTAACCAGGTCGACGTTCCGCCGGCCGAAGTCGTGAGCGAGTTCATCAAGCTCGAACGCGCCGACGCCACCAAGGTCGTCGAGATGCTAAAAGAGGTGTTCGAGAAAGGCGGGCAACCAGGTCAGCCCGGCGTTGGCGGCGCACCAGGTGGCGTGCGAAATGTTCGCGCCGGCGTTCCGCCTCCCGCGGCCGTGCAGCCAATTGCTGAAGGCGACCTCGGCGCGCTCACCGCGCTTTCGGAGGACTCCATCGTCGTCGGCAAAATCAAGATCTCGGCCGACATTCGCACGAACCGTATCCATGTCATCACGCGGCCGGTGAACATGCGGTTCGTGAAGAAGCTGATCGCGGAGTTCGATGCGAACGTTGAGTTCGCGAAGCCGGTTACGCGCGCTCTGCGCTACATCTCGGCGGCTGACGTTCTGCCTGTGCTGGTGCAGGCATTAACTGAGCCGGGCACAGGCCAAGGCGGAGGCGGTGTGCCCGAAGGCGGCGCCACCAATCCGAATCCCGGTTCGCAGCAAAACCAAGCTCTGCAACGGCGTCCCAGCTCCAGCTCTTCGACGAGTGGTGACTTCGGCGGCGGCAGCGGCACTGGCGGTGGCGGCGGGTTGAATGTCGCGGAAGAGCTCTCCACGCAGGCGGTCGACACAACCCCGAAAGCCGTCACGATCGGCAACGCGAAGATCATTGCCGATCAGCGTTCGAACTCGATCATTGTGCTCGGGAACCGCGAGGTGGTCGTGAAGGTTCAGAAGATCCTGAACGAGATGGATGTCAGCTCACCGCAGGTGGCACTCAGCACGGTCATCGGCGAACTAGAGCTCGACAACAATCAGGAGTTTGGAGTCGATTACTTGCAGCGATTCCGGCAATTCGAATCACGGCCAGGGGGCAGCGGTGGTGGTGGTGGGACATTCCGTAATAACGGGCCGACCGCGCCGGGGCTTCTCGATCCTGTCACGCTGACGAACTTCGCTCAATTGGCGACCGCCGCTGCGACAGGCGGATCAAACGTCTTTCTCTCTACCGGCATCGGTCTCACCGCGATCGTTCGCGCCTTGGACTCGACCGGAAGGTTTAAGACGATTTCCCGGCCGACCGTTTTCACGAGCAATAACAAAAAAGCGATCATCGCTTCTGGTCAGGAAATTCCCGTCCCGGTCAGCACCATCTCTAACAGCACAGGTGGCGGCATCATAAATAACGGACTGTCGCAACAATCGAACATCCAATTTAAGAAAATTGCGCTGCAGCTAGAAGTGGTCCCGCTGATTAACTCTGAAAAAGAGGTGTCTCTGGATATCCTTCAAAAACTCGATAGCCGCGGTGCTGATGTTCAGATTAGCGGAAATCCAATCCCGACCATTGCGACTCGCTATATCAAGACCACCGTTTCCGCCCCAAACTGCTCTACGATTGTTCTCGGCGGCTTGATTACAGATACTGATAACGTTTCAAAAGGAGGCATTCCGATTCTTAGTCGCATTCCGGTGGTTGGAGCTCTCTTCAGAGACACGCGAAAAGACAAAGTGCGACGCGAGCTGATTATCCTGATGCGTCCAGAGGTGACTCTCACGAAGACAGATCTCCAGCGCCTCCGGAGCAAGCAAGAGATGAAGACACATATCGGGCCGGATATCGACGAAGACGATTGCCCGGATTGTCCTAAGCCCGGCGCGAGTGATCCGAAGGACGTCCTCACGCCACCTGATCTCCCGCCTGCGGCGGAGTATCACTGATCGCGAGACGTCGTTTCGCTCGAGCCGCCCGGCTGCGTCATCCGAAACCGGCCCGTGGTGCAAGCGGCGTCGGAATTCTAACAACTGCGGCGAGCTGTCATCCCGAGCCGCCGCAGGACGGTCGAGGGATCTCACATTTGGTCACCACACAGTTCAGGCCCGAGATCACGCCACAAAGGATTGAGTGTCTCCAAAAGCGCGTTCTTCTTCGCGCGACTCCAGCGTTTCAATTGCTTCTCGCGGCCGATCGCTGAGAGCGCGTCCGGATACTCTTCGTAGTAGACCAGCCGGTCGAGATTGTAGCGGCTCGTGAAGCCCTCGACGTCGCCACTGCGGTGCTGCCAGACGCGACGTTCCAGGCTGTTCCTGCCGCCGATAGACAGAACGACTCTGCTTTTATTGGACATAATATAGACGAAGAACCTCTTCACTGTTTATGCGAGATCCTTCGACCGTCCTGCGGCGGCTCAGGATGACAGTGGCCGCGTCATGCGCTTGAAACGAGCGTGAGTTCGCGATTCACGGCACGTGTCGCGTGGTGCGTTCCGATTGCTCGCTGCGGCTGAGTGCCTGTGCTACTTTCAACGCGCTCTCGTCTTCCAGCTGCCTATGAATTCCGCCATCGGTAAATCACTCACGGACCTGCTTATCACCGCGGGCGTGTCATCGTTCGAGGAAGCTGCCGAGCTGACTTCGAATCTCGACGGCGGGTCGTGGACGGCGCAGGTACTCGACTCAGGGAAGGTGGACGAACATCGCTTCCTCTCCGCGATCGGCGACTTCTTCCATGTGCCGGTCGTATCGATCGACGCGAAGACGATCGATCGCCAGACGCTGCAGCTGCTGCCGAGCCGCTTCGTGTTCCAACATCAGATCCTGCCGATCGAGGTGAAGGAAAACTCGATCGTGCTGGCGACGTTCGATCTCTTCAATTCCACCGGTCGCGAGCTCGCGTCGCATTTGTTGAAGAAGCCGGCCGAGTGGGTGCTCGTCCCGCGCGGTCAGATCCTCCGCGCCATGAAGACGCTCTATGGCGTCGGTGCCGAAACCTTCGACGAAATTCTGAAGACGAATCGCTCGTTCGAAGCGCTTAATGACACCGAGCTAGCGACCGATCTTAACGCCGACGATCCGGAAGCATCGGTCGTGAAGTTCGTGAACCAGATCATCCGCGAGGCGATCGTAGAACGCGCAACCGACATTCACGTCGAGCCGCTGGAAGACGATCTGCGGATTCGCTATCG
>JBHENE010000145.1:0-8019 GCA_046262215.1 Chthoniobacterales bacterium | reverse complement strand
CTCTTCCCGATCGTTGGCCTCCTGGTCGCAGTCGGCTCGACCCGGGTGCTCCGCCGCCGCCAAATGGCGAAGGCTTCAGTCTAAGACTGACTGCAGTTTCCTTTCGGTTTATCTTAAATTGTTTGGCGGAGGCGACAGGGTTCCTGTCGCCTCCGTTCTTTTGTATCCTAGGATGAGGGGTAGAACGTACGTAATATTCGCTCCTTTGCCTTTCTTGTCGACGGCCGGGCAGCCGTTGTGTTCAATCGGTGGTCCGCGGACTGGCGTTGGCTTGCGGTAACGCAGCCTGCCCTCCAGATCATGTGGGGAACTACGCCCCAGTCCGCGTTCCTTGCATGCCCCGGGCGGCGCAGATGACAGCGCGTTCGCTGCGGATATTTTCTGCCGTGCGCTTTAGACCTGTCATCGTTGCTTTGTTTCTGGTCTCGGCAGTGACCGTCCGAGGATCAACGGCGGAACAGCAGCACGCGATCAGCGTTCTTTACCGCCGCGGGCTTGGAGGAGACAACGCTGCGGTAATCGAGTGCATCGACAAACTTGAAGCCGAGCTGAAAGCGGATCCGGCGAATCAAATTGCGCGAGTGTATCTCGGCAGCGCTTACACCCTACAGAGCCGCGATCTCGGGTACGGCCCGAAGAAACTGCAAACCTTGAACCATGGTGTGGCTTTGATGGATGAAGCTGTCGCCTCTCGACCAGATGACACAAAGGTGCGCCTCGCACGCGCATTGACCACACAGGCTCTGCCGTTCTTCACCGGCGGAGCTGCATCAAGCCGAAAGGATTTTGAATTACTTGCCACGGCTGCAGAGCGCGCTCCGCACAAATTCGAAGAAGGCGATCTGCAAATAATCTTCTACAACGCTGGCGTGGCCGCGAAGGGAAGTGGCCAACGTGAGCGAGCTCGCGCGCTTTTCCAGCAGGCAGCGAAACACCGGGTCGATGCCACTCTGGCGCCGAAAGTCGAAGCCGCTCTCGCTGATCTTTAGCGCCGCAATCGACACCGCCCTCGCCCGCGCGTAATTCTTGCCGATGCAGGATGATCTCGAGCGCGTGCTTTTCGACGAAACGACGATTCTGCGCCGCCTCGATGAAATCGCCGCGCAGATCTCGGCTGATTACCGAGACCGCGAGTTGACCGTGATCGCCGTGCTCAACGGCAGCCTCATCTTCATGGCGGACCTGCTCCGCCGAATTCCGCTGCCGCTGAAACTCGATTGCCTGAGCGTCGCGAGCTACCACGGCGGCACGAAGTCCACGGGCGAAGTGGTGTTCCGCCAGGTCGCGCTGCCGGAGGTTGAGGGCCGACACATCCTGATCCTGGACGACATTCTCGACAGCGGCCTCACGCTAAACGCGATTCGTCGCAAGCTCGAGCAGGCAAATCCGCTGAGCATCCGCGTCTGTGTTCTCTTGCAAAAAATGATCGAGCGCGCCGCACCCGTGGAGGCTGACTACGTCGGCTTCGACATCGGCAATGAGTTCGTCGTCGGCTACGGACTGGACTACAGGGAGCGCTACCGGAATTTACCCTGCATCGGCGTGCTCCGGAACGAGCTGATCGTGCCATGACCGTGCACGTGCAGTTATTTTCGCATCTTCGCGACGCGGCGGGTATCGCGGAGCTGCCGATGGAACTCCACGATGGCGCGGACGTTCGAGCATTGCTCGATCAACTCTACGGCCGCACGCCTGCGCTCCGCGCGTGGGACAACAGCATCCTCATCGGTGTTGGCGTGGAATTTGTCGGACGCGAATACAGACTCCGGCCTAACGAATCGATCGCAATCATGCCGCCGGTGCAGGGCGGCTGAATCGCTCGGCAATCCGGTCGGCAAGGGCGCCGCCGCAGATCACCAGCGCGATCATGAGCGTCTCCCACATCGGCAGCGTATAGCGCGGCAAAATGCCACCGATGAAACATGTCAGCGCAACCATCAACACACCGGTTCCGGCGAGAGATGCGGCGAAGCCGATCTCTAGAGCCTTCTTCCGCGCTAGACCGCCGAGCAGAGCAATCGCCGAGACAACGACCAGCCCGGCAAAATAAGGAACACCACTCCAGAGCCGGAAGTAAGTGTGCGCGCTCGGCATCGCCAGCAATTGCTCCGCCGTCCAATTGCGGAACGTCGTTAGACCGCTACACGCCGCCATCGATTCAGCATTTGTGAAGTAGTAGGCCGTCGTCTCGAAAAGCGAGGTGGCGGGATCCGGCAGCGGCGTGCGCAGCGCCGCTTTGAGATCGCGAATGGCGGCGCGGCGATGCTCAGCAATCGGCGGTCGCAGAAACGCGACGGCGAGTTCATTCAGGGCGGCATCAAATTTATCTCCGCTCCAGCGAACACCTGGCGGAAAGAGCGTCGTGCGCACGCGCGGGATGAGGTCGCCTGCTTCAAGGCGCGAGCCTTCGTTCAGCATCTCGCTCAGCATCCCGATCAGCTTCTGCGCGTCATCCGACATCGGCCTTCGGGCAATTTTCGCCAAAGCCCGCCGCTGCGTCTCTTTCGGCAAAGCGGTTAGAAACGGCAGCCGCCATAAGAACGTGAAGCCGAGTCTCGAATGGTAATGGAGATCCTCTAGCCGGCACAGCTTCTGTAACGATGCCTGCGCGACGACGATGCAAATCGCAGTGATCGCCGTCGCGACGACTGCTTGGTTGAGATGATTGCGCGTGCGGTGCCGAAGAGCTGCGGCGAAAAGCGCGACGGGTAAAGCGACGACGAGCAGTAAGTTCACGTGTCGGACGAGTAGCGCCAGCCAGAGCAGAATACCGAACAGGATCCACGCGATGCCGGCAGCCTGCTCCCGGGATTTCGCTATCCAGAGACCTGCTGCCGACAGCCAAAGAACGAGAATCATGCTGAGACTTTCGGACCCGACGCAATGCGCAAACGTGGGGAAGACCGGATTACTCGCCCATACCACCGCGAGCACGATCCGGACGCCGAAGCGGCCGCTCGCCACCATGATCAGAGAGAACACAGCACCCGCGAGCAGCACGTGCTGCGTCGCAATGAGCAGCGCAACGCCGGTGTCAGTGAGGCGCGGGTCGGAGAACGAAGTCGTTCCACTGCCACTGTGCTCAATGACAGCACCGACGAAAAGCGGAACGCGGGCGAACATCCCGTAAAGCGGCCCATGCCCCATGTAGGCCGCGCTGCCCGGGCTGCGCGTCACTTGGATGTAGGCGTCGAGGTCGCGCCAGAGCGGCGGAATCTTCGCGAACATCCAGATCGAGGGAGCGAGCAGAATGCTGACGAGGACGAGCCGCCGCAGCCATTCTCTCACGCCACGCCGAAGCGTGACCCGCACCTTCGGCTCCGCGCCCGTTTCGCTCATCGTGGAGCAACTCAGTCGCGGAAGTTCTTGAACGCCGTCGCGACGCCGAAGTCTTTGCTGCGGACGAACGCGATCACTTCCTGTAGGTCGTCGCGCTTCTTTCCCGTGACACGAATCTGCCGCTCCTGCAGCGTGCTCTGCACCTTGAAATGCTTCTGCGCCTTGATCGCGAGGATGATCTCCTTTGCTTTTTCGCCTTCGAGACCCTGCTGGATTTTTAGCTCCTGCCGTGCATGACCGAGTGGCGAAATTGCAGGTTCCTCCTGCTCGATGTTGCGCAAATCGACATCGCGCTTCGACAGCTTGCCGATCACAATTTCGCGCAAACCTCTCAGGCGGGAGGCATCTTCCGCCGTCAGTGTGATCTTCGCGTTATCAGCCTCGATCGTTGCCGTACTGCCCTTGAAATCAAAACGGGTGGCGAGCTCTTTGCGCGCCTGATTGAGCGCGTTGTCGATCTCCTGCTTATCGACTTCCGAGACGATATCGAACGATGGCATAGCCGACGATTTGCCCCCGCCGCATTTCGATTGTCGATTGTTTTCCTTCTCGCCCCATGAGTTTTCGTGCCCGGCGCTCCACGCGTCTGTTTATCCTCACGGTTGCCGCCGCTGGCTCTCTTACCGTAACGGGCTGTCACCGCGCGCTTTCGCCCGAAGAGAAGCAGACCCGCGCTGAGCTGCGGCAGGCATTGCATGATCATGATTACGCGCGCGCGGAACAGCTGGCACGCCAAGTGGTCGCCACGCGGCCACGCGAGAACGGCGCCTGGGAGCGTCTCGTCCATGCGCAACTCGGCCAAGGCAATGTCGCGGGAGTAAAAGAGACGCTCGGCCGATGGCGCGTTGCGGTTCATAAGCCTTCAGCAAAGCTCGCGGAGGTCACGGGCGACATCGCAGCAAGCGAGAAGGAGTATGCGGCAGCGACAGCTTCGTGGGAGCGCGCGCTGCTCGCAAATCCATATCAGCCAGCGCTGCTGCGTAAACTCGCGCGGATGCAAAATACGCAGGGTCACTGGGCCGAGGAAAGCAAGACGTTGACCTCGCTGATAAAGCTCGAAGATCGCGCTGATGCGCACCTCGCCCGCGCAATGTCGTTCCGGCGCCAGCATCGCTGGCCGGAAGCTCTGCAGGATTTTCGACGCGCACAAGAAATGGCGCCGGAAGATCCCGAAGTGCAGCGCCTCGCGAACGTTTTCGGTCGGATCAGTAAGCTTCTCGCGGAAATGAAGGAACTCGATTCGCGACTGGCCGTGACGCCGCACGACGATCAACTCCTGGCCGATCGCGCGTTGCTCTTTCTGCGCGCCGAAGATCCGGAACTCGCGCGCGAGGACGCGGAATCAGCGGCGAAAACAGCGCCATGGTCTGTCCGACCACGACTGCTGCAGGCAATTGCATTTTTGCAGATGGGGAACGTCGCGGAGGCTGAACAACTACACGTCGATCCAGCGCTGCGGCTTGAGCGATTGTCGAGTGAGTTCCTGCAGACGGTCAGCCGATTGGACTCGGAGATTTCTGTGGAGCGCTCGAACGCCGAGTTGTACGTCGCGCGCGCGTGGCAGTTGAACGATTGCGGCCAGCCGATGCTGGCGCTCGAAGATGCTGAATCGGCGCTGCGCTTCGACGCGAAGTCAGCCGGCGCGCACGCAGAAAGCGCCTATGCGCTGGCAAAGCTCGGTCGCGCTGATGAAGCGCTCGATCGGGTGAGACGCGCTACGGAGTTGGATCCGAATTACTCCACCGCGTGGCATTACCGCGGCGAACTCGAGATGGCGCGCGGCGATTTCGTGGGAGCGGTTGATTCGCTGAGCCGCGCACTCGCAATCAACCAAACACCAGCCGCCTTACAAAAGCGCGAGGCGTGTTATCGGCAGATCGGGCTGCTGACAAAGGCCGAGGAAGATCATCGCGTGCTGGAGAAATTAGAGGGAAACGGACCGGGATAGTATCCCCTACAAACAAAAAAACGGGAGACCGGTCGCTTCCGCCACCGAGTCTCCCGTCTTCAAAAACAATCGCTACGCGTTAGCTCGCCGGCTGGTGATCGCTGGATTTTGCGCCGCTGACCACGAGCTTGCGACCAAGGAAATCCTTGTCGTGGAGCTCGGTTACGGCGCGCTGCGCTTCTTCCACGGTTAGCATCTGCACGAAGGCGAAACCCTTCGAGCGCTGATTGTGCTTGTAAGTCACAACCTCTGCATTTTGCACGGCGCCGACGCCATTAAACAGCTCGAAGAGATCGCTCTCTGTTGCCTCGAATGACAGGTTCCCCACGTAAAGACGCGGGGTTGTGACTTCGATCGACTCTGGTTTACGCCCGCTACGCTGCTGCTGTTCTGCCGGCGGCCGGCTGGAGCTCGAACCGTTGCGCTCCGGCCGCTCGGTCGAACGCACGGGCGCAGTGGATGGCGGATTCCCATCGGGTGAGAAAAATGCCGTGATTTTTTGCCAGAACGTTTGTTTTGCCGGCGCCTTTGCGGGCGAGTTCTGCCGGTAGGGGCGATCGTCGCCGCCCCTTCTGCGGGAGCCGCCGCGGGGTCGCCGCGAGCCTCTCCCAGATCCTTGAGATGCCATAATGATCCTCGTTGTTAACCGAATTGTAGTTCGGGCGGAGCGCATAATATAATGCCCGGATCGCAGCACGCGGACCTCGAGAGGTCCAAACAAGTCGCTTGGAAGCAGTTTGCGTCGCTGCGGTTAACTCCGCCGCCTCAAGCCGGGAAGTGCTTCGAGACAAACGGCGGACCGCATCAGTGAACCGGCGAAACTGCAGAGACGCGAACAGTCGCGCACTTAACTCCAACAGGCAGAATCGCGGAAAAAAGCGGACGCGCGGGTATTCGAAGAACATTCCCGACATCGGCGGGAATATGGGTGCGGATGGCCCCTTTCGCAAGGCGTTCGTTAGGCGCGGGATTTTGTGGCCTGATACCACTCGATGAATTTCGGTAGGCCAACGGCAAGCGGCGTCGTCGGATGATAACCGAGAAGCTTCTGCGCCTTCGAGATGTCGGCACACGTAAGCGGGACGTCCCCGGGCTGTTGCGGCAGGACGTTGATCTTGGCTTTTCGCCCGAGCGCCTGCTCGATCGCGGCGATCAGTTCACGCAGCTCAAGGGTCTGGTTTTCGCCGAGATTAAACACGTCGAACAACGGACCATCGTATTCGAACGCGGCCATCAAACCCTGGATGATGTCGTCTATATAAGTGTAATCGCGCCGCGTTGAGCCGTCGCCGAATTGGTCGATCGGCTGACCGGCGTCGATGCGCCGTGTGAATTGATGGATCGCAAGATCAGGACGCTGACGCGCGCCGTAGACGGTGAAGAAACGCAACGCGACGACACGCATTTTGTAGAGATGCGAATACGTCGAGCAAAGGAATTCGCCCGCGATTTTAGTCGCTGCATAGGGGCTGATCGTCTGGGTGAGAGGCATCTCTTCAGAGAACGGCACCGTCTTGCAAATTCCGTAGACGGATGAGCTTGACGCGAAGATGAATCGCTCGATGCCAACTGCCCGCGCTGCCTCAAGCAGATGCAACGTGCCGTTGACGTTCGTGTTGTAGTAGAGCTGCGGCGAGGCAATCGAGGGTCGCACTCCTGCGCGCGCCGCGAGATGCGCGACGGCGTCGAATTTCTCACCGTGGAAGAGTCCTTGAACTGCCGCCGCGTCGCGTAAATCGATCTGATGGACCCGCGCCCCTCCGGTAACCGCTGCGATATTTGCGCGCTTGATTAGCGGATCATAGAAGTCGTTGAAGTCGTCGAGGATCGAGACTTCATGTCCTACGGCGAGGAGTTTCTCGACGAGATGAGAGCCGATGAAACCGGCGCCGCCCGTCACGAGAATTCGCATCGCGCGACCGTAGAGACGAAGCTCGGCACCGGCAAGATGGAATGGCGGTGTCGGCTGGTGTCTTTCAACCCGTGCCCTAACTCAAGGACAAGCCGCCGGAATTCCGCTGGAGTCGGAAATTTTTACTCGGAAATTTGACGGCCTAAAACGGTGTGCGAAGATGGTCGTCCGCTGCCGGACAGCGGGTCGCTCGAAGCGAGAAAATCTTCAAGAAATTGATGATTTCTCGTTGACGGCGAAACCGCACCGGCTAATGTGCTCGTCCCGCGAGACTGCGGCTTCGGAGTTCCCGAAGTGTTCTTCCCCTCTGGCTCACGTCCGAGCCGACGTTCGTTTCACAACGATCTCGGTTTGCGTACGGGGGCTGAAGCGGTGCAGAACAATTGATCTTTGACAGTGCAATTCTGGATTTCGCAATCACGACAAGACAAGAGCGAAGTCAGAAGGTGGAAGTAGATAGTCAGCGAAGATTGAATTGTGCGTTATACGTCGAGTTTCTTTGATTAAAAATTTTCCCATACCGGTTCTTCGGAGCCGCGCGGGAATCTTAATCAAGAAGTAAGATCGGACGAACACCGGCTCTCACTTACGAGTGAATGCCGGTATAGAATGGTCAGATTTCAGCTTCCTTTTCGTTAGCGAAAAGGAGCGCAAACTTTGTCCGGTGGCAGTAATGACACCGGCTCCAAATTTTTACGGAGAGTTTGATTCTGGCTCAGAACGAACGCTGGCGGCGTGGATAAGACATGCAAGTCGAACGGGACTAAATCTGTAGCAATACAGGTTTAGTTTAGTGGCGAACGGGTGCGTAACACGTGGG
>JBHENE010000144.1:0-44788 GCA_046262215.1 Chthoniobacterales bacterium | reverse complement strand
CTACGATCTTTTCAAGCGAAAGAGACTCGACGCGTGACTACATGCTTGTCATCCCGAGGCGCGCAGACGCCGAGGGACCTCCCAGTCGAACTGGGAACTCACGCAAGAAACGCTGTCGCGATCCACGCAGCGATGTCCTCGAAGATAGCCGCTTTTAGTTTGGGTGATCTTCGGGCTACTGTGAGGTCCCTTGCCGTCTGCGCGGCTCGGGATGACAACGCTATTCGCCGCCACAAATGAAACCCAAGCCGCTCAAGATCCGTTCCCTCACCATCGGTGGCGGCCGACCCGCCTTCATCCTCGGGCCTTGCGTGATCGAATCCGAGAAGTTCGTCTGGCGCATGGCGCGGCGCATCGCGGAGATCTGCGGGGATGAGGCCGTGCCATTCATCTTCAAGGCTTCCTATGACAAGGCGAACCGAACTTCCGTGCGATCATTTCGCGGCTCTGGGATTGAGGAAGGCTGCGCGATTCTGGCGGCGATCGGTCGTGAGTTAAACGTGCCGGTAACAACGGACGTGCACTCGGTTGCGGAAGCGGAGATTGTCGGGAAGAACATCGATGTTTTGCAGATCCCGGCGTTTCTCTGCCGGCAGACTGATCTGCTGCGTGCTGCGGCGGCGACAGGGCGAGTAGTGAACGTGAAGAAGGGCCAATTCCTGGCGCCGTGGGATCTGCGCAACATCGCCGAGAAGCTCATCGCGTTCGGCGCCGACAGGTTCTTCTTCACGGAACGCGGGACGACATTCGGCTACAACAATTTAGTCGCGGATATGCGGTCGCTCTACTGGATTCGCGAGGCGGGCTACCGCGTGATCTTCGACGCAACGCATTCAGTGCAACGTCCCGGCGGAGCGGGGGACGCCACCTCCGGCGACGGCGTTCTCGCGCCTGTCCTCGCTCGGGCGGCGATCGCAGCAGGATGCGACGGGATCTTCATGGAAGTGCACGAAAATCCGGCTCGCGCGCTCTCGGATGGACCCAATCAGATCCCGCTAAAGCAGTTGCCGAAGCACCTCCGCATGTTAAGAGCTATCCATGCTGCCGTTTCGTAGCGGTCGCTCCGGAATTCGCGGAGCTTCCGGCCTCTTTTTCATTGCGGGAGCGGTCGCGATCGCGCTGTTTCCGGCAGAGGCGCAGCAGAAGCCGGCAAAGAAGGATCCGAAACCAAAGACCGCGCAAGCCGCAGCAGCGCTAGGGAGCAATATCCCACTGCCCATCGGCCACGAAATCAAAGGCCTCGTGCTGCCGGACATCGATCTTCAGGGACATCTACGGACGCGCTTTGAAGCAACGACCGCCAAGCGCATCGACGCGGAACGTATTCAGTTCATGGGCCTGAAGATGACGTCGTTCACGCCGGAGAACGCGATCGATCTCCAGCTCGATTTGCCGGAATCAACTTTCGATTTGAACACGCGAATTTTGCGTTCGCAGCAGCGGACAAACATCGTGCGCTCAGACTTCACGATCGAAGGAGACGCTATGGAGTTTAACACCGTTGACCGGAAAGGGACGCTCACTGGCAACGTCAAGATGATCATCAAGGACAAATCGGAACTCGCGGGGAAAAAGGAAAAACCATGACGAGGATCATCGCCTGTGCCGTAATGCTCTCTCTCGTATGCTTGCCTGTCGTTAAAGCGCAGGATTCGACGGCGAACACGCTGGCTTCGCCAGCAAAAGCGAAGCCAGAGAAGAGTCCTGGGAAGCCAAAAGCCGATGATAAGAAACAGGCGACGGATCCTCTCCGTCAAGCGCTCGGCGGCGGGATAGGCTCAGACCCGAAGGTGCCGACCACGACGGAGATTCTGGCCGACCAGGCGTTTTTTGACTCCGGCAAATCGATCGGCATTTTCAGTGGTCATGTCATTGTCAAAGATCCGCGTTTCAATCTCCAGGCGGATAAGCTGACGGTGTATCTCGGCAAAGGCGAAACTCAGGGCCTGGATCACGCCGTAGCAGAAGGGAACGTCGGGATGGTCCGTGAAGCACCCGGTCAGGACGGAGGTCCGCCAATGCGATCTGTTGGTCGTTCGGATACCGCTGTTTATACGGCGGCAAACGGCAACGTGGAGCTCAGAGGAACCCCGCGCGTGCAAAGCGGCTTAAACTCGCATATCGCCACTAGCCCGGACACCGTCATGGTAATCAATCAAGGTGGTCAGTTGACCACGACTGGGCCGAGTCGCACCGAACTCCGCCAGGAGCCAAAAGGATCGCCGGCACCGCCGAAACCATGACGACAGAAGGTGTGACCGCTACGCCATCGGCCATCCCCGTCAGCAACGAGACGCCAACACATGCGCGGAAAGTTCTCGAGACCGAGCAGCTGGTAAAAATCTACGGTGGCCGCGCCGTGGTAAACGGCGTGAACATCAACGTCCGCGCCGGTGAGATCGTCGGGCTACTCGGCCCGAACGGCGCGGGCAAGACGACGAGCTTCTATATGATCGTAGGCCTCGTCCGGCCGAATAGCGGAAGCGTCCTCTTCTCGGGCGAGGAGGTAACGAACTACCCGATGTACAAACGCGCGCGGCTCGGGATGGGATACCTGCCGCAGGAGGAGTCGATCTTTCGCCGCCTCACCGTGGAGCAGAACATCATGGCGATCCTGCAGACGCTGCCGCTCACGAAACAGGAGCGCCGCCATCGGTGCGAAGAGTTGTTGCACCAGTTCGGGATCGAGAAGATCGCGAAGAACACCGCTTTGACGCTCAGCGGCGGTGAGAAACGGCGGCTAACGATTGCGCGGTCGCTCGTGACAAATCCGACACTACTGATGTTGGACGAACCGTTCAGCGGGGTCGACCCGATCGCCGTCTACGACGTGCAGCAGATCGTCGTGAATCTTAGGAAGAGCGGCCTCGCTATTCTGATCACCGATCACAATGTGCGCGAAACGCTCTCGATCGTGGACCGCGCCTACCTCATTTTCGAAGGACGCGTAGAGAGCGAAGGCACGAAAGACTTCCTCATCAACGATCCGATCAGCCGACAGCTCTATCTCGGCGAGCGTTTCCGGATGTGATAGATCGGTGTTCATCAGTGGACCTATTTTCTTTGGAGAACCCAGTGCGCGGTTTGTAGATTTATGATCACGAAAAACGCTCATCCCCCGGTGAAGGTCACTGGACGCCACCTGCAGATCACGCCAGCGATCAGCGATTACGTCACGAAGAAGATCGAGAATCTGCACCTCGATTACCCCCGGATTATCGAGGCACATGTCATCCTCGAGGTGGAGAAATATCGTCACTCGGCCGAGGTCATCCTTGTTTGCTCGAATCACATCACGATCGAGGCCTGCGAGGAGACGAACGACATGTACGCTGCGATCGACGCCGCGACCGACAAAGTCGGCCGTCAGATGCGGAAGTATAAGACGCGCCTGATGCGAAAACATCGGCCGCGTCATGACATCACGCATCATCTCGAGGAGCACACGCTCGAGCCGGACCCGGTGGAGCTCGATGGCGAAGAGGATGGCGCGCATCACCCGGTCGTGCGCTCAGAGCGTTATCCAGTGAAGCCGATGTTCGTCGATGAAGCGGTTCTTCAACTCGAGATGTCGAAGCGGCAGTTCATCGTCTTCCTGAACGCGCGGAGCTCGCGGATGAACGTGCTCTACAAACGCAAAAGCGGCGACTTCGGTCTGATCGAGCCAGCCCCTCGTTAGGGGTTGCTGGCGGGTCTTTGTCTGGCGGCGAAGTTGCGCACTGATGCTGCGGCTGCGCCCGCCCAGAACGGCACGTTGATGAGATAGATCACGAGGAGCATTTCGTTGTACGGGAAGTGCAGCTGCATCGTGTGACCGATCGATTGGTGAAATACCAGCAGAGCGACCCCGAAAAATGCTGCCCAGCGCCGGCCAATGAGGAGCAGCGGCGAGGTTAACTCAAGCAAGAGACCACTGCTCAGGGCTGCGCCGATCAGCAGCGGGTGCTGCACCATCCATTCGGCAAGTCCATAGCCGGCCTGATAACGCGCCGGATCAAGGGTGTCGTAGTAGGTGTGATCGGAAGTCTTCAAGATCTGCACAGCGACAAGCGGACTTTGGATCATCCACATGCCGTGCGTGTTGATCAGTTTCGTTAGGCCAGAGATGAAATAAGTGGCCGCGATCGCCTGCAGCGACCAATCGATCATCAACGACTCGGTCGCCGCCGGCCGAAACCGTTCGCCGCCACTTCGACTGCGAGCGCGCGAGTAAAAATAAGCGATGGTCTGCGCGAGCAGCACGAGGGAAACGATCTGCGCATGGTGGCCAATCGCGCCGGATGAGTTCTGCGCGCTGTTCACCGCAATGCTGAAGAGCGTCATGTACGGGAGCGCGAGCCAGAGGCCGATCCGTAAAACGTAGAGCGCCAGGGCGGCCCAAAGCAGATAGGCGCCAGCTGAAAGCACCGACGGCGGGAGGAGGAAATGGAGATCGACGAACCGAGCGAGACCACTCGGATAATTCAGCGTCGCATCGGACAACCCGCCGGGGATGTGTCGCGCTACGACCAGCGCGAAGAGTACGCGCATCGCGGCGCGTTCCACGCTTCCGTATGAAATCTGCGAGCGCGCTCTTATGGCACCTCCGCGAGCAGTCTCGTTTGTCTCTCGAAGCGTTGATTGTGCAGAAGAATGTTTACTTGATACAGACGCGCGACCGGCGCTGCGGCTGCGGGCCCAGTCTGCGTCGCCTGCCAGGCTTTCACTCCGGCAAGCACGCGTTCGCCAGCTGCCCGGCGCTCTTCGTCCGTGACTTTGCCCCGCGCGCCAGCATGGCTGCGCGCCTGCTTCAAATCAGTCTCGAAAACCTTTTTCAGATTACCGGTCAGCATACCGGCGGTCGGGACGGTCGGGAGCGGCTCCCCGGAAGCAGTCGCGAGATAGACGTAACTCGCCTTCCTCGTGAAACTCGAATACATCGGGAAGTTCGAGAACGGAAACTCTTCGCGCAGAATCAGCCCTGCCAGCGTGATGCAAAGGAGCGGCCCGCATTTCCAATGACGAAGCGCTTCGACGCTGCGATTGCGCAGATGTTTGAAGTTTATCCGCACGTTTGACACGTCACGTAGTTGCGATCACCGCCCGCAGGTCTAGCCAGCCGCGCGTGGCGATGCAATAGCTTCTGGAATTCCGCGGCGCGACACGATAGATGAAGGTGTGCCGACCTCCCCCCCAGCGCGGACCGCGCCGATTACTTCGAGTAGTCCGCTGCGCAAAAACGTTCGCGTAGTCACCGTGGAGAGCTTCTACAGGGATCACGGCCACGCGCTCCAATTAAAGCTCGAAGGCGAAAGCGTCGGGTTCCACCGCAAGATCCGCGAGCCCACCATCAACCGGCCCGGCCTGGCGCTCGCCGGATTCTATAACTACTTCGCCGAGAAGCGCGTGCAGGTTCTCGGTGCCGCGGAGCATTCTTACCTCGACAGCCTTTCGCCACGGGCGCGTGCGCAACGCTTCCGCGGCTTGTGCGCGCAGAAAATTCCCTGCCTCGTCATTTCACGTGGCGCTCATCTCGACCCGGAGTTGCTCGCGATTGCGCAGGAGGCGCAGATCGCCGTGTTCCGGACGCCAATGGTGACAATGCGTTTCATCAACGCCGCCACCATCGCGATGGAAGTCGATTTCTCACCGACCGTGACGGAGTTCGGCAGCATGGTCGACATTCTCGGGGTCGGCGTTCTCATCCGGGGCGCCAGTGGCGTGGGCAAAAGCGAGTGCGTGCTCGGGCTCATCGAGCGCAGCTACTCGCTCGTGGCCGACGACGTCACCCGAATCACATCGCTCGAAGGGCGCGAACTCATGTGTACCGCGCCGGAGTTGACGCGTTACCACATGGAAGTGCGCGGCATCGGCATCATCAACATCGCGTCGATCTTCGGGATCGGGAGCATCCGGATCGAGAAGCGGCTCGACCTTGTGGTCACGTTGAAGGACTGGCAGGAAGTAGAGGAGGTCGATCGGATCGGTTTAGATCCGGAGTATTATGAAATCCTGAAACTACAGGTGCCGCACCTCACGATTCCAGTACGGCCGGGTCGTGATATTGCGCGACTTGTCGAAGTGGCTGCGATGGATCAAAAATTAAAGAGCCTTGGCCGCAACAGCGCCGTGGAATTTAACGACAAACTGCTCACTCTTATGGAGACAAAAGAAAGTAATGGGCCTGTTGAACCGTAAAGGAGCGGCGGCGCGGCCAGACCGCGCCGAGAAGGAAGTCACAATCGTGAACCGCCTCGGGATGCACGCGCGCCCGGCGGCGTTATTCGTGCGCGTCGCGAGCCGGTTTCGGTCCGAGATCTGGGTCGAGAAAGAAGGTGAGCAGATCAACGGCAAAAGCATCATGGGCCTGATGATGCTCGCCGCCGGACAAGGCTCGAAGCTTTTGATTCGCTGCGAAGGACCGGACGCGGATCGCGCGATGCAGGAGATCGAAGCGCTCATCGCCAGCAAGTTTAACGAAGACTAAGCCGCCATCCCGAGCGAAGTCGAGGGACCCCGCCGCAATCGTGAGCGACGTCGAGTGCAGGAGAATCCTGTCGTGTCCGGCATTCGCGTAACGGTGTCGTCTTGACACCTGCGTTACTCTCTCACCGACAATGACGACGGACGCTCCCAAACCCGAAACTCGCTATTTTGGGCTCGGCGTGTCTCCCGGGATCGCGCGCGGGAAAATCCATGTCGTCCGCGATGAGGCTGAAGAAATCCCACGTTACCGGATCGCTAAAAGCGAGATCACGAATGAAATCGGTCGCTTCGAGACAGCGCTAATCAAGACACGCGCTCAGATCCTCGAGATGCAGCAGAAGATCGCGGAAGCGATCGGCGCCAAGGATGCCGGCATCTTCGACGCTCATCTGCTCGTGGTGGAGGATCGGACGCTGATCGATGAAGTTCTGCGCAAGCTCGAAAGCGATCTCTTCAATGTCGATTACATCTTCCAGGAAGTGGCGACACATTACGCCGACACGCTGAGCAAGATCGACGATCCGTACCTTCGTGAACGCGCGCTCGACATCCAGGACGTCACACGCCGCGTGGTTCGAAACCTCCAGGGCAAAGCGCCGAAAGCATTCCTCGCCCTCACAGATCCGCACATCCTCGTCGCGCATAACATCACGCCGTCCGACACCGCCACGATGAACCGCGACCAGGTGCTCGGATTCGCCACGGACCTCGGTAGTCGCACTTCGCACACCGCCATCATGGCGCGGTCGATGAACATCCCGGCGATCGTCGGTTTGCACGACGCGACGATCCGCCTCGAGACCGGCGAGGAAGCTCTCCTCGACGGCTACAACGGACTGCTGATTCTCAACCCGACGCCGGAGACGCTCTGGCATTACGGCGAGCTGAAGCAGCGCAAGGATCAGGTCACCGAACAGCTAACCGGGCTGCGTGAAACTAAATCGACGACCAGTGATGGCCGCCACATCGTGTTATCCGCAAACATCGAGCTGCCGAAGGATGTAGAGTCCGTCGCGCAGAATGGCGCGGAAGGAATCGGCCTCTATCGCACCGAGTTCCTCTACCTGAATCGCGCGACGCTCCCGACTGAACAGGAGCAATACGAAACGTACCGACGCGTCGCGGAGCAGGTGGCGCCGCATCCGTTGATCATCCGCACGTTCGATCTTGGCGGCGACAAAATCGCGAGCGGGATGGAGGCGTTCGATGAGCAAAACCCGTTCATGGGTCTGCGTGCCATCCGGTTTTGCCTGGAGCACCTCGACATCTTCAAGGCCCAGCTCCGTGCGATCCTGCGCGCCAGCTCCGCGGGTAACGTGAAGATCATGTTCCCGATGATTTCCGGCATCGACGAACTGCGTCGCGCGATCGGCGTGCTCGACGAATGCAAAGCAGAGCTGCAGCAGGACGGGCTGGAGTTTGCCGCCAAGACGGACATTGGCGCGATGATCGAGATTCCGAGTGCGGCCCTTTGCGCCGAAGCGCTCGCGCGCGAGGTCGATTTCTTCAGCATCGGCACGAACGATCTGATTCAGTATGCGCTTGCCGTTGATCGGGTGAACGAGCGAATTGCGAACCTCTACGAGCCAACGCACCCGGCGGTGCTTCGCCTGCTGAAGATGGTTTCCGACGCAGCGCACAAGCACAACATCTGGGCCGGCGTCTGCGGCGAAATGGCAGGTGACCTGACGATGGTGCCGCTGCTGATCGGCCTCGGCATGGACGAGCTCAGTGTGAGCGCGTCCCTCGTGCCGCGCGTCAAACGGGCGGTGCAAAGTCTCTCGGTACCGGAATGCGAACAGCTGGTCAGCGATGCGCTTGAGCGGACAACGCCGTCAGAGATCCTGGCGTGTTGCAACGAAGTTGCGCAACGGCATTACGCCGACTTGATCAGCTGAGCCTCGCGCGAACCGCTACTCTTCTTCAGCCGACTCTTCCGATTCGGACTCCGTCTCCGGATCAGGCGTGAGACCTTCCTCTTCCATCTTCCGCAGTACGTCACTCATGTCGTCGACCTCGTCCCAGACTTCGTGGCTGACGTAGATCGGCGCCTTCTGTTGCACCGCCATCTCGATGCAATCACTCGGACGCGCATCGAGTTCGATGATCTTCTTTTGCTGCAGCTCATTCTCCGCGCGGATGATCATGCGCGCGTAGTAGGTCGCGTTCTTCAGGTCGTTGAT
The DNA here is from genome assembly GCA_046262215.1 of Chthoniobacterales bacterium. Taxonomy (GTDB): domain Bacteria; phylum Verrucomicrobiota; class Verrucomicrobiia; order Chthoniobacterales; family UBA10450; genus JACCTI01. Next base: position 36,140 of record JBHENE010000144.1, on the reverse strand, counting down.
GATGATCCGCTCGACGTGTGCGCCGACGGCGGTCATGAGGTGCCCCATCAAATCGTGCGTCAGCGGCCGCTCCTTCGAGACGTCGCGCATGAACATCGTGATCGCGCTGCCGACCGTTTGGTCGACGTAGATGATGAAGACTTTGTCGGTGTTGCCGAGGAAGACCGCGCAGCCGCCGCTGGTCGGCAACACTGCCCGAACTTGCACCTCGACGACCGTCTTGTTCATCGGCGAGACGGTAGCGGGCGCGATTGTGAAAGACAAGCTACCGCCGAGTTTGGCGTGCCGTTGCGGGATATTTCGCGCGCGGCTCTTGCATGTTCGGACGCGTGCTTGAATATGCGCTTGCGTTGGCCGCCGTAACCGAAAAACCGAAGCCCGAATGGGATGTGGAAGCCGCCATCGGCACCTACAATGTCGATGCGTGGGGGAGCGGTTACTTTACAGTCAACGCTGCCGGGAATGCTGAGGTCCGCCCGCTGCTCGAAGGCGGCGGCTCGATCGACATCCTCGAGGTGGTAAACGAAGCGCGTGAGCGCGGGCTCGGCTTCCCACTGGTGATCCGGTTTCAAGATCTGCTGCGTCACCGCGTCGACTCAGTGAACCGCGCGTTCCAGAGCGCGATCGGTGAGTTCGGCTACCGCAATCATTTTCGCGGAGTGTTCCCGATCAAGGTGAACCAACTGCGCGAAGTCATCGAAGAGATCGTCGACGCCGGGCAGGAATATCACTTCGGGCTCGAAGCCGGCAGCAAACCCGAGCTGATCGCTGCGCTCGCGATGCACAAGGATCTCGACAGCCTCATCGTCTGCAACGGCTACAAGGACCGCGCCTATATCCGTTCAGCGATGCTCGGCCGGCGGCTCGGCAAGTCCGTCATCATTGTCGTCGAGAAGATCGAAGAGCTGCAACAGACCATCCGGATCGCGCGGGAGATGGGCGTTGAGCCGCACATCGGCATCCGCGTGCGACTGCACAGCAAAGGCTCCGGCAAATGGACCACGAGCGGGGGCGAGAACGCGAAGTTTGGCCTCGATACGGTGAATCTCGTCGCGGCGAGTGAGCTACTGAAGGCTGAAGGTCTCGCGCATTGCCTGAAGCTGGTGCACTTCCATGTCGGCTCGCAGGTGCCGGACATCTCGACGATCAAACGCGCAGTGCGTGAAGCCGCGCGCTATTACGCAAAGCTGGCGAAGCTCGGTCACGAGCTCGGCTATCTTGATGTCGGAGGTGGCCTCGCGGTCGATTATGACGGGTCGCGGACAACGTTCGACAGCTCGATGAACTACTCGCTGCAGGAGTACGCGAATGACGTCGTCTGGAACATCATGGACGTGTGCGACTCGGAAGGCGTCGCGCATCCCGCGATCGTCAGCGAGGGAGGACGCGCGATCGTGGCACATCATTCTGTGCTCGTGGTGGAGGCTTTTGGTTCCATCGAGAAAAACGCTAGCAACTCGCAGGTGGTAAGCGGCGAGGCAGACCACAAACTGGTGCGCGACATCCTTGATGTGCAGCAGAAACTGAAGCGCAATAACCGGCGCGAGACGCTGCACGACGCGCAACAGATCAAGGAAGAATCGCAGCAGATGTTTTCGCTCGGGCTGCTCGATCTCGAGAGCAAGGCGAAGCTCGAAACCGTCTACTGGCAGCTCGCGGAACAGATCGTCGCGATGCATCGCGGTCTTCGCTACGTGCCTGAGGAGGTGAAGGAACTGGAGACCTCGTTAGGGGATCAATACATCTGCAACTTCTCCGTTTTCCAGTCGCTTCTCGATCATTGGGCGCTGGGGCAGCTGTTCCCGATCATGCCGATTCATCGGCTGAATACCGCGCCCGATCGCAACGGCACAATGGTCGACATCACTTGCGATTCGGACGGTAAAATCTCGAAGTTCATCGACCTGCAGGATGTGCGGGAGACGCTTCCAATGCACCGGATTGTCCCCGGCGAGCCCTACTATCTGGGCGTGTTCATGGTCGGCGCTTACCAGGACATCATGGGTGACCTGCACAATCTTTTTGGCCGCGTCACGGAGGTACATGTGTTCCTTGATCCGGATGAGGAATCCGGCTGGTACATCGAAGAGGTGATCGAGGGCAGCACGATCGGGCAGGTGCTCGCATTGACGCAGTGGGATAAAATCGAACTGATGCGGCTGGTGAAATTGCAGGTGGATGCAGCGATCAAGAGCGACCGGCTGAAGCCGAACGACGCGATGAAATTGCTCTCGGATTACGAGCGCGGTTTGCAGGACTACACTTACCTTTCGCTTACTGAATCTTCGCCGGTACGGCCGAACGCCAATGGCCAGGCGCCTTTACTTTAGTTAGAGTTCGGCCATGAACTCCGCGACTTCCGTCAAAGAGGCGCTGCATAGTTCCGCAGGGCTCGAGTCAATCGTCGTGCAAGGCTGGGTTCGCACGCGCCGCGACTCAAAGACGTTTTCGTTCATTGAGTTGAACGACGGCTCGGCGCTTCGCAGCCTGCAGGTCATCGCGAACGACTGGCTGCCGAATTACGCCGACGTGCAGCGCCTAATGACCGGTGCTTCGATCGAAGTGCGGGGGAAACTAGTCGCGTCGCAGGGCAAAGGCCAAAGCTGGGAGGTTGTCGCTGACGAACTCACAATCATTGGCGCTTCGGATGACACCTACCCGCTGCAGAAGAAGGGGCACACGCCGGAGTTTCTCCGTGAGATTGCGCATCTTCGGCCGCGTTCGAATTTGTTCGGCTCCGTGTTCCGCGTGCGCAGCCGCCTCGCTTTCGCGATCCACCAGTTTTTTCAGGACCGCGGCTTCGTCTACGTGCACACGCCGATCATTACCGGCAGTGATTGCGAAGGGGCTGGCGAGTTGTTCCGGATCACGACGATCGATGCCGACAAACCGCCGCGCCGCGAAGATGGCAGCATCGATTACGCGCAGGATTTTTTCGCGCGCTGCACTTACCTGACGGTGAGCGGGCAGCTCGAGGCGGAGGCGTTCGCGTGCGCGCTGAAGAATGTCTACACGTTCGGGCCGACCTTCCGCGCAGAAAACTCGAACACCTCGCGCCATGCGAACGAGTTCTGGATGATCGAGCCAGAGATGGCTTTCTGCGATCTCAGCTGCAACATGGATACGGCGGAGGAGCTCGTGAAATATCTCGTCGCGGATATTCGCAAGAGCTGCCCTGACGAACTCGAGTTGTTCTCGAAGTTTGTCGATAAAGAGCTGCTGCCGCGACTTGATTTCGTGATGGAGCGTCCGTTCCAGCGGATCAGCTATACGGATGCAGTCGAGTTGTTGTTGAAGAGCGGTGAGCGCTTCGAATTTTCGGTGGCACACGGCACGAACTTGCAGTCCGAGCACGAGCGGTGGCTAACCGAGAAGCACTTCAAATGTCCCGTCACGGTTTTCAATTATCCGAAGGAGATTAAGCCGTTCTACATGCGGCTAAATGACGACGATAAAACCGTCACCGCGATGGATGTGCTCGTGCCCGGCATTGGCGAAATCGTCGGCGGCAGTCAGCGTGAAGAGCGACTCGACGTCCTCGAAGCGAACATGCGGCGACACCATCTCGATCCAGCGGACTACAAGTGGTATCTGGATCTACGTCGTTATGGAACGGTGCCCCACTCGGGCTTCGGTTTAGGCTTTGAGCGAATGCTGATGTTCGTGACCGGAGTGTCGAACATTCGCGACGTGATCCCGTTCGCACGGACTCCGGGTAGCGCAGAATTCTAGCGGCCGTTCGCGGGCGTCATCCCGAGCGGAGTCGAGGGATCCCTCGATGTTACGGGCGACATTGCACGTACTTCCGCGAGGTCTCTCCACTTCGCTTCGCTCCGGTCGAGATGACGGCTGTCTTGATCCGCGAGTACAAAGCAAAACGGGGAAGCTTTCGCTCCCCCGTTTGAATTTGCTGGTAGTAGTAAGAACTATTTCTTCGGCTGCCCGGGACGGTAATCTTCCTCGGCGGCTTCGAACGCTTTCTCGAGGCCGACCATATCTTCGCCTGGGCGGAGATTATCGAACGCTTCGGATTCGCGCTTGAGGTCTTCTTCGGAGTAGTTCGCGGCCTTGATCGAGAGACCGATGCGGCGTTCGACCTTGTCGACTTTGATAACGCGCGCTTCGACTTCCTGACCAACCTTGAGGATGTCTTTCACCTTCGTGACATGCTCTTCGCTGAGCTGCGAGATATGCACGAGGCCGTCGATGTCGTCAGCGAGCTGAACGAACGCACCAAAGCTCGCGAGCTTCGTAACCTTGCCGGTGACGAGATCGCCGATCTTGTATTTCTGGTCGATTTCCTTCCACGGATCGTCGGCGAGCTGCTTGATGCCAAGGCTGATCCGCTGGTTGGTTTTATCGATGTCGATGACTTCCGCCTCGACGACGTCGTTCTTCTTAAACATCTCGGACGGATGATTGATTTTCCGCGTCCAAGACAAGTCGGACACGTGGATCATGCCATCGATGCCGTCTTCGAGTTCCACGAAGGCGCCATAAGCAGTCATGTTGCGGATCTCGCCCTTCACCTTGCTGCCGATCGTGAACTTCTTCTCGATCTCATCCCACGGATTCGCTTCGAGCTGACGCAGACCTAACGAGATCTTCTGCTCCTCCTTGTTGACGCCGAGCACAACGGCTTCGACTTCCTGACCCTGCGAGAGGACGTCGGACGGACGCATGATGCGCTTCGTCCAGGATAACTCCGATACGTGGATGAGGCCTTCGACGCCTTCTTCGAGTTCCACGAATGCACCGTAAGGCACGAGGTTCGTGATCTTGCCTTTAACGCGTTGACCAGCCGGGAATCGCTCTTCGATCTGATCCCACGGATTCTTCTGGGTCTGCTTTAGGCCAAGCGACACGCGCTCCTTCTCTTTGTTGATATCGAGAACGACGACTGACAGCTCCTGCCCAACCTTGAGCAGCTCGCTCGGGTGACCGAGACGGCCCCAGGTCATATCCGTGATGTGCAGCAATCCATCCATGCCGCCGAGATCGATGAACGCACCGAAGTCGGTGAGGTTCTTGACTGCGCCGGTAACGGTGTCGCCGACCTTCACGCCTTCAAGGAACTTCTGGCGCTTCTCGCTCCGCTCCTGCTCGATGAGCTCGCGGCGGCTGAGAACCACATTCCGTCGATCGTCGTTAATTTTGACGATCTTGAAGTCGTAGGTGTTGCCCACGAACTGCTGGAGATCCTTCGGCGGGATAATGTCGATCTGCGACGCAGGCAGAAACGCCTCGACGCCGATGTTCACCATCAGGCCGCCTTTAACGACCGACTTCACCTTGCCCTTGATCAGACCGTCGCCAGCGAAAACCTGCGCGATCTTGTTCCAGTTCTGACGATACGCGGCCTTCTCTTTCGAGAGGATGACCATGCCTTCGTCGTTCTCGAGACGCTCGAGGAGGACTTCGACTTCGTCGCCCACTTCCATGGTGTCGATGTCGTCGAACTCGTGCGAGGGAATGACGCCTTCCGACTTGTAACCAATGTCAACGAGCACCTCGCGCGGGCGAATCTCGAGAATATGTCCTTTGACGATGCTGCCTTCTTTGAACTCGCGGAATGATTTCGCGAGCAGTTCCTGCATTTGTGCCATAACGATGTTTAACCCTGCGGCGCACCCGGAGGGCGCGGTCCGCTTCTCAGGAAGAGCGACCGGTTCCTTACGCCGTGCTCTGCCTAGAAAAAGGAGAGGCATATTAGGCGCGCTCCTAAGCGAGGTCAACTACTGCACCCTCTGGACACGGCAGGGCGCGGGTTTGACGCGTTCCGCCCTTTCGTGTCGGTTCGTAGCAATGAGAAACCCGCTCCTTCTCGTGGCGATCGCCTTCCTCGCAGCAGCGCCCTTCGCTGCAGCTGCGCCGACTGCGGAGTCTCAAGCCGCTGAGGCTGTCAAGGCTCCGGGCTTGACGGTGGTGCATCTCTGGGCGCCATGGTGCGGCAATTGTAAAGCGGAACTGAAGAGCGGCGGCTGGACGAAGATGGTGAACGACCATCCCGACGTGCGCTTCCTCTTCGTTTCCGTCTGGAACGGCGGCGACGATGGCGCAGCCGCACTGAAGGGTTACGGCCTCGGCGACCAGCCGAACGTCACCGTCTTCGCCGATCCCGGCCCGCGGACCGGCGCGGAAAAACTGAAGCGCTTCCTCGATCTGCCGGTAAGCTGGATTCCGACGACATGGGTGTTCAAGGGAGGCGATCTGCGCTACGCCATGAATTACGGCGAAGTGCGTTTCCCGGTCCTCCAGCAGTTCCTCGAGGATAGCACGTCCGAGTGGTAGCGCTGGCGACGCGACGAGCGCATCGTTTGCGCGATAAGCCAAAGTTCGCACTGGTCGACGCCGCGCTTCCGAAGCATCTTCTCCGCCCTAATGAGCAGCGAGAAAATAGAAATCCCGCCGCCGCGGCCGGCTCCCCCAGCGATCCTGTCGCTGATTGGCGACACGCCGTTGGTGGAGATCACGCGGATGGACACTGGCGCGTGCCAGCTCTTCGTGAAGCTGGAGAATCAAAATCCCACCGGCTCGATCAAGGATCGCGTGGCGCTCGCGATGATCGAGGACGCGGAACGCCAGGGGCTGCTTCGTCCGGGAGGCACGATTGTTGAGGCGACCGCCGGGAATACTGGTCTCGGGCTGGCGCTGGTGGCGGCGGCGAAGGATTACCGGATCATCCTCGTGATTCCCGACAAGATGTCGCAGGAGAAAGTCGCGCACGTGCGTGCTCTCGGCGCCGAGGTTCGCATGACCCGGTCAGACGTTGGCCGTGGACACCCCGAATATTACCAGGACGTCGCGGCGCGCATCGCGAGCGAAATTCCGGGAGCGTTCTTCGTGAACCAATTCGGCAACCCGGCGAACCCTGCCGCACACGAACGCTCGACTGGTCCCGAAATCTGGGAGCAGATGCGCCATGATCTCGATGCAGTTGTTGTCGGCGTCGGATCGAGCGGCACGATCACGGGTTTGAGCCGGTTCTTTGCGCGCGTAAAACCGCGGCGCGGGATGGAGATGGTGCTCGCGGATCCAGCGGGTTCGGTGCTCGTCGATTACGTCAAGACAGGCAAGTTCGGTGAAGCCGGCAGCTGGGCTGTCGAAGGTATTGGCGAAGATTTTATCCCGGACATCGCGGACCTCTCGTTCGTCACCGAGGCCTTTGCGATTCCAGATGCGGAGAGCTTTGCCGTCGCACGCGAGCTTCTACGGAAAGAGGGGATCCTAGGCGGCTCATCAACCGGCACATTGCTCGCCGCCGCCCTGCGTTATTGCCGGCAACAGAAGAAGAAAAAGCGCGTCGTCACCTTCGTGTGTGACACGGGAAACAAATATCTGTCGAAGATGTACAACGACTTCTGGATGGCCGAGCAAGGCTTCATCCAACGCGAGTCGCGCGGTAATCTCACGGACCTGATTACGCGCCGTCCCGAAGCAGGCGAGGTAGTGAGCGTCGGGCCTAACGACACCTTGCTGACGGCCTACCAGCGCATGCGGAGCGCGGAGGTGTCGCAGCTACCTGTGCTCGCGGCCGACGGTCATGCCGTCGGAATTGTCGATGAGTCGGATCTGTTGCTGAAAGTGCATCGCGACCCCGCGCAGTTTCGCGCGACCGTCGACACCGCGATGACGGACAAGCTGGAAACGCTTTCGCTCACCGCGTCGATCGATGAGTTGACTGGTGTTTTCGCTCGCGATCGCGTCGCGATCGTGATGGAAGGCGGAACGTTCCGCGGTCTGATCACGCGCACCGATTTGCTCTCCTATCTGCGGCTGCGCATCCCGAAGTAGGCGGCTGGCTAACTACATTCCATGGACAAAAAGCACGACTTCGCCACGCGCGTGATTCACGCCGGGCAATCTCCCGATCCGTCGACCGGCGCAATCATGACGCCGATTTATCAGACGTCTACCTACGTCCAGGAGAGTCCCGGGCGGCACAAAGGTTACGATTATTCGCGTTCGATCAACCCGACACGCAGCGCCTACGAGCGGTGCGTCGCAGATCTCGAAAGCGGCACGCGCGGATGGGCGTTCGCTTCGGGCTTGGCGGCAATGGCGACAGCGCTCGACACGCTCGAGAGCGGCTCGCACGTGCTCGTGAGCGATGATCTCTACGGCGGGACATTCCGTCTTTTTGAGCGCGTGCGGCGTCGCTCGGCGAATCTCGATTTTACCTTCATCGACATGAGCGATCCCGCGTCGGTCGAGAGCCAGATGAAGCAGAACACGCGGATGGTTTGGGTCGAAACGCCAAGCAATCCGCTGCTGAAGTTGATCGATCTGGAAGCCGTCGCGAAAATCGCACGAGCGCACAACGCAGTCAGCGTCGCCGACAACACTTTCGCGAGCCCATGGGGTCAGCGACCGATTGAGTTTGGCTTCGACATGGTCATTCATTCCGCGACGAAATACCTGAACGGCCACAGCGACATGGTCGGCGGCGTTGCGGTCGTCGGTGAGAACAAGGAACTCGCAGACCAAATGCAGTTTCTCCAAAACGCCGTCGGCGCGATCGCCGGTCCATTCGATAGCTTCCTCGCGTTGCGCGGACTCAAGACGCTCGCCTTGCGAATGGAACGACATTGCGAAAATGCGTTCGCGATCGCGCAGTGGCTCGCGACGGAAAAGAAGATCGCGAGGATCATGTATCCGGGCCTCGAGGCGCACCCGCAACACGAACTCGCGAAGCGTCAGATGCGCGGCTTCGGCGGCATGGTTACGGTCGTGCTCGACACTGATCTCGCAGGGACGCGGCGCTTCCTCGAGAACACGCACTTGTTCTCACTCGCTGAGTCATTAGGCGGCGTCGAGAGCCTCATAAACCATCCGACGCTGATGACGCACGGCTCCATCCCGCCGGAGACACGCGCCTCGTTAGGCATCACTGATTCGCTGGTCCGTCTGTCCGTCGGCGTCGAGAACGTCGACGACTTGATCGACGACATCCGGACTGCGCTCGCGGCGATCTAACGTGGGAAGGACCTTAGTGTCCCGACACCGCGTATGGTCGCGGCACTAAGGCCCCTCCCATATTGTTCTTGCCGGTCGCTCTGCGTAAGCTGGCACACGATGGGCAGCAGCTTCGGTCATCTTTTCCGCATCACGACGTGGGGTGAGTCCCACGGCGGCGGTGTTGGTGTGGTGATTGATGGCTGTCCACCACGCATCAAGCTGAGCGAATCGGATATTCAGTCGGAACTCGACCGCCGTCGGCCGGGTCAAAGTGCGATCGTCACACAGCGCGACGAAGCTGATCACTGCGAAATTCTGTCGGGCGTCTTCGAAGGCACGACGCTCGGCACTCCGATCGCGATCCTCGTCAGGAATAAGGACGCGCGCCCAGAGGCATATGCGGAGATCGCGCAGACATTTAGACCTTCACACGCGGACTACACTTACACTGCAAAGTACGGCGTGCGGAACTGGCAGGGCGGGGGACGTTCGTCCGCTCGGGAAACTATTGGGCGCGTCGCGGCCGGCGCAATCGCACGCAAGGTTCTCGCGGAAGCGTTCGCGGCGTTCGACATCGTCGCTTACGTCGCGCAGGTGCACGACATCACGGCGCAGATCGACGCGGCAGCTGTCACTCGCGCGCAGGTCGAAGGAAACACAGTGCGTTGTCCTGACGAAGCGTTCGCCGCGCGCATGATCGAACGCATCGAGCAGGTTCGCGCGCAGGGAGATTCGGTCGGCGGCGTGATCGAATGCGTGATCCGCGGAGTCCCGGCAGGTCTCGGCGAGCCCGTCTTCGACAAACTGGAAGCGGATCTCGCGAAAGCGATGTTAAGCCTGCCGGCAACGAAAGGATTCGAGATCGGCTCCGGGTTTTCCGCTACGCGGTTGAAGGGCTCCGAGCACAACGACGCGTTCGAAGTTCGCGATGGTAAAGTCGGGACGACAACGAACCGCTCCGGTGGCGTGCAAGGCGGTATCAGCAACGGCGAGGCGATCGTCTTTCGCGTCGCGTTTAAGCCCACCTCGACAATCGCGCGCGCGCAGCAAACCGTCACGACGTCCGGTGAGGCGACGACCCTGACTGCTGGCGGTCGACACGATGCGTGCGTGCTGCCGCGCGCGGTACCGATGGTCGAAGCGATGGCCGCGCTGGTGCTATGCGATCACGCACTGCGGCAGCGGGCAATCAAAGCCGATGCGCTTGAATGAAGGCTGTAGCGTGCGCTGTCTCAGCGCACATTCCCCAGCGCGTGGCATGCCAGCAATGATCCGCTGAGGACAGCGGACGCTACAGCCCACCCTAACGAATGAAACCTGATCTGGTCTCCGGTTCGCCGCTTTGGCAGACGATCTTCGTCTCATTCGCGGTCGTCCTCGTGCTGTTCGAAATCGCGCGCGGTTGGCGGCTCGGCTTGCCGCGGCAACTCGTCCGCGTCGCAGCAGTCATCGCCGCGTATTCGACGGCTCTTCTCGGCGGCCGCTTACTCCTGCCGCTGCTGCGACCGCTGCTCAAAGTTCCCGACTTCGTGATCTCCACGATTGGCGGCGCCATCCTCGCGCTGGTCGTCTATTCAGTGATCAGCACGCTCGGCCGGATTTTGTTCAAGCGCACAGGTCAGCAGGAATCGGGGATCGTGCGCTGGATCTACGGCGCGGCGGGCGCATTCGTCGGTCTCTTCTTTGGTGCGTTTCTGCTTTGGCTACTGGTCGTTGGAATTCGTTCGTTAGGCTCAATCGCAGAAGCGCAGGTGAACTCCGGCGTGCCCGGTAATCTACCGCGCTTCGCGGAGCGCGCCGGACGCGCAGGGGCGCCGGCACACCGCACTGTCACCGCGGTGCCGGATGAGAACTCGCTCGTGATGTCGTTAGCGCGGCTGAAGAAATCGATTGAACTCGGCAGCGTCGGCGACGTGGTGAAGCAGACAGATGTTCTGCCCGCGGGCATCTACGATACGCTGGGAAAGACAGGCGAAGTCTTCTCAAAGCCGCAGAATGCGGAGCGGTTCCTCTCGTATCCTGGCGTGCGCGAACTCGCTGATCACCCGAAGATTTTGGCGTTGCGTGCTGATCCCGAGATCATGCGGATGATTTCCGAGGGCCGGCTGCTCGAGCTACTGCAGGATGATCGCTTGATCGAAGCGGCGAACGATCCGGCGCTCGCCGCGCAGTTGAAGCGACTCGACTTCAAAGGCGCGCTCGATCACTCGTTGCAGCAATCGCGCACGTCACCGCCTTGATGCGGATCCTGGTTGCGCCGGATAAGTTCAAGGGCTGCCTCGATGCGGCTGCTGTAGCCGCGAATATTGTGGCCGGTTTGCGCGCTGTTTTGCCGGACGCGCAGATCACGGTGATGCGGGTTGCCGATGGCGGGGAGGGCACAGCGAGCGTGATCGGTGCAGCGGCGGAAGGGGAATGGCACACGTGCAATGTTCACGACGCGAATGGGAGGACCGTTGCCTCTCGTTACTGCACGATCGATGAAGGCGCCCAAGCGATTATCGATGTGAGCGCAGCGGCTGGGCTTTGGCGGGTCGAGCTGGCCGCGCGCGACGTCGACGCGGCGAGTTCCTTTGGAGTCGGAGAGATGCTACTTGATGCCGCTGCCCGTGACGTTCGCGAGATCGTCGTCGGCCTCGGCGGCAGCGCGACAAACGATGGCGGTTTCGGGATGGCACGCGCGCTTGACTTCCGCTTCCTCGATCGCGCGGGCTGCGAGATCGGCAACAGTGTTTCCGAGTTGCTGCGCCTGTCGCGAATTGACGCGCCAGAATCGTTGCGGCTGCCGCGAATCATCGCCGCTGCCGATGTGCGCAATCCGCTGCTCGGAGATCGTGGAGCGACGCGCGTGTTTGCCTCGCAGAAGGGAGCTTGCCCGGATCAGTTCGACGAACTCGAGGAGGCACTGCGGCGACTCGCCGATGTGGTGGCGACGGATCTCGGGATTGATCCGCGTGATCAACCTGGGGCCGGCGCGGCGGGAGGCCTAGGATTCGGACTCGTCGGCTTTTGCGGCGCGGAGATCCGGAGGGGGTTCGACATTGTCGCTGACGCCATCGGATTATCTGACGCAATAAATCATGCGGACATCGTCATCACCGGCGAGGGCCGCCTCGATGCCCAAACAGCGGAAGGCAAAGCGCCGGCCGGAGTAGCGAAGCGCGCACGCGCCGCCGGGAAACCGGTCTTCGCGATCGTCGGGCGAGTGGATGACGGAATGCAAATCTTCGATCGCGTTTTTAGCCTCGCCGGTCCCGGAATATCAGAAGCGGACGCGATCCAGAACGCGCCGCAACTCCTCCGGTTCCGCGCGGCAGAACTGGCGCGAATCGTTCGTTAGGCTACTGCTCCCGTTCGAGGTGAGCGCGGAAGAGCTTCGCGGTTTCGACGTATTTGAGCGCCCAGCGCCTGATGTCCAACTGTTCGTCGATCGACAGCTGCCGGGTAACCTTCGCCGGTGAGCCGAGCACCATCGAACCGGCGGCGACCTTCATCCCAGCGGTAACCAGTGTGTTCGCGCCGATGATCGAGCGTGCGCCGATTTCAGCGCCGTCGAGGATGATCGCACCCATCCCGATGAGCACTTCGTCCCCGATCGTGCAGGCGTGAACGATCGCGCCGTGACCCACAGTTACCATCTCGCCGATAATCGCCGGCCAGGTATCGGCGAGGTGCACAATCACGTCATCCTGAATGTTCGAGCGCGGGCCGATGACGATGCGGTTGATATCACCACGCAGAACCGCGCCATACCAAACGCTCGCGCTTTCCTCGATCGTGACGTCGCCAACAACGGTGGCGTTTGGAGCAACAAATACCGTCGGGTGCAGGCGCGGCCCGATCCGGAGACGTTCGGCGATGCCTTCAAGTCCCGTCGGCTGCACGTCCATGGTCGGAGCGTCTGATCGGGCTCGTTCGTTGGCAAGCAGCACGACATCTGGAATCTCGTTAAACAAAACCGGAGTTCCGCGGCGTCTGGAAAGTGTCAGAGGCTTTCGAGCCGACCTTTGTCGATAAAGATCACCACCCCTCCGGCGCTCCACTAACTGCTGCCTCACCGTCTAACCAGATGCTACTCTCGACCGAGGCCGCAGCTTCGCCGGCCAGCAAAACTTCGGGTGTGTTAGACAAATTCCAGAGCTGGCGGCGTCTCCATACCAAAGACCCCGAGAAGGTCATGGAGAATGTCGCTACAGATGAAAATTGGAGAATTTGTTTCGGAGAAGCCGCGCCCGGCCTTGTGCTCTTCGCGCGGCAATTCGTCCGCTCGATCGCTGACGCGGAAGACATCGTCCAGGAAGCTTTTGTGCGCTTCTGGCGCAAACAGCATTCGGTCCAAAATCGCGCGCTGCTCTTCGCGACGGTCCGTTCAATCTCGCTCGATTTGCTCCGCCGGGATGCACGGCGTGCGCGGCGTGAAGCCTCCGCAGTCGTCGACAGCGCGGACTTCATCGAGCCGCAGTTCAATTTCGCGGACGACAACCAACAGCAGCTCGCCGCAGCGATCGATCGCCTGCCGGCGGAACAGCGGGAAGTGCTCGTGATGAAAATCTGGAATGAGCTGACGTTCGCCGACATCGGCAGTGTGCTCGGCATCTCGCAAAACACCGCCGCGTCGCGCTATCGGTATGCGCTCGCGGCATTGAAAAAGAATTTCACCGCACATGAATGAGTTCTCTGATCTCGAAGCTGAACTGAAGCAGCTGCAACCGCGCGCCGCCTCGCCGGAGCTGGCGACGCGCTTAGAAACGGCTCTCGCGCAAACGTCAACGGCGACGGCCGGGCTCCTCCCGCGCACCAGCAAGACGAGCAGGAGCTGGCTGACAATCGGTCTTGGATTAGCAACGGCAGCCGCAGCGGTTGTGTTGTTCGCGCGCGTCGGCTTCGATCGTCCAGAGCAGCCGCGGCAAATCGCGCTCGCGAAAAACTTTGCTTCGCCAGCTGCGTCTGCTTCTGCGGAGCCTGCGCGCGGCTTTGAGCCAGATGGGCTCACCCGCGTCGTCTACAACACCCGCGACGAAGGCCTGATCTTTCCACAAACGGCTGCGCAGCCGGTTCGCCGCGTCCGCTCCCGAGCGCGCGAAACCATGCAGTGGACTGAGCGCGGCACGGGAGCATCGCTCCGCGTCTCTTATCCGACAGACGAGGTCGAGCTCACCCCGGTTTCCGGTCAGTAAATCACACCAAACAACAAACACATGAAACTAACCACCATCGCAGCAATTACGGCTGGCTTTCTTCCGATCGTCGCCTTCGCTCAAACTCCGCCCGCGCCTCCCGCGCCTCCCGTGCCGCCGGTTCCACCAGTCCCGCCGGTGCCAGCCTTCGGAGGACATCATGGCGACCAAGACCGCGGTCCAAAAGTGCCGACGACATATCTCGGCGTCGAGACTTCGTCTGTTCCGAACGTGGTCAGCGAACAGCTCGGCCTTGCTAAAGGATTTGGGCTCGTCGTCGACTATGTGGTCCCTGAAGGCCCCGCAGCAGCCGCGGGCGTGCAGGCAAATGACATCCTCAAGATGTTCAACGACCAGATCCTGATGGAGCCGAACCAGCTCTCGAAATTGGTCCGCAGCAACGCGGAGGGCGCGACGGTGACATTAACAGTGCTGCGCAAAGGCGCGGAAACGAAGCTGACGGTAAAACTGGCGAAGCGCGACGTGCCGCAGCGCCGCGGCTGGGATGGCGATGGGAAGCATGGCGGCTTCGGAAGCATGGATTTCGGAGATATGGGTATCGATCTCGGAGACCTGCACGAGAAGATAGGCAAAACGCAATTCAGCTTCAACGATGACACGAAGGAGCAGATGCGCGAGCAGACGCGCCAGATCCGCGAGGCTGCTCGCGATGCCGCACGTGCTGGCGCCGAGGCGAGCCGCGAAGGAATGCGGCAGGCGCGCGAAGCGATGCGCCAGGCGCGTGAGATGCGCATCACACAGCGCGATAACGGCAATGGCGCAGTGAAGACGACGCGCATCGACATGGGAAATGCGCAAATCGTACTGCATGATTCGCAGGGCGAATTGAAGATCGAGAGCGTTGACGGGAAGAAGGTCCTCACGGCCAAGGACCCCCAGGGTCGTCTAATTTTTAGTGGTCCAGTCGGCACCAAGGAGGAACTCGAGAAAGCGCCAACGGAAGTACGCCAGCGTTACGAGAAGCTCGAGCAGAAAGATCTTCCTAACGTCGTGCCGCCGAATGTGGTCGCTCGCTCGCAGGAAGATGCGGCTGAGGCCGCCGCGGATGCGGCAGCTGACGCTAATGACGTCGATGCGGACGAAGACAACGACACCGACGTTTCGGCCGGCACGATCCGCGAGGTATCCTGCCAGGACGCGAAGTCGGTGCCGTATGGCCGCTTCGACATCAACTACGTTACGATTTAACGCGGGGCAGTTATTACGCGCCCGACTGAGGCAGACTTCTGTGCTGCCGATAATGATGGTCAGCATGAGGAGGTGTCAGTGAGTCACGGTGTCTGCTTGTGCAGCAGCCGAATCTCCCAATTATACGTCCGACACGTGAAGCAATAGGTCGACGGCCGCCCGTGGTCCTATTTCGCAGTCTGCTCTTTGCTGCTGCATGTGCGAAAAAACCACGTCGTGCATAGGCTGTCCTCGGTCAAAACCGGTTACAGCAAGGATTACGAAAACGTAACCTTAAAAATCACCGATCGGCCTTTTCGAATCGGTTCGTCGGGATAGCCTTTAGCGTTCGCGTGTGTTTCCTCGCGTTCTCCCACCCATCCATGAAAAAATACCCCAATAAACAATCGGGCTTCTTTAGCCTCCGCATCCTCCTCGCCGTCGCACTTGTTACCCTATCGAGTGCGTTTGTGTTTGTAGCCTTCGCGGCATCGCCGACGGGGGGCACCATCTCTCCGGGAGGTCCCAATCCGCCCGTGTGGAACGGCACCGGCCTCGTTGCCAACGGTGGCGGGGAAGCCGACTGCACTGAGGGCCAGGACTGCGACAGCTATAAGTTGACAATTTCCGGTACGCCCGCCGATTGGGCTGCGGTAGCCAAACTCGTGCATGTTCAGATTAACTGGACCAGCCCTTCTACCGACTATGACATGTTCGTGCACAAGGGAACGCTGGCTGGACCGGTCGTCGCGTCCTCGGCCGGAGGCGGGAATACTTCAGAACAGGTCGATCTTGATCCACGCAGAAGCAACATTGGGACCGGTGATTTCGTGGTGCATGTGGTCTATTTCGCGGCCACAGCGGCCGATCAATATAAGGGAGCCGCGACGCTCGCCGTCGCCGGGCCACTTCCCGCTCCCGCGCCGGCCCCGATCTCGGGTCTCGCACCCCGCTACGAAAATTATACGCCGCCAGCCGCCGGCCCAGCCACGCTTGGGCGCGCGGCCGGCGAACCGTCGATAGGTGTGGGATTGCCATTCGCCGGACACCCGGAAGGTCATGCGATGTTCCAAGCCGATTTGCAGACGCTCCGCGTGACGTTCAACGGCTGCGCAAAATCCTCGTGGGTAAACGATCCTCCGGCGACGTCGGCGCAAGATTTTGATCCGATTCTTTTCACCGATCGAATCACGGGCCGCACAATCGTGCATCTATTGACTTTCGCGGCTAATCCAGTCGCCGGGGAATCATCGGTTTCCGACACAGATGGTGCTCCGTGGATACCAAGCAAAGGCTCGGGAATCGGCTCTGGCGTTGACCATCAAACGGTCGGCGCCGGGCCGTATCGGACCGATCTCGCCGCTTTGCCCCCTGTGGTCCCACCTCCCCATCCGACGTACGCGAACGCGGTCTACTATTGCTCGCAAGCGCTCGTCGATGCGAGCTGCGCGCGCAGCGACGACGGTGGAATTAATTACGGCCCCTCTACGATCACCTACAGGGACGAATGCGGTGGTCTCCACGGGCACGTGAAGGTGGCGCCGGACGGCACGGTATATCTGCCTAATAAAGGCTGCGGCACGCAGCAGAGCGTCGTGGTTTCAGAAGATAACGGAGCGACTTGGGCTATTCGAAAGATCCCGGCGAGTGC
Source organism: Chthoniobacterales bacterium (assembly GCA_046262215.1). Taxonomy (GTDB): domain Bacteria; phylum Verrucomicrobiota; class Verrucomicrobiia; order Chthoniobacterales; family UBA10450; genus JACCTI01. The sequence continues at coordinate 19,166 of JBHENE010000144.1, read as the reverse complement.
TTCCGCCGGCAGCGACCCATCCGTAGGTACCGACGCGGGCGGTAAACTTTACGTCGGCTACGCGGATAACGACACTACAGCGGCGATTGCGGTATCGACCGACAAGGGTAAGACGTTTTCTCGACCGCTGGATGTGGGTGCTACTTTCGGCATCAATAACGTGGTATTCCCCGCGGTGGTCGCGGGAGATAAGGATCGCGCTGCATTTGCCTTCCTCGGAACTCCCGTAGCTGGCGGACTTCAGGGCCCTCGATTCCCCGGAATCTGGCATCTGTATATCGCGTCGACGTATGACGGCGGCGCGACGTGGAGCACCGTGGATGCGACTCCAAACGACCCGGTCCAGCGCGGCTGTGTCTGGCTTTCCGGCGGAGCGAACATCTGCCGAAACATGCTGGATTTCATGGACGTGCAGATGGATCAACAGGGCCGCGTAGTCGTGGGCTATGCGGACGGATGCGCGGGTGGCGAATGTGCACAGGCCCCGTCAACCGCGACCGGTAACTCCTATACCGCGCTCGCGACGATCGCCCGGCAGTCGGGCGGACGTCGGCTGCTGGCAAAGTTTGACACGGATCCATCGGCTGCGGCGACGGCGCCCGGCATGCCTTTTGTGAGCGCCAAACGTAACGGTGGTGTCACGCGTCTCCAGTGGTCCGAAGCGGACAACGGTGGCTCTCCGATTACCCGCTACGACATCTCTCGCGGCACCGCTACCGGCGCTGAGACTCCCCTCGGCTCCGTCGCCGGAAGCCAATTGGGCTTCGACGATACGACCGTCCCGGATCCCGCGGCGACGTACTTCTATAAGGTCACGGCGGTGAATGCCCTTGGCAATTCCTGTGGCGACAACGAAGTGTCGATCAAAGACGTCGGAAGCTCGATCGTGGGCACAGGGTTTAAGGTTGCCGCTGATCCGACGGGGGACCAGACGGGTGCGCCGGGCAATGCGGATCTGGATATTCAGTCGCTCTCGGTCGCCGAGCCGACGAGTGGCGCAAACGCCGGGAAGCTAGTGTTCAACTTAAAGGTAACCGATCTGTCGGTGATCCCTAACGAAAGGATGTGGAGAATCGTCTGGAATTCTCAGAACGTCCCGATTCCCGCCGATCCCACCGCTCCTAAGCCTAGCCAGTTCTACCTAGGGATGACCAAGGATGCTGCCGGCGCCGTGACCTATGAGTACGGGACGGTCGCCACGGCGACGGTGGGGCTCGTGTTGGGAGTGCCTTCCACGACTAAGGTCGGCGCAGCGGATTCCGGCAGCTTCGTTGCAACCGGTGCCGACAACGGCCTTATCACCATCGTAGTCTCAAAGGGCAAGGTGGGAAACCCACGGCCTGGCGATCTGCTGGGCGCAATGTCGGTCCGCACGTATAATGTCGTGAACAACCAGATCCGCTCCACGAATGCGATCGACTCGACGGGGAACGCGACCACAAATGACAAGACTGCAAACGCGGCGACTTACGCTTTGTTTGAAGCTGCGCCTGTGCCTCTGCCGACGCCGACCCCCACGCCGCAGCCGCCGCAGTTAGCGCAATTGCTCAACATTTCCAGCCGTCTGGCGGTGCGCACAGGCGACAACGTCGGCTTTGCGGGATTTATTGTTACCGGTTCGGAGGCCAAGAAGGTGGTGCTTCGTGGCATTGGACCGTCGCTAAGCGTCAACGGCCAACCCACATTGCAGGATCCAGTTCTGGAGTTGTTTGACAGCAATAGTGCACCGGTGGGAGCGAATGATAACTGGAAGGATACGCAGAAAACTGAGATCGAAGCCTCTGGCCTCGCACCCACGAATGATCGCGAGTCTGCGCTCGTAGCTACGTTAAACCCCGGACTCTACACGGTGATTTTACGTGGGAAAAATAGCGAAACAGGCATCGGCGTGGTGGAAGTCTACGATGTGAACACCGCGGCTCTTTCCGTGCTGGCGAATATTAGTTCTCGTGGCTTCGTGGATACAGGCGACAAAGCGCTCTTCGGCGGGTTCATCGTGGGTCCTCCGAGTTCGGCGTCGTTGAACGTTGTGGTCCGGGCGATCGGGCCCTCTCTCGGTAAGTCTAAAGTGCCGAACCCCTTGCAGGATCCTACATTAGAGTTGTATGATGGGAACGGCGCGCGGTTTGCATCCAACGACAATTGGAAGGACACCCAGCAGGCCGACCTTGAAAAGACGGGCCTCGCGCCGAGTGATGACCGCGAATCTGCCATCCTCACAACTCTGGTCCCGGGGCTCTATACAGCGATTGTCCGCGGGAAAGACCAGGGCATCGGCAATGCTCTGGTAGAATTGTATAACGTTCGCTAAATTGCGTCGCGTTCCATCCAGCGGCGCCGCCGCGCACTGATTAACGACTCGCGGCTGCGCATGAGCCGGTGGTGTCCATGCTTAGGCTGGCGCCATCGGCTGATCGCTTTCTCATGCGCTTTTTTGATCTGCATCGCCGCTCTCGTGCTAGGAGCCCTGCCGGATCTTGTTCTCAATGGTAGAGCCCGGGTTGGTGCGGAAACCTGCAGCCGTTTTCGCTGCCCGCACCATTCGGCCTGAAGGATTTCCGGGGCAAAGAAGTAATAATCCTTGAGACTCCGAAACGGCGCCGACGCTCGGGGTGAAAGGCGCGATTGCTGTCGACTCGGCGCAGAGCAACAACGCGTCCGTGCCGTACTCGTTTCGTGTAAGACCCTGCACTAGTTTGAACGCTCGGACGCTGCTTGGCGCAGCGCTGTGGAATTTCGTTGAAGAACCTGCGGGTTCTGGTTGAGATGCGTCTCCATCTTGCGCATTTCGATCTTCCGATACTTCTTCGCGGCGCTGGTTTGTCATGCGCTAACGGCGGCGCGCGCGGAGGAAGCAGCGGTGCAACTGCTGCTTCCGTCGCGAGTTCTTGAGGCGAAGAGCACATTTGAACTCCGTTTCGCGAGTGAAATGGTGGGGCCGGATCAAGTCGGTAAACCCGCCGCCGTTTCGCCGCTCGTTTTTCAGCCGGCTGTCGGCGGAAGATTCGTCTGGCTGAGTACGCGCAGCGGCAGCTTTGCTCCGGACTGGGTTTTGCCACTCGGCACGAAATTCCAAATCACCGTTCGTCCCGGTTTGAAGGACGCCGCTGGCAAAGACGTGCCAGCCACGCTGCGTGAGCCTGTTGAAACGCCAGCGTTTCGCGTGAAGGGCGCGAGTGCGATCGACTCGACTCAAGGCAACAGCGCTTCCGTGCTCGGTCGCTATGTCGTCCTTTTCAACGCGAACGTCGATCCGGCTGCCGCGGCGAAGTTTTGCAGTTTCGTCGATGCTGCGGGAAACCGCATCGCTGCGCGCGTGGAGCGGAACGATCCTGCCAAAACGAAATATCCGTTCCGTCGATGGCAGAGCGACGACAAATCGATCACCGTCTGGGGCGAAGACGTCGCAGGGACCCCGTCGGACGAGGAAGAGAGCAGCGAAGAGGCCGATCCGGCCGCGCCGCCTGCGAAGCCGCAGCCTGTCCGCGCTAACGAGTTGTTCATTGCCCCCGTCAAGCCGCTGCCGGTCGGTAAAAACTGGTGTCTCATTCTGGAACCGGGACTTCCCGCTGCTCAATGGAATGTCGCTCTCCCGGCCCGCAAAGAAATCGCGTATGGCTCCGTCCTACCGTTCGAAGCGACGCGGGTAAGCGCCGAAAGCAATCGGGCCGACGGCCGTCGGTTAATCGTCGATTTTTCGAGGCAGGTTGCTGATGATCTGACTTCGGAGAGTCTTGCGCGCTGGATCACGATCGAGCCCAAACCGCCTAATCTCCGCGCTGAAATTTCATCGGACCAGGTCACATGGCGCGGCGATTTCGGTGTCGCCGTACCGTATCGAGTGACCGTGAAGCAGGGCTTGCCCGGACATGAACCGGGCGTCACGGAGAAGCCGTTTACGAAGCAGGTCACGTTCGGGAAATTTCCGCCGCGGCTCTACTTCCAAAACTTTGCTGCGCACCAGGCAGCCGGCGGCTCCCGGGAAGTGCGCCTGGTGTCGACGAATGTGCCGCGCGTTCGCATTGCGGCGAAGCGATTCACCGGCGCCGCGATCCCGGCAGCGTTGAAGGCGTACGACAAATATCAGGAACGGCCGGAGGAGGCGCCCGATAACGAAATGTATCAACGGGTTGATCCCGCGACGCTCATTGGCGAGGAGATCTGGCATCGCGATTTCGCCCCGGCGGGACAGGCCGACGTGGACCAAACCATCACGTTGAATTGGGCCGAAATCATCGGCGAGCATCGCACTGGCACCGTTCTGCTGACGGCAGAATCGATCGATCCAGTGCTGCCGAAAGCCAAACGCGTCGGGACGCAGACGCTGCTGCAGCTAACCGATCTTGGCGCCGTCTGGAAACGGGATCGTGCCGGGACATCGTTGCACGTCTTCTCGCTCGCGACAGGCAAAGGGATTCCTTCAGCCCAGCTGCGGCTGCTCAACCAGGAAAGCGAAGAACTCGCCACGAGCCTGACCGACGCCGCCGGCAATGCCCACTTAGACAAAATCGATGATGCGCGTTGGGTCTTTGTCAAAACGGAGGCTGATGCGCACGTCATCTCTCTGACAGACGGAGAGAATGCCCTTCCGCTTTATCGGCTCGGGGTGACCGAGAGCAGCGATGCTGACGACGCAGCGGCGGAGTCAATTTTCCTGTTCACGGAACGCGGCGTTTACAAGCCACGCGACACCGTTCATCTGAAAGGTTTCGCTCAGGATCCGCGCGACAATCAGCCGCGAATCCCGACCGGCAAGCAGCTGAAGATTACCGTAACCGACGCAAAGGAGCGAGAGATTGCAGCGGCCGACGTGACGCTGTCCGACTACGGCTCATTCGACCACGACATCACACTTCCAGATGGCTCGTTAGGCAAATACCGGATCAACGCCGTCGGCGACGCGGGAGAGCAGCTCGGCGGTTCGTGCTATTTCCAAGTGCAGGAGTATCGGCCGAACGCGTTCGAGATCGTTATTCCACCTCCGCTTCCGAGCATCGGCAGTACGCAGCTCGATCTACCAATCACTGCGAAGTATTTCACGGGCGCGCCACTCACGAAAGCGAAGCTGACGTGGTCACTGGTTGGGCGCGATCAACGTTTCACTCCCGAAGGACTCTCGGGCTTTGTCTTCACGAATGGAATTGACGATTTCCGCCTGAACCGCGCGCTCGGGCGTATCTCGCAACTGAACGCGCAGGGCGATCTCGCCATCGATGCGACGGGGGCGACGCGCCTAACGACAGCTTTGCCGGTAAACTCGAAGGCGCCGCAGCCGCGCGCGGCGAAGTTGTTGTGCGAAGTCACTGATCAGAACCAGCAGACCGTCTCCGAGTCACGCGCGTTCGTGCAGCACAGCTCGGAGTTCTACTTCGGCCTGCGGCGATTCGATAACGTCCTTACCGAGAAGCAGCCGCTCCCGGTCGAACTCATCGCCGTTCGTCCGGACGGCAAACCGCTCGAGCAAAGCGTTCACGCGACCGTGCGGCTGAGCCGAATCAACTGGCAAACGAACCGCATCGCGACCGCGGGCGACACGAGTGAATTCGAGGCAAAGCCGCAGCTGCAGATGTTGTGGGAACGCGACCTCGCGACAGCCGCAGGTGCGGGCGAGGACCGCAAACCGGCGCGGGCTTTGTTGGCGGATGCGATGACGGACCAGCCAGGCGAGTACCTACTTGAAGCGGCCGGCAAAGATGTGCAGGAACATGATGTGCTGACTTCGATGGTTTTCGAAGTCTCGGGGGAAGCCGATACGAGCTGGGATTACCGCAATCCATACGTAATCGACCTGATCACGGACAAGGACACCTACGAACCCGGCGAAACGGCGACGCTGCTCGTGAAGACGCCGATCGCAGGCGATGCGCTGGTCACCATCGAGCGCGATCGCGTGATGCGTTCGTTCATCGTGCCGGTCACTGGCAACGCCCCTTCCATTCAGGTGCCGATCGATCGCGACGATGGCCCGAATGTGTTCGTGTCCGTGATCATTTTGCGCGGGGCGAACGAGAGCCCGCGCAAAATCAAGGTGCCGGAATATCGGATCGGCTACGCAAACCTGAAAGTCGCGCGGCCGAAGCAGAAGCTGACCGTCGGGGTGCGACCGGCGAACCGCACGGCCTTGCCTGGCACGCAGGTGCAAGTGGATGTTGAGGTCCGAGATGTTGCCGGCGCTGCGGCGGCGGATGCAGAGGTCACGTTGTATGCCGTAGATGAAGGGGTGCTCAGCTTGACCGGCTACGAAACGCCGGACGCGCTGGCGTTCTTCGATCAGCCGCGCGGCCTCGGTGTTTCCACCAGCCTGACGCTCCCGACGCTCTTGCGCGAAGATGCGCCTGAGTCGGACTTCGCGAACAAAGGTTATCTCATTGGCGACGGCAAAGGCGGTCCGGCGCTTTTGAACGGGCTGCGCAAAAACTTCCTCGCCTGCGCCTTTTGGAACGGCACCCTGAAGACCGATAGGAATGGCCGTGTCCACGCGGAGTTCGACGCGCCCGACAGTCTCACGCGCTATCGACTGATCGCTGTTGCGGCGACGAAACAGGCGCAGCTCGGTGCCGGCGAATCGGCCTTCGAGGTAAACAAGCCGATCATGATCGAGTCAGCGATGCCGACTTTTGCGAATGTCGGTGACAAGCTCGTGCTTCGGGCGGTCGCGCATAACACGACTGATTTTGGCGGTAAGGCGGAGGTTTACCTGAAGATCGATGGTGCCGTGGAAGCTGCGGAAACGATGCGCAGGTTCAGCTTCGCGGCGCACTCATCGCTGCCGATTGATATTCCCGTCCAGATCACCGGCGACGGCGAGGCCACAATCGAATGGGCGGTAAAATTCGTCGCCACCGATGGGTCCGCGCAGCTCTGGGACAACGTCGAAGCGAAGATGAAGCTGAATCATCCCGCGCCGTCGATCCGGCAGGTCGAAACGGAGCGGATCGACGCCGATCGCGCGGAGATCCTGCACATCGCTGACCCACAGATCCTGGAAGGCACCGGTGAGGTGACGGTCAATCTCTCGAACAGCCGGGTAGTGCAGCTGCGCGAGGCGTTGCGGCAGCTATTGGAATATCCGTACGGCTGCGTCGAGCAGACGACCTCGAGCCTGTTGCCATGGCTGACGGTGCGCGATTTGCGCATGCGCCTCCCTGAGCTCGCGAAGAGCGATGAAGAGATAAGCAGCGCGGTCGATTCCGGTGTCCGCCTGCTGCTCTCAATGCAGACCAGCGGCGGCGGACTCGCCTATTGGCCGAAAGGACGCGAGCCGATGCTGTGGGGCACCGCGTATGGCGGCATCGCGCTCACGCTCGCGAAGAAGCAAGGCTTCGCGGTCCCTGACGCCGAGTACAAGCGGCTCTTGAAATACACGAGCGAGCAACTCCGCGGGATGTCGAGAGACGTGACCGGCTATGGCCTCTCGGATCGTTGTCTCGCCGTCTACTCGTTAGCCATTGCGGGCGTGGCCGAGCCGGCATATCACGATCTTCTGTTCCAGAAACGGGCCAAGCTCAGCGCCGAAGATCGCGCGATCCTGGCGCTCGCGGTGATCGAGAGCAAAGGACCGAAGCAGATGATCGATGAGTTGCTCCGCGGCCCTGCTGTCGATGCAAGTTACGTCGAGCAGTGGTTCGGCTCGCTCGCGCGAGAGAACGCTGTGCATTTGTTCGCGTGGACGTTGCATCAGCCGAAGAGCCCGCGCGTCGATCAGCTCGCGACCGAGTTGTTCGCGCGGCGCGTGAATGGCCATTGGACGACGACGCAAGGCAACGCCTGGTCGCTGCTCGCGCTCGCCTCGTATCTTCGCCAGGCCGAGAACGGAAGGCGCGAAGCGAACGGCAGCGTGACATGGGGAACGACCACGAATCGCTTCGCCGTCAGTGATGTCGCGCCGACGGCAACATCCACCTTGCCGATCGAGCCGAAAGTTTCGCGATTGCCACTCACGCTGACTAAAACCGGCGGTCCGGTGTTCACCGAAATCAGCGTCGACGCGCGTGCAAAGCTGGTCGAGCAGCCGAGACAACAGCAGGGCCACTCGCTCAATCGGCGCTATCAAAAGTTCGACAACGAAGGTCGCCTTTCCGCGGCCGAGAATCTGCGTGTTGGTGATCGCGTGCTCATTACGCTCGATGTTGAGACGGATCGCCGCGCCACGTATGTCGCGCTCGAAGATCGGCTGCCGAGTGTGCTCGCGCCGATCAACCCCGCGTTCAAATCGCAAGAGGTGAGCGCCGGTGAGAGTCTCGGGACCGAGTGGGTCAGCGACTATCACGAGCTACGCGAAGATCGCGCGGTCTTCTTCGTCGATTTGCTGAACCCCGGTCGCTACACGTTGCGTTATCTTGCGCGCGTCGTGTCAGCGGGAGAATCGATCGCACCCTCCGCGAAGATCGAAGAAATGTATCACCCGGAGCGATTCGGGACGACCGAAATGTTGCGTGTCTCGGCGCAGTCACTGGAGTAGCCGATGCGAAGACGCGCTTTGCAGTGGGTCCTCGCCGCCTTTGCAGTTGTCGTGATCGCGGAGGTTTCGCTGCGTTGTGTGCCATTGCCGCCGGCGTTACTCCGGCCCCCGGTGCAGAGCATCGCATTACTGGATCGCAGTGGTGTGGCGTTGCGAGAAGCACGCGTCGAAGACCGATTTAGCCGTGAGCTCCGGATCACTGATATTCCCCGACACGTTCTCGATGCAGTGCTTGCAGCTGAGGACAAACGGTTCTTCCAACATCACGGCGTCGACTGGATCGCGACCGGACGTGCCCTAACGAACGGTATCTTTCACGGGCACATTACTTCCGGCGCATCGACGATCACACAGCAGCTCATCAAAGTGTCTGAACGCCGGCCGCGCACACTCGCGACGAAGGTGATCGAGATGCTCAGCGCGTTGCGGCTCGAGCAGCTGTGGTCGAAGGATCAAATCCTCTGCGCTTATTTGAATCGCGTCGACTTCGGCCATCTGAATATCGGCCTCAGCTCCGCCGCTGATTATTATTTCGGCAAACCGGTCGGCGACTTAAGCGAAGCCGAAGCCGCCTTTCTCGCCGGCATTCCGCGGAATCCTCGCACACTCAACCCGCACGTTGCATTCGGCGCCGCGCAGAAACGGCAGCAAACCGTGCTGCGGCGAATGCAGGAAAACGGCGCCATCTCCGCCGAACGTTTGGATGTAGCTATCGCCGAGCCGCTTCGTTTGAGGCCGCCGCGGCGCCTCTTCCGCGCGCCTCATTTTACGGAGCTCGTGCTGCAACAGCCGCTCGACACTCGGCAGGCGGAACTGCGCACCACACTAGACCTCGCCTTGAACGAGCAACTCGAGCGCATCCTGCGCGAACGTCTTGCGCAATTGCGTGAACACGAAGTTCACAACGGCGCCGCGGTCGTAATCGACAACGCGAGCGGCGACGTCCTTGGGTTGGTCGGATCCGAAGACTACTTCGCGCCCGGCACTGGTCAGGTGAATGGCGCGTGGGCGAAGCGTTCCGCGGGATCGACGCTGAAGCCGTTCACGTATCTGCTCGCGCTCGAGCGCGGCGCTACTCCGGCGACGATGGTAGCAGATGTGCGGACGAGCTTCCCGGCGCTCGACGGCTTCTACCGGCCGGAAAACTACAACCGGCGTTGCTATGGCCCGGTCCGTTATCGCACGGCACTCGGAAGTTCGTTGAACATCCCCGCCGTCAAAGTCCTGCTCGCCGCCGGCGGGCCAGCGGCATTGCATCAGCGCTTGCGCGATGTCGGCCTAACGACACTTGATCGCTCGCCGGAAGTCTATGGCCTCGGCCTCACGCTCGGAAATTGCGAGGGGCGCCTCCTTGAGCTGACGAATGCCTACGCGAGTCTCGCCCGCCTCGGCGAGTGGCGGCCGTGGCGTGTGCTGACTGACGCGCCGTCCGCTTCGCACCGTTATTCGCGGCCGGAACTCGTCTGGCAAATAGCCGACATCATGAGCGACAACGGAGCGCGCACCCTCGCATTCGGGATTAATTCAGCGTTGCGTTTCGACTTCCCGGTCGCGTGCAAGACCGGCACGAGCACGGATTTCCGCGATAACTGGACGATCGGATTCACGCCGGAGTTCACCGTCGGTGTGTGGGTCGGAAATTTTGACGGAACACCGATGCGGGAAGTCTCCGGCGTGACCGGCGCCGGACCGATCCTGCACGCGATCTTCGAGCATCTGCACGCGACACGCGGTACGAGTTGGTATCCGACACCGCCGCAGATCGTGGAGCGGAATATCCATCCGCTTATCGGCAAACTACTGTCGGAGAACGACAGGCGCGGCGTGCGCGAAAAATTCTTAATCGAACAAGTTCCACCCGTCGAATCCGGCGATGACTATGAAGCAGATGGGAGGGTGCGATTGTCGGCGGAATATACCGATTGGCTGGCGAGTGCGGAGAGCGCGATCGGCAATAATGTGAGGGCTATTTCGTCGGAGCTACGCATCACTTCGCCGCTCCCGGACGCGAGCTACCTCGTCGATCCGGACGTGCCGACGAGCGCACGGATCCCGCTAACCGCGTCAGGTGGGGAGAAGCTGGTCTGGCAGAGCGATTCGCTGGCGTGCTCGCGCAGTGCTGGAGTTGATTACGCGCTCGCGGTGGAAGGCAAACATCGCATCACCGTGACGGACGCTGCAACGGGCCGACGCGCTGAGATTCAGATTTCTGTGAAGTCGCTATAACGCCTCGACGGGAAGGCTCAGTTCAGCGGCTGCATGCTGCTCGGTGGACCGAAGATCTCGCGGAGGATAATCGCATCGCGTAGTCCGTCGGCACTCGCCAGGCGCGCGGCAACGCCTGTCCTTGGCTCATCGACTGGCGCCGCGGACAATTTCACCTCAGCAATGGCCGTCTGCAGAACCGGTGCGGGCGCTGGGGCTGGCGACACCGGCGGAATTGTTACGCTCGGCTGCTGGACGAGGAGCGGTGGTGCACTTGCCGAACGCGGCACCGGGAACGGATCGACCGGCAGGATCTTTTTCGGCGCGCGCGGCTTCACTATTTCGCGCGGCGGCGATTCACCTTTCGGAACGCCGAGCGCTTCGAAAAAGCGTCGCATCCGCTCCTCCTCCGTTTCTGCTGGCGCGCGCTGCAGTGGGCTAGTCGGCGCGGGTGCGTCGCGACGCGCGGCTTGTTCGTTCTTCCTGGTTTCCGCAGCCTGCAAAGCCCAGCGGATCACTCCAACAGCGGCAACCAGCACGAGGAACCAGATGTTTTCCATGAGCGAGCCGAAGCCTCTTAGGTCGTTCCTTCAGTCCGCTTCTTCTCGCCGCCGGCAATCGATTCGCGCATCGATGTGTCCGCCTCGACGTTCTTCATCCGCACGTAATCCATGATGCCGAGGTTGCCGGAGCGAAAGGCATCGGCCATCGCCTGCGGCACAAGCGCTTCTGCTTCGACGACTTTTGCGCGCTGCTCCTGCGTCTTCGCCCGCATCTCCTGCTCGACGGCAACTGCCGCCGCGCGGCGAACTTCGGCCTTCGCTTGCGCGACGCGTTTGTCGGCTTCCGCCTGCTCGGTCTGCAACTTTGCGCCGATATTTTCGCCTACGTCGACATCGGCGATATCGATCGAAAGAATTTCGAACGCGGTGCCGCTATCGAGGCCCTTCGCGAGCACTGTCTTCGAAATGCGATCCGGGTTCTCCAGCACATCCTTGTAGGAAGCAGCCGAGCCGATCGAGCTGACGATTCCTTCGCCGACACGCGCGATGATGGTCTCCTCGGTCGCGCCGCCGACGAAGCGATCGAGATGCGAGCGGACAGTCACGCGCGCCTTTACTTTCACGCCGATGCCGTCTTGCGCGACACCGTCGATTGTCGCGCGCCCCATGTTCGGATTCGGGCAGTCGATCACCTTCGGATTGATGCTCGTTCGGACGGCTTCCAATACAGTTTTGCCGGTGCCTTTCGTGGCGAGATCGATGGCGCAGGCGCGGTTGAAATCGAGCGAGATCCCCGCTTTGTCGGCGGCGATCAAGGCGAGGATCACGTGGCCCACATCGCCACCTGCGAGGTAGTGCGCCTCGAGCGGGTCGCTCGGGATATCGATGCCAGCTTTCACGGCCGTGATGCGGTTATCGACGATCATCCCGACCGGCACCTTCCGCAGACTCATGCCAAGCATTTTGAAGAGGCCGACCGGCGCGTTCGCAATGCGGGCGCGAACCCACAGACCAAGGAACTTGAACACGATGATGAAGAAGATGAACGCGACGACGAGCGCGACGACGAGGCCGATCAACGGGAGCGATTCCATGCCCGTAAAAGTAGAGCCGCCGCGCGAGAGCGGGAAGGGGAATCGTCGCGAGACGCTTCGCCGTTACGGCTGACTCCACATCGTCTGTGCGAGCTTCGCGATCAGGCCGCAGACGACGACGAGAAAGAAGAGCCGCACGAATCGGCTACCCTTCGCGATGGCGACACGCGTGCCGAGCGCAGCGCCGAGGACGTTCGACGCGGCCATCGCGAACCCGATGCCATAGAGGACGTTCCCGTGCGTCGCGAAGTAGATGAGCGAGGCGATGTTCGTGGACCAGTTAACCGCCTTCGCCGAGGCCGAGGCGGAGAGGAAATCGAAGCCGAAGATGCCGACGAACGCGAAGATCAGAAAGCTGCCGGTGCCAGGCCCGAAAAACCCGTCATAGAAGCCGATCGCTGCACCGACGCTCATTCCGATCCAGCGCGCTTTATTCGGCGCATGTTTCGGCCGGTGAATCAGTCCGAGCTCCTTCACAAAAAACACATAGATTGCCACCGCGATCAGCAGGACGAGGACGAGCGGCCGCAGGATGGCGGGATTCAGTAGCGTCACCGCGCGGGAGCCGACGAAGGCGAAGATCCCGGCCACGACCGCGGTCGGGGCGACGGTGCGCCAATCGATCGAGACGTGGCGCGCGTAGCGTTGCACCGCCATCGACGTGCCGAAGAACGACGCAAATTTATTCGTCCCGAGCAACGTCGGCAGCGGCACCCCCGGCAGCAGGATCAACACGGCGGGAAGTTGAATGAGGCCACCGCCGCCGACGACTGCATCGACGAAGCCCGCGAGCATCGAGAAGGCGCACAGGAAAAACAGCAGCGTCATCGGCGGAGTGAATTAATCACTGCGCCGCACCTGCGCGATGAGAAACTCGCGCGCGCTAGTCGCGTGATGTCGGAAGGCCCGATTCCTTCCACGCGCGCATCCCGCCGGCGAGCGAACGCACGTTTGTGTACCCCATCTTTTGCAGGCTCTCCGCGACGAGTGCCGACCGGCTGCCACCGCCGCAGTAGCAAATGATCGGCTTACTCGTGTCCGGGATTTCTTCCTCGATATCGAGTTCGATCGTGCCGCGGCTTAGATGTTTCGCACCGTCGGCGTGACCCTCACGCCAATCGCTTTCCTCGCGGACGTCGACGAGGATCGCGTCGCCGGTTGCGACCTGCTGGCGCGCCTCAGGCGCGGCGATCTCGATGATGTTCTGCTTCGCCGCGGCAACGAGTTTCTGGAATCGATTCGGCTGTTCGCTCATGCGATCAGCGTCTCTCGCGCCGTCGCGAAGTCAACGGTCTCGCCGCCATTCCGAGCGAAGCCGAGGAACCCGGTTGCGCCAACACACGTGCCGCCACGGGGTCCCTCGACTTCGCTCGGGATGACGGGAGTAGCTACTCGTATCGTAGCGCGTCGATCGGATCCAGGCGCGAGGCTGTTCGCGCGGGATAGAAGCCGAAGAAAATTCCCACGCACGCACTCACGAACACCGCCGCGACGATCGACATCGGCGAGATGAGCGAGGGCCAGTGTTTCACCGCCGAAATGATTTTCGAGGCGCCGACGCCGAGCAGCACGCCGAGTAATCCGCCGACCGCGCTGAGAGCGACAGCTTCAATCAGGAACTGCGTGAGGATGTCACGTCCATGCGCGCCGACCGCCATGCGCGTGCCAATCTCGCGCGTTCGCTCGGTCACGCTCACGAGCATGATGTTCATGATGCCGATGCCGCCCACCACCAGCGACACGCACGCGATCGCGAACAGTAATCCGGTCATCACATCCGTTGTCGCAGTCGCGGCGTCGGCGATCTCCTGCTGATTGCGCACCGTGAAATCTTCGTCGCGGCCTTCGCGGATGTTGTGACGCTGGCGCAGGAGCGACACGATCTGCTGCTGCGCGGGTTGCAGGTCTGCAGGGCTGGCGACTTGCACGTTGATGTTACGGAGCGCTGTGCCGCCGGCGACGCGCTTCATCGTGCTGGTGAATGGCATCACCACGACGTCATCCTGATCGGAGCCTTGCGCGCTGAGGCCTTTCGAAGTGAGAACGCCGACGACGGTGAACGGCACATTCTTGATGCGGAGAGTCTGACCAACGGGATCGTCGTTGCCGAAGATCTGCGTCGCTGTCGTGCTGCCAATCACGCAGACCTTGTTTGCGCTGCGGATATCCTGAGGCGTGAACGGTGCGCCGGCGGCGAGTGGCCATTGGCGGATGTCGAAATAATCGGAGGACTCGCCGAGGACACGCGTGAACCAGTTCTGATTTCCCGAGGCGATCTGCATGTTCGACGGGACCTCTTCGCTGACCGCGCTGACGCCCGGCACTTCGCGGCGGATCGCTTCTGCGTCTTCGATCTTCAACGTGCCGGCGCCGCCCCAACCGGTGCGGATACCGCTGGCGGTCGTGCTGCCGGAGAACACGAGAATCACATTCTGGCCGAGGCTTGCGATCTGCGCTTCCACCTGCGCTTTCGCGCCATTGCCGATGCCTACCATCGCGATGACGGCAGCGACGCCGATGATGATGCCAAGGGCCGTGAGCGCGGAGCGGAGCTTGTTCCGCCGCAGCGCGCGGAATGCGATTTTCAACGTAGAGCCGATGCGCATGATTGTTAATGCCCGACCGCCGCGAGTTCGTCGGAGGTTCCGATTTTTTCCAGCTCCGCCGCTGCGATCGAGCGTTGCGGAACTGCGCGGTCGCTTCGCACGGTGCCGTCGCGCATCACGATATCGCGACGCGCAAACGATGCGATATCCGGCTCGTGCGTCACCATGATGATCGTGATGCCTTGGTCGTTGAGCTTTTGGAAAATGTCCATGATCTCGATGCTGGTGCGGCTATCGAGATTGCCGGTTGGCTCGTCGGCGAGCAGCACTTCCGGATCGTTGATCAAGGCGCGCGCGATCGCGACACGCTGTTGCTGGCCGCCTGAGAGCTGACTCGGATGATGACCTTCGCGACCTTTCAATCCGACCTGCGCGAGCACGCGATCCACTCTCTCGCGGAGCTGAGCGCTACTCAGCTG
Source organism: Chthoniobacterales bacterium (assembly GCA_046262215.1). Lineage (GTDB taxonomy): Bacteria > Verrucomicrobiota > Verrucomicrobiia > Chthoniobacterales > UBA10450 > JACCTI01. Next base: position 3,878 of record JBHENE010000144.1, on the reverse strand, counting down.
ATGTTTTCCGTAGAGCAACGGCAGCTCGACGTTCTCGCGCGCGGAAGTTCGCGGCAGCAGATTGAAGCTTTGAAACACGAAGCCGAGCTTGTGATTGCGAATGTCGGCGCGTTCGTCGCGATCGAGCGCTGAGACATCGATGCCATCGAGCAGATATTGGCCGCTCGTCGGCCGATCGAGGCAGCCGAGCATGTTCATGAGTGTGGATTTGCCCGAGCCGCTCGAGCCCATCAATGCGACGAACTCACCGCGATGTATTTCCAGCGAAACACCGCGGACGGCATGCACCTCCATCTCGCCAGTCTGATAGCGCTTATGGATCTCGTGCAGTTGAACGACCGCTGCGGTGTCCGTCGCCATCGTGTTCTAGAAGCCGCGCCGACCGCCGCCGAACGGATTGCCCTGGCCCTGCGCTCCGGGTGCGCCGGCCGCGTTTAGCTGACCGGTCACGACGCGATCGTTTTCATTTACGCCTTCAGTGACTTCCGTTGCGACGCCGTCGCTGATTCCGGTCTTGATTTGGACCGGCTCCGGCTTGCTGCCGCGCAAAACATAGACCGTCCGATCGCTGCGTCGCTCCCGCGGTTCACCTCCGCCGGGAGGCCCGCCACCGCGAGGCCCACCACCACCCCTTGGCGGCCCCCCAGGCGGGCGTTCGCCAGCGCTTGCGCCGGGCGGTCGCTGCGCGGGTGGGGGAGTCGCATCGGGTGGTCGATAACGCAGCGCTGCATTCGCGATCTTCAACACGTCAGGACGCTGCGCGATGATGATCGAAACGTTCGCCGTCATGCCGGGTTTCAGCTTCAGCTCGGAATTATCAACGCCGATGACAGTGTCGTAGCTGACCACGTTCTGCACGGTGGTCGGCGCATTCCGCACCTGCACCACTTTGCCGTGGAAGGTGCGATTCGGGAATGCGTCGACGGTAAATTCCACCGGCAGATCGACTGCGATCGCGCCGACGTCCGCTTCTGCAACCGCAGCGTCGATCTGCATCTTCGTGAGATCGTTCGCGATCGTAAAAATAACTGGCGCCTGCAAGCTGGCTGCGACCGTCTGGCCGACGTCGACGTTGCGCGAAATCACGGTGCCATCCACCGGCGACTTGATCGCGCAATGATCCAGATCGGCGCGAACGCGATCGAGCGCGCCCTGTTTGATCCTCACCGTCGCGTCCGCCTGGTGAAGAGTCGCCTGCGCCTGGTCGAGATCCGCTTGCGCGGAATTTTGCTTCGCGAAAAGGGACTGCGTGCGAGTCGCATTCAGCCGCGCCAGCTCCAGCGCAGCCTGCGCACTCGCGAGCTCACCTTCGGCCTGCGTGACGCTCGCCTGGAACAACGTCGGATCGATCTGCGCCACGACCTGTCCCGCCTTCACCGACGAGTTAAAGTCGGCGAAAAGCTTCTGGATATTGCCGGATACCTGGCTGCCGACCTGCACGTTCACGACCGGATTGAGTGTGCCGGTCGCGGTCACGGCCTGCGTGACGGAGCCGCGCGTAATCACCGCCGTCTGATATCCACTCTCGCTGCCGCCGCGGCCGCGCCAAAGCCACCACGCCGCAACGATCAGCGATACGGCGACGATGAAGATGACGGCTCGTTTCATGGAATCAGCTACGGATGAGACAGCGCGGCAGGGTCTTCGGTTTCAATTTTCAATCCCGAGGCGTTCGTGAAACTGTGAAAGGGATGCGCCGCTACCTCGAAATCTACGGGATCATGCTGCGCAATTCGCTCATCCGCGAGATGAGTTTCAAAGCGAACTTCATCCTCTGGATGCTGGTCGAGGTGCTGTGGTTCTGCGGCCAGATTTTCTTCTTCGGAATCATCTTCGGCCAGATTGATCGGATCGGTGATTGGTCGAAATGGGAGGTCGTGCTGCTGGTCGGCACGCACCAGATGATCTCGCAGTTGTTCCAAGCGTTCTTTTTTACGAACATCTCGAACGTCCCGGAGCTCGTTCGGACGGGAAAGCTCGATTCGCTCCTCGTTCTGCCGATGGATAGTCAGTTCGCGGTTTCGACGAAGCAGTTCGGTCTCGACAGCCTTTTGAACGCGTTCCTGGGTGGCGTCGTCGTCATTGTCTCGCTCGTGCAACTCCACGTCACGCCCGGCGCCGGCACGATATTGCTCTATATCGCTGCGATCGGTTTCGGCGTCGCGATCCACTACGCGATCATGCTCGCGTTGGCCGCGGTGAGCTTTTGGATTATCCGCGCGCAGGGTCTCGTCTACGGCTACTTCAACTTCATGAACATCGCGCGCTTTCCAGACGTGATCTTCCCCCGGCTCTTCCGTTTCGTTTTCGGCTGGATCGTGCCGGTGATCATCGTCGCTAACATTCCCGCCCGGCTGTTGATCAAGCCGCTTAGCAACCCGGCGTGGCTGATGTTCCACCTCGCCGCAGCCGGCTCGATCGCGCTCGTTATGTCGCGCATTTTCTGGCGATTCGCGCTGCGGAGATACTCCAGCGCGAGCTCGTAGATCGGCTCGCTGACGAGGTGCGTTACAGCCCGTGTTTCACGGGTAAAACTCTCCTTGCTACTGAGGGTAAATGCTTTTAAGTAAGCCTCCGCTCGCCCCCAGGGGGTGTCGTTTCGTCTTAAGCCCATGCCCAATTCCTCCAAAAACAAGGCCGCTGCGAAGCCAGTGAACAAGGCTGCCGCCAAAAAGGCACCGCCGGCTAAGAAGACTGCGCCTGCAGAGAAAGCAGTGGCTGCGAAGAAGGCGCTCACAAAGTCGCCTCCAGCGCCTGCGGCAAAGCCGAACGGCAAGAACAACGGCAAGCCCCTGACCGCGACGCAGGCGATTCTCGGCACACAGCCGAAGATGCGGAATCTGGATCCTTTCACGCAAGGCCAGCGCGACAAGCTCCTGCAACTGCGCGATGCGATGGTCGATTCCATGGCGGGGACTGCGCAGGACACGCTCCGCTCACGCGCCGAAGGCAGCGAAGCCTCGGCTTTCGGAATGCACCAGGCCGATGCTGGTAGCGATGCTTACGATCGCGATTTCGCGCTGAGCTTGCTTTCGCAGGAACAGGACGCGCTCTACGAGATCGATCAGGCGCTCAAGCGCATTGATCTTGGCACTTACGGCGTTTGTGAAATGTCGGGCAAGTCGATCGGCCACGCCCGCCTCGAGGCCATCCCGTTCGCCCGTTTTACGGTGGAATGCCAGTCGCAACTGGAGAAGCAAAACAAGGCTTCGCGCGTGCGGCAATCAGTCACGTCTCTCTTTGGCCTGACCGACGACGAAGGTGGCGAGGGCGAAGAAGAGGAGTCGAAAGCAGATCGCGACGACAACAAGGATTAATCAGATATGGCTCAAGACATCATCACTCTCGAATGCACCGAGGCCAAGGCGCTCGGTATGCCCGCATCGCGCTACATGAGCACGCGGAACAAGAAGAGCCCGCGGACGCCGAACCGGCTCGAAAAAAAGAAGTATAATCCCTTCCTGAAGCGACATACGTTGCACCGCGAAACCCGCTAATCTCTTTCCCTCATGCAACCAAAGACCGCTAAACGCCGCTCCGCTTTCCGCCGTGCCAACCGTACGATGCCGCGGCGGCGCATCGATATCGCAACTGAAGCGATTGACTACAAGAACCCTGATCTCTTGAAGAAGTTCGTCACTGAGAGCGGCAAGATTCTTCCCCGCCGCGTGACTGGAATGCCGGCGCATATGCACCGGAAAATCACGCGTGAGATTAAGCGTAGCCGGTCAGTGCTCTTGATGAAGTAGCGGCGACGTTCTTCATTACACTTTGCGGGACGGCGATCTTAGGGTCGCCGTTTTGCTGTACCCGGCAGGCGCGGCGGCTAGGCTTTCCGCGTGCGTTCGCCTTGTTCGATTAGCTTCCAGAATTCGCCG
>JBHENE010000143.1:0-12204 GCA_046262215.1 Chthoniobacterales bacterium | reverse complement strand
GCGAACTTTTCCGTCACTTCGGTGGTGCGATTGAACACCGCGACCGAGAAGCCTTTCGACTCCATATTCAGGACGAGGTTTTCGCCCATGACAGCGAGGCCAATGAGGCCGATATCACATTGCTTCGTGTTCATTTTAAGTATCTCCTGCCTGGCTCCGACTGGCCGACGGGGGAGTCTATGTGCTAATCAATCCGCATGGCAAACCCCGTCTGCGACGTTCTTTTGACTGACGCGCCGCTGATTCTAACAGCTGATCTCCCACCAGCCGAAACGGGCGCAATCGTCGACTTTTGGGGCGTGGTCCGCGCAACGGAAGGCGAGACGCAGATAGCGGGTTTGCGCTATGAAACGCATCGCGAAATGGCGGAGCACCAGCTCTGTGGCGTCGCCGCTGAGTGCGCCGGGAAATTCGACCTAAAACAGCTGTTGGTGCACCATCGGGTCGGCTTCGTCGCTGTCGGTGAAGCGTCGCTACTGGTGCGCGTCGGTAGTGCGCATCGCGCAGAGGCGTTCCGCGCCAGCGCGTGGATTGTGGATGAGTTAAAGAAGCGTGTGCCGATCTGGAAACACCGGGTCACAGAAGCCAAAACCGCTGCGCCCGCTCACGCATGAACTGGGCAAATCGCCTTACGCTCAGCCGGCTGGTGTTCACGATCCTCTTCGTGGTCGCGCTGAATTCCGATTGGGACTACGGCCACACTGCTGCGCTCGTTCTCTTTCTCGTCGCCGGGATTACCGACTACTTCGACGGCGAGATCGCGCGACGCTACGCAGTGGTGACGAAGTTCGGGAAGCTAATGGATCCGTTGGTCGACAAGATCATGATCGCGGCTGCGTTCATTTCTTTAGTGCCGCTCAAAGCAATTCCGGCGTGGGCCGCGATTATCGTCGTAGCACGTGATTTTTTGATAACGGGCTTGCGGCTGCTGGCGAGCTCGAATGGCCAGGTGCTTCCCGCCGAGCAGCTCGGCAAGCACAAGACGTCGTGGCAGATCATCACCGTTTCGTTCTTCCTGGTGTTGCTCGCCGCGAGAGAGTTGCGTTACGTACGTGGTCAGACGTTTTGGTGGTCACACGCGTGGACGATCGGCGGCAACGTGCTAATCTGGATCACCGTCGCGCTGACGGTTTACTCCGGCCTTGCTTACGCATGGAAGCACCGCGCGGTTGTCGCGCGCGAAAGCTGAGTAAGATCAGCGGGTGAAGGGAATCGAACCCTCGTCAGTAGCTTGGAAGGCTACAGCTTTACCATTAAGCTACACCCGCGCGCCGGGTAAGCTGCCGCGCAGCTCACGAGCTGCCAAGCTCTTTTTCGGCTAGCGCACGACCGTTCGATGCTTGCTATCGCCAGGCGCGGAGACTATCCGGTCGGCATGAAATTGCTCCCGTTCGCAGTCGCTCTCCTCGTCGTCTGCACCATCTCTGCGCGCGCGGATCTCACGATCGTGCAGAATGTGGAAGGCGGCGGTCCGATCACGAAGATGACGATCAAGATAAAAGGCGATCAGACGCGGATTGATCCGAGCCCGGAGGTCAGCACGATCATCAACAACAAGACTGGTGACATGCTGAACTTGATGAACGGCCAGAAGAAATACCTGCGACTGTCAGGCGACAAAGCGAAGGCTGTCGCGGAAATGGCAGCAAAAGCCGGGCAGAAAAAATCCGCCGGCGAGAAGCCCAAGCTGGTCCCCACCGGCAAGAAGGAAACGATCAACGGCTATGAGGCGGAGGAATACACGTGTGACGCGGCGGGGTTCAAGGCGAGCTACTGGTTTTCCATGAGTTATCCCGACGCCGCGAACATCATGAAACAACTGCAGGCGATGACTCCCGCGGCTTGGAACATCGGCGCGCAGAACATGCCGGATTACCGCGACTTCCCGGGGCTGCCGTTGCGCTCTGATCTGACGATCGAGGGCAAGCATGTGGTCACGACGATCGCATCAGTTACGCAGGACCCGATCAGCGAGAGCGAATTCGCGCCGCCTGCTGGCTTCGAAGAGATGAAGATGCCGGACATCGGCAGCCTGTTGGGCGGCAAGCAGGAAACAGCGAAGCCGAAAAAGGATAAGTAACGCGATGACGCGCGGCGGCTCGCGATTCATCCTCGCGTCAGGATCGCCGCGTCGGCGCGAGCTGCTGACTGCAGCGGACTTTGAGTTCGAACTGATTGCGCCGAACACTCTCGAAACCGCGGAGCGGGCTTTAACGATTCGCGAGCTAACGACCGCAAACGCAACTCGAAAAGCGTTGGCCGTAGCGCGCGCTCACCCGGATGCAGTGGTGCTCGGCGCTGATACGCTCGTGGCGCTTGAAGGGGAAGTGATCGGTAAACCTGCAGATATGGATGAAGCGTTTGCGATCGTCGGCCGCCTCAACGGGAAGGTTCATCAGGTCTGCACTGGCGTGTTCATTTGCGCCGGCGGCGGTGCCCTCACAACGAGCTTCTACGTGATCTCGCACGTGCAATTCCGGCAGCTGTCGCAAGCTGCGATCGCAGCGTACCTGGCGAAGATCGATCCGCTCGATAAAGCCGGTGCTTACGCCGCCCAAGGTCACGGCGCGGAAATCATCGAGGATATCCGCGGCTCCTACACGAATGTCGTCGGCCTCCCAATGGACGAGACCATCTCCGCGCTCGAAAAGTTTGCGGTCCGACCGAGTTCTCATTAGGGCGTTGAACAGCAGTAGGTCCTTCTCGCTAGATTCCCCAACAATCGAAACACAAATGCCTCGCCAGATCGTCACGACGTCGAATGCTGCCAAGCCGCCTGCTACCTACAGCCAAGCGGTCAAGGCGGCGGGATTAGTATTCGTCTCCGGCACGGCCCCGCACGATCCGAGCAGCGGCGCCATCCGGGGCAACACGATCCAAGAACAAACCAACCAATGCCTCACCAATATCGCGGCAATTCTTGAGGCGGCAGGAAGCTCGCTGGACAAGATTGTTAGCGCGACAGTCGTGTTAGCAGAGGAAGACGACTTCAGCGGGATGAACGAAGAATGGCTGAAGTGGTTTCCTTCAGACCCGCCGGCACGTCAGGCGGCAAAGCTGCCGGTGCGCATTCCCGGCCTCAAGGTTTCCATCGCCGTCATCGCAGAAGCCTAAGCATGCGATGCTGCCAACCGCGTTCGTTTCGTCTGTAGCTTTCGTGTAACTACTCCCCCGCCATCGGCCACCGCTCTCTCGAGCGCCGTCGTTGATTTATTTCTCGTTAGGCGGCTGGTAACCGGCAACAAATCTCGAGCTTGTTCCCGCTCGGATCTTCGAAGAAGAACGCGTAGTAGTTCGGCGAATATTCGGCGCAAAGTTCCGGTCCTTCCGGGTTGCGGCCGCCCGCGCGCTTCACGATTTCGGCAACGCGATCGACTTCTTCGCGCATCTCAGCCCAAAACGAAATCCGAGTACCATTCGGCTCGTGATCGGGATCCTCGGTGAACCCGAAAAACTCCGGCTTCTCACCACTTTCGGCCGTGAACGTCATCCAAGTCGGGTCGTCGGACCGCTGCGTGAATCCGACCGCGGGCAGCACTTGCTCGTAGAAGTGCAGAGCAGCCGCCACATCGCGGACGCGGAGGTCTATGTGATCGAAGCAGCGGATTTTCATAGGATGTGATTCACATGCGACAGAGAATTCCCGCCGAAGCGTCGACTTCTCGCGCCGTGTCGGTAAAGTTCTGTCGTCTTGGAACTTCAGAAGCAACTCCGACGTGCAGGCATGCCGTGGTTTGCGCTGCTCGCGCTTGCTTGGTTGTGCGGCGGCTGTCAACAACGCACGGACAGCGTTTCGGGGACGATCGAGGTCGATGAAGTGCATGTCGCGCCGCGCGTCGGCGGCCGCGTGGAGAAGGTCTTCGTGCGCGAAGGCGACACGTTGCATCCCGGCGACGTGATCGTGCAGATGGAAGCTTCCGAGCTGAAGGCACGACGCGGTTTTGCAGCGGCGCAATTAGCGGAGCTCGAGAAAGGGGCGCGCACGCAGGAGATCGAGGCTGCCAAAGAGGAGTGGGAGTCGCAGGCGGCTCAGCTCGAATTCGCCCGCGCCGATGCGAAGCGCGCGCAGGATCTTTTGAAAACAAACACGATCTCGTCGAGCGAGGCGCAACGAACGATGTCGAATGCGTCTGCGCTCGAGCGAACCGCCGGCGCCGCGCGGCAGCGCTACGAGATGCTGCGCGAAGGCACGCGCGAAGAGCGGGTAGCGCAAGCGCGCGCGCAGCTGGATGAGATCGACGCGCAGCTGAACGAGATGAAGGTGGTCGCGCCGTCAGAATGCGTGCTGGAAATCCTGAGCGTGAAAGTGGGGGACGTGCTCGCGCCTAATCGCGAGGTCGCGACCCTGATTCTGCCGAGCTATCTCTGGGTGCGCGTTTACGTCCCGCAGCCGTGGCTTGGATATATGAAGATCGGCGAGGAAGTACGCGCGCGCGTCGATTCCTTCCGCGGTCAGGAATTCCGCGGCGTCGTCGAGCAGATCAACCGGCAGGCGGAATTCACACCGCGGAACGTGCAGACCGTCGAAGATCGAATCCGGCAGGTCTTCGGCGTGAAGATCCGACTCGAGAATCGAGAGGATAAGCTGCGCGCCGGGATGTCGGCTGACGTGACGTTTCCCCACGTGCCGAAATGATGAGTTTGTCATCCCGAGCGAAGTCGAGGGACCCCGTAGCATCACGTAAGGTAGAGCCGCGAGATCTCTCGACTGCACTTCACTTCGTTCCGCTCCGCTCGAGATGACAGGTGAACCCATGATCGAGTGCGAGGGACTGACTAGACGCTTCGGAAATTTCACGGCGGTCGACGACATATCGTTCACCGTTGGCAAAGGCTCGATCTTCGGGTTTCTCGGCCCCAACGGGTCCGGCAAGTCGACGGTGATCAGGATGCTCTGCGGGATTCTGCAGCCGACCGCAGGAATTGCGCGGATCGGCGGTCGCGACGTCCTCAAGGAAGGCCACTCGATCAAGGAAATGATCGGCTACATGTCGCAGAAATTCTCGCTCTACGATGAGCTGACGGTCGACGAGAACCTCACGTTTTCTGGGAAGCTGTATGGGCTAAACGGCCGCGCGTTGAAGCAGCGGCGCGATGAACTGATCGGGATCACACACCTGGAACCGTATATCGACCGGCGCGCTGCGCTGCTCTCGGGCGGCTGGCGGCAGCGGCTCGCGATGGCGTGTGCGTTGATGCATCAGCCGCGCGTTCTATTTCTCGACGAGCCAACAGCAGGCATCGACCCGGTGGCGCGTCGCGAGCTCTGGGATTTGCTGTTCGAATTCGCGGGCCAGGGGATGACGCTCTTCGTGACAACCCATTACATGGATGAAGCCGAGCGGTGTGATCATGTCGGCTACATTTACATGTCGAAGCTGATTGTCTGCGGCGAACCGGACGAGCTGAAGCAGATGCCGGAAGTCAGCCCAGCTGGGACCCGGCGCCTCGATGTGACATGCGACCATGTGACGACAGCATTGCAGGCGATGCGGCAAGTCCCGGGCGTGCGGAGCGCAACGGTGTTCGGTCAGTCGATGCACTTGCTGGTCTCTGACGAGATCGACGAGCCGCAGATCGAAGCGAAGCTGCGCAGCGTTGGGATTACAAAATCGGAGATTCACGAAATCGGGCCGTCGCTTGAGGACGTTTTCGTGGGTCTGACCGCGCAGCACGCCGCGAATGGGAAGGTCGCCGCAACATGAAAGCGCGCCCCTTTCGCGGCTTCGGCGCCATTCTGTTTAAGGAATTCATCATCGTGCTCCGAGACCCGATGACGCTGTTCTTCATGCTCTTCCCGCCGTTGATCGAGATGATCGCGTTCGGCTACGCGCTCGATAACGACGTCAAACACATGGCGATGATGGTGCTGAACGAAGACCGCACGGTCGAGAGCCGGCAGTTCGTCGATCATTTCGTCAACACCGAGACGTTTCGCGTCGTCGGCGAGGTCCAGAACATCGAGCAGCTCGCGAGCGAGATTCGAAAAGGGAAGGCGTACGTGGGGCTGCAGATTCCGCCGCATTTCACCCGCGATTTGCGCGCTGGTTACCCGGCACAAGTGCAGTTGCTGATCGACGGCTCGAATTCGACGACCGCGCTGCAGGCTTTGAATACCGCTGTCGCGGTGACGTTATCGCAATCGGTGCAGCGACTGATGCACGAGACCGGCGCGCAGCATGTGCCGATCGAGGTCCGGCCGCAGATGCTTTACAACCCGACGATGCGAAGCCCGAACTTTTTCGTCCCAGGCGTGATTGGCGTGGTGTTGCAAATCGGCACAACCTTCGCGACGGCGATGGCGGTCGTGCGCGAGAAGGAGAAAGGGACGATCGAGCAATTGCTCGTTAGTCCACTGAGCCGGTGGGGATTGATGCTCGGGAAGCTGGTGCCTTATCTCTGCCTCGGGATGCTGATGGCGATCCTGTTGTTTGCGATCATGCGCTTCGTTTTTGCTGTGCCAATCGCGGGGAGCATTGTCGCGATGATCGCCTCCACGTTCGTTTACGTGTTCGCTTTGTTAAGCCTCGGCCTGTTGGTCGCCACAAAGGCAGAGAACCAGATGCAGGCGCTGCAGATGTCGATGGCGTTCATCCTGCCGAGCGTGTTTTTCTCCGGCTTCATTTTCCCGCGCGAAACGATGCCGGCGATCTTCTATGCAATCGGCGCGGTCATGCCGACGACCTACTTCATTGCGTTGATGCGCGGGATCATTCTGCGCGGCGCGACGTTCTTCGAGTACTGGCAGTCGTTCGCAATCCTCTGCGCGATGGCGGTGGTGTTGTTTTGCGTTTGCTCGCTGCGGTTTCGGAAGAAAATCGGCTAATCGCGATCTAGCAGCGCAACGATGTGGTCGCGGGCTGCAGCGAGATTTTTGTACGCAGCCATTTCGTCGGTTAACGTCGCAAGCGCGCGCCGCAACCCGGCTGCAGCGTCCGGCTCGCGCGTGCGAAGCTCACTTAACGGCAGCGTGACGATGCGAATCGCGAAAAGAAGCGCGCCCGTTTGCGGGAGGATGCTGAGGATCTGGTCTTCCACCCGCAGCCAGACGCGATCGAGCGTGAGCGGTGGGACGAGCCGCGGAGTGTTGCGGCTCGAGTGTTGGTTACGTGCGGGCGACGAACTGAGGCCCCAATTCGAGCGCTCCCAACTTGCGCCGGGTTGAATCTTGCCGAGGAATCGCGCCATCGGAGTGCCGAGAGCGCTGTTCAGATCAGGCACGACGGTATGCACAGCGTCGAGCGGCAGGCCGAGCTTTTCCGGAAAGGACCACGACGAAGGAAAACAGACGCAGCCCGCGACGACGCGAAATGCTGAGTCGCTATTCTTCTCGAGAATGACGATGTCGGGTTCGATCTGGCCGCCCAATCTCACGATCGTGGCGGAGGCGTTGTGCTGGTCCGAGCACTCGGCGCCGATGACCTCCGCCGTTTCTTTGATCGCCGGTGCTGCGGAATCCAGAGCCGCTGCGTAGTTGTCGCGGTCGCGATCGAGCCAATGGCGACGCTCCGCAATGAGTTCGTCGTGATCAGGCCGATGTGCGAAGAACGCGGCGAGATCTCCCCGTTTCACCGAAAGGTGATGTCGGTAATCCGCATCCGGAAACAAACGCGCAAAGCTCATGGCGACGGAGAAACGCAACGTGCCGCGTCCGGCGTCCGCCGTCCAACGTTCCTCCCCGATGGCAATGATTGTACCGGCCGGCGCGGAGTGGCGTTTCGATTGCGGTTGCCGTTCCGGTCACCGATAAAGACGGCTTTCGAAACTATGACTCCTGTTAAAATCTGGCTCGGTTATCCGTATCCTCTTGGCGCGGCGTGGATGGGGAATGGCGTGAACTTTGCGCTCTTCTCCGAGAACGCCACGTCCGTCGATCTCTGCCTGTTCGATCGCGTGGAAGCGACGCAAGAGAACATTCGGATTCCGATGACCGAGCACACTGACCAGGTGTGGCACCTGTTCCTGCCGGATGTGCGTCCCGGGCAGCTCTACGGTTATCGGGTTTACGGGCCGTATGATCCGGAGCGCGGAATGCGTTTCAACAGCTCGAAGTTGCTGATCGATCCGTATGCAAAGGCGATCGCCGGCAACATCAATTGGTCCGACGAAATGTTCGGCTACGTCGTCGGCGGTGAGGCGGGCGACCTGACGCGCGATTTCCGCGATGATGCGTGGGGCATGCCGAAGGCGGTAGTGATCGATGCCGCTTTCGACTGGGGCGGCGACAAGCCGTTGCGCACGCCGCTGAACAATTCCGTCATCTACGAGGTGCACGTGAAGGGCTTTACGCGGCTCTGCCCTGATGTGCCGGAGGAGTTGCGCGGTACGTATGCAGGCCTCGGCAGTTCGGCCTCAATCAAATATCTCACCGACCTCGGAGTCACCGCGGTGGAGCTGCTGCCGGTGCAGGAGTTCGTGAACGACAAGATCCTCGTCGACAAAGGCCTGACGAATTATTGGGGCTACAACTCGTTAGGCTTCTTCGCACCGGAAGCCCGCTATTCGAGCAGCGGCGGCACTGGCGGCCAGGTCTCGGAATTCAAAGGCATGGTGCGGAACCTCCACGCCGCAGGCATCGAGGTCATCCTCGACGTGGTCTACAACCATACCGGGGAGGGGAATCACCTCGGGCCGACGTTGAGTTTCCGCGGCATTGATAACCACGCTTACTACTGGCTCTCGCCGGAAGATCAGCGGTATTACATGGACTTCACCGGCACGGGGAACACTTTCAATCTGTTGCATCCGCGCACGCTCCAGCTGGTCATGGACAGCCTGCGTTATTGGGTGCTCGAAATGCATGTCGACGGCTTCCGTTTCGACCTCGCCTCAACGCTGGCGCGCGATTTCGGCGGCGTGAATAAGCTGCACGCGTTCTTCGAGATCATTCACCAAGACCCGGTGCTCTCGCAGGTGAAGTTAATCGCGGAGCCGTGGGATGTTGGCGAAGGCGGATATCAAGTCGGCAATTTTCCGGTGCTCTGGGCGGAGTGGAACGGGAAGTATCGTGACGCCGTGCGGAGCTTCTGGAAAGGCGACGAAGGACGCATCGGCGAAATGGCGTATCGCCTCACCGGCAGCCCGGATCTTTATCAACACAACGGACGCCGCCCATACGCGAGCATCAATTTCATCACCGCGCACGACGGGTTCACGCTCAACGATCTCGTCAGCTACAACGACAAGCACAACGAGGCGAACGGCGAGAACAACAATGACGGCGATAACAATAATCACTCTTGGAATCACGGCGCGGAGGGCCCGACTGACGATGAGGAGATCAATGATCTGCGCGGCCGACAACGCCGGAACCTGTTGACGACGCTGCTCCTATCGCAGGGCGTGCCGATGATGACGGCAGGCGATGAATGGGCGCGCACGCAAGGCGGCAACAACAACGCCTATTGCCAGGATAACGAGATCAGCTGGCTGACGTGGGATCGCACTGAAGAGCAGAACGAGCAGCTCGAGTTTACGAAGAAACTGATTCAACTGCGACGCGAACATCCTGTTTTCCGGCGGCCAAAATTCTTCCAAGGCAGGCGCATTCGTGGCTCGGAGATTAAGGACGTGATGTGGTTCAATCCCGGCGGCAACGAGATGAGTGACGAGGAGTGGTCGTCCCCTTTTGTGCGTTGTCTCGCGATGCTGCTAAGCGGCGATACGATCGACGTCCTGAGTTTCGAAGGTGAGCCAATCCGCGACAAAACGTTCCTGCTTCTGATCAACGCGCATCACGAAATGATTTCGTTCGTGCTGCCGGGTCAGCAGAATCTGGAATGGCGCATCGTGATGGACACGGTCGAATCCGAAGGGTTCGTCGAGGATGACATGACGTATGCATCGGGAGACGACTTCGAAGTGGAAGGCCGCTCGGTAAAGTTACTCCGGCTGACGGCAGGGTCGCAGGCGCAAGCGCGGCATGAATCGTGGAAGAAGCGTGAGGTGCAGGTCCCGCGCGAGGAACGGCCACCGGGCGGGGGCGCGAAGAAATTGGCGCGCACGAAGAAAACAGCAAAGACAACGAGCGACGTCAGCTAATGGTGCGCGCCGCAATCTTCGATCTCGACGGCACTCTCGTCGACTCAAACGATCTCCATGCGGACGCGTGGCAGGAGACCTTCCGGCATTTCGGCAAAGAGTTTCCACGTGAAGAACTCCGTTCCCAGATCGGCAAGGGTGGGGACCAATATCTCCCGGTGTTCCTGGATCCCGTCGAACTGCAGAAGATCGGACCAGCGGTGGAGAAGTATCGCTCGGCGTTGTTTAAACAGCAGTATCTCGAGCGCGTTCGTCCCTTTCCGCAAGTGCGTGAGCTTTTCGAACGCCTTCGCGCTGACGACAAGAAAATCGCGCTTGCCTCATCGGGCAACGCCGCTGAAATCGAACACTATGTGAAGCTCGCAGACATCGCCGGCTTGATCGAAACGCAGACGACAAAGAGCGATGTCCGACATTCGAAACCTGAGCCGGATGTCTTCCTCAGCGCGTTGAGTGCACTCGATGTGGCGCCGTCCGAGGCGATCGTGATCGGAGATACGCCGTATGATGTCGACGCGGCGAAGAAGGCTGGTTTGCCTACGATCGGGCTCCTCTGCGGCGGGTTCCCGGAGGACGAGCTACGCGCTTCCGGCGCAGTGGCTATCTACCGCGACGTTGCCGATCTGCTGGCGAGCTATCACCGTTCGCCGCTCGCCTGACGCTCAATCGCAGAGACGCAATTGGTCAGCGCAGTTCGCGGCTGCGAAACGATTCTGTTAGCACCCCAACAGAATCCAAATGACTCCAGCATCACTGATTATCGTTTCTGACCGTGGCGGCTTGAAGGCATACAAAGTTGGAGAAGCGCCGAATCGCGGCGCGAGCCTACAACTCGTGCAAGCGTTCGACCTCACCGACGCGCACGGGCGCTACAAGGACAAGCTGACCGACCAGGCGGGGCGCTTCCCGGCTGGTGGCGGTGGCGGGCAGGCCAGCAGCGGCCGACACATGAACGGAATCGCGGAACGGCAGGGATTCGAGACCGAGAACGATCGCCGAATCTTCCAGCAGCTCGCCGACAACATCACTGAAACGGTGAAACTCTCTGGGGCCGCAGGCTGGTCGTTCGCGGCGCCGGCGTCGATCTACACCTCGATTGTCGATCTGCTTCCGCCGGCGGTGCGGGAGCGCATCGTTGAGCATGTGAAATCCGATTTATTGAAGATCGAGCCGACAAAGCTGCCGGGACATTTCCGCTCGCTTCAGCCGATCTAGACGGCGGCAAGTTTTGCGCGAGTCCGCCTAACGAATTATATAAGAGCTATGCAATTACCGGTAGAAATCACGTATCGCGGATTAGATAAATCCGAGGCGATCGAACAGATGGTGCGGGACAAAGCCGCGCGTCTCGACAAGTTCTGCGATCACATCAATCGGTGTGATGTGGCGATCGAGCAGCCGAATCATAACCACAAAACCGGGAACCCGTTTCGCGTCCGCATCGACTTGACCGTAGCGCCAGGTCACGAGCTTGTGGCCGAAGACAGCGAAACGGCGGATGACTCCTATGAACCACTCGCGAAGGCAGTGCACGATGCCTTCAAGACGATGGAGCGCCAGCTGCGGCAGCTTGTTGAAAAGCAGCGCGGCAAATAACGCGGGGGCAGGACGTGCGGCCCGGGCATCATTGCCGCGAGCTCGCACCGCGCTGGTGAGACGCTGCCGCGAAATCGTAAACGCTAAGCTGGCGCGCCGCTAAGGCCGCCACCGAGTGGCGGAGTCACATCGGGCGCTACGACAATCTGCTTCGGAGGCTTCTCGGCCGGCATTTCAGGAATGGATGACGCCGGTGGGCCCGGGGGCGGATTCATCATCCGGCCGTGCTCGATGATGTCGCGAATCTGGCTGCCATCGAGCGTTTCGAACTCGAGCAACGCCTTGGCGATTGTCTCGAGTTTATCGCGATGTTCGATCAACTCGTTCTTCGCACGAGCATAGGCGTCGTCGATCAGCTTTCTGACTTCGCTGTCAATTTCTTCCGCTGTCGCTTCGCTGTAGTCGCGGCCCTTTCCCATGTCGCGTCCGAGGAACACGTAATCTTCGTGCTCGCCGTATTCGACCATGCCCATCTTCTCGCTCATGCCCCACTCGCAGACCATTCGACGCGCCATCGATGTCGCCATCTTGATGTCGCCGCGGGCGCCGTTCGTCACATCGCCGAAC